>NZ_RHJO01000020.1:0-62357 GCF_004211985.1 Escherichia sp. E10V10 | reverse complement strand
CTGACGTCACCGTGGATAAAACGCAGGCTATTGCCGACGGCAAGGAGCTTATTACCTACACCGCAGCAGTAAAAGATGCTAAAGGCAACCCTGTTACAAATCATAAAGTGACCTGGAGCGCCTCTGGTACGGGTGTTACGCTTTCAGCACCGAGCACAACAACCAGTGCCTCGGGCGTCGCGTCCGTCACGCTGTCCGCATTGAAAGCCGGAAATGCCGGAGTCACGGCCCAGGCAGAAACAGGTGCCGGGTTTAATGCGCCACAGGTAACCTTTATCGGTGACGCCCGCACTGCGCAGCTTACCGACCTGAAACTCAGTAAACAGAACGCACTCGCTAACGGCGCCGATGAAGTTTTTTTCACGGGGATCGTGACGGATGCGAACAGCAACCCACTGTCGGGCATCAGTATCAACTGGGCAGCAATACCTGCTACAGGTCTCCTGTCAACGGCCTCCAGCACGTCAGACAGCAACGGCAACGTGACGGTATCTCTGACCTCAAAACAACGTGGGGAGCATCAGATCAGCGGTAACATTGGCCATGCTGCCAGCGGAGCACTGGTAACATCAGGCACAGTGAAATTCACTGAGGATGCGACGTCTGCTACGCTGCAAAGCCTGACAGCAGATAACACCAGTGTCACTGCCGGTAAAGGTATTGTTACGTTGACCGCTCAGGTTCTGGACGCATCCGGTCACCCGGTCGCGAATAAACCTGTTGTCTGGCAGTCTGACAATGCCGCAGGTGTTTTCAGTGAAACAACATCGAACACCGATGCGAAGGGTAACGTGAAGGTGACTTACATCAGCACGCTCGCGAAAGCCACCACCATTACGGCATCCAGCGACAATCACAGCCAGAAAACTATTCAGCTAACCATCACGCCTGATATACAGAGTGCAAAACCGGTTAACGTCAGCGCCAGTAAAACCAGCGCAATGGCGAATAACAAGGATGTGGTTACCCTGACCGCCACTGTGGAAGATGAATACAAGAACCCCGTCAGCCAGAGTGAGGTGACCTGGCAGGTTCAGCCAGCAACAGGTAAATATCATCTTACCGGCAGTCCGCAAAAAACCGACGCCCAGGGTCAGGTTACAGCAACGCTCACCTCAGAGGATGTACTCGCCTGTCAGGCTGTGGCGACCATCAATGGTGTAAGTCAGTCATCTGAAACCATCAGCTTTGGTGCCGATGCGGCTACTGCCGCAGTCTCTGCGCTCACCCCGTCCACAACAACGGATGTGGCAGCAGGTGATAACATAACGCTGAAAGCCACAGTGACGGACGAAGCCGGACATCCTGTTATTAACCAACGGGTTAACTGGAGCTCCGATAATACCAACGGGATTTTCCAGCCTGGTAATGTCACCGACACCAACAGTCAGGGTATCGCGGAAGTTGCTTATTCCACCACCAAAGGAGGTGCGTCGCAAATTACTGCGGGTATTAATCAGTCCAGCCAGACTGTAACGGTGAATGTGACTGGCAATATTGCTACAGCGGCCCTGTCTGACAGCAAAGTGGACAAAACCCAGGCCGTAGCCGATGACAAGGAACTCGTAACCTGGTCGGTTACTGTCAAAGATGCCCACGATAATTCGGTTAAGGGCGTGCAGATCGACTGGACCAGTAACGCCCCGAATCTGACGTTAGACGGCACCAACAGTCTGACGGATAACCAGGGCGTTGCCACCGTCAGCGGACACACGAAAATCGCAGCCGTAACAATTGTCACCGCCACCATACCGGTGAATGGCACACAGCTTGCGGCACCTGGAGTCACCTTTATTGGAGATATTAAAACCGCAAAAATGGATACAATATATAGTAATAAGTCTATTGTTGCCCCTGATGGTAAGGATAACGCAACCTATGAAGCGATAGTGACGGACATCAACAATAACAGGGTCCCTGATGCTACCGTTAGCTGGCAGACAACACCTGGTTTCTTCCTTTCTGCGGAAACGTCAAAAACCGATGCCAACGGAATTACAAGTGTCACTATTCGAAGTACTAAAGTAGGAATGGCGACGACAACGGCAAGCACGAATGGTTCAACGATAACAGATCCAGACATGGCGTTTATGACAGAGATATCTGAACACTGGGTCATCAATACTGACACAGCCCAAACTATGTCTGCGCATCTGAGCGCCCCTAACCTTTACACAGCATTTATCGTTGCTCCCCCCACGATGGGCCCAACAACACTATCATCAGGAAACAATCCCGATAATGAAGTGATTCAGACACCGATCATCGATGAACACGGCAAGGAGTATACGCTCAAGTTAAGGGCAAGAAAGCTTACAGCTTGTGGTCTTTATTCCTTCAACACTGTGATTGGTTGTGGGCTTTCTCTTGCGAGAAGTTTATTTGACTGGTCGCGCAGCGATAACCCCGACCTTCCTGCTGGACATTACACCGGTTTGATCCATTACATTCTCACCGACGGAACATGGAAATTTGAATACAATATGACGGTGGATTTAACCATTAACTAAACAGAAATCACTCCAGCATCCGATAAGGGTGCCTGGCTAACGCAGTGAGATTACCTACTGCATCAGTCTGAATAACCACCAATGTCCTGTGCAATAAATATTGCGCAGGACATTTTTTATCAAAAATATCCTGAGATTACCGATTTTTTGGACTATTGACCTGACGCGTATTGACTGAAAATAGTGCCATCAGAGTTCCATCAGGTTGAACGCAACACAACAACGATATCATCCAGACAGGCGCTTTATTTACGTCATCAGCTCTACGTAACCGGCCTTCTGCCCCGCTCCGATCTGGCGAATAACGCCCAGAGATTCTTACTACTCAGTGGATAGGTGAGACTCAACCCGCTATTTGTGTGAATATCACCTTTAATCAGGTAGTCAAATTTACTGTGCCACTACAATCACTGATATCACAGATTTATAATAAAAATATTTTCTATATACATCTAATCATTTTAAAATAACTCAAACTATATCAATATATAACTTGTAAATAACAACAACTCTTTTTTAATTCTATTAATATTTATAGTGTCACTTGGCCATGAAATAAAATGTTGCATCATTAGAAATGAAGATTTATTTATGAATAAAAATACAGTTGCTTTTTTGGTCATCAGTAATGATGAAATATTGATGGCAGCAACGTGATATATAGTTGTAATCCTATTCCGTAAAATAAAACAACAATTGTGCTTCATGTTCAGATCTAATGAATTAACACTTTAATCCATTACAAGTACAAAACAGGCAGTTCATCGGCAACCTAATACTTTTTTGGGTTACAACTTCTACTTGAAAATAGGTTATTATGAAAAATACAGACGCTACGTTTAACTGGGATCCTGAAAGTAATCAGTCTTTTGACTATCCCAGAGAAGTCACGTTGAGGGGACCTGCAGAAGCATTTAATAAAATGCAAGGATGCGGGCTTGAAGTTTACGGTATGGCTACTGGTCCTGTTCACGTTGGTCCTGTTCAAGCTGGTCCTCTTATTCTTCTCCCGGATAGTACAGGAGCCGACGTTATTAATTGGTCTGTACCAGCTACGAAGGATAAAAATTCCACTTTTCTGTTTTTGGAAAAAGCTGATTTCCGTATTGCAGGTGACAAAAACTTAAAAACCATAACATTAACTGATTCCTCGAGACATCGTCCTTATTTCGCAATTGATTTCAAATTGTTCGATGATAGCCGTGTTACACTGGAAAATCTACGCGCTGTTTTCCTCGGAATGTCAAGGTTAGATACAATTAAAAGCCCATACCTTACTGGTATTCAGAATTCAAGATTCATCATTTCAGCAGAGTATATTGAGTTGTTTTATAACGCTATAATATCAGGATACAGCACACTTGATGTGCAAGCCAATGAAATTTCAACAAATAACATCGCGGGCAGTATACTTAGCGGATTGAGGTTTAATAATAATTCTTCACTCTTACTAAATGTTAGATTAGAGCAACATACTGACTCAAATTTAAACCTTTCGAGTAGTTTATCTTTTTATGATTCATCTTATGGAAATATTTTCGCAAGGACTATATGTAATGATGTCCCTGATAACAACGAAGGAGATTATGTTGCGATAGATGCTTTTGATAATTCGACAGTGGATATTCATACAACTCAGTTTTCACAGGGGAATGGGATGGGTAAGATTATTCAGTTGTCAGGTAGTGCAAAGGTAACTATTAATCCATTGAACAATACTATCCCAATTGCTCCTGTGCAAGAGTTACAGAAACCAACAGGAAAATGCTGGGCAGGAATGATTAACTTTAAATCCGGTTCAAAAGCGACTCTAACATTAGCTGCGGCAACTCTTCAAAACCTGCCAGATGTAATGGCGTTAAATGACTTAAAAATCGTGTACGTAGATGAGATGCCAGTTGATATTTTAAGTAGTTTCAATATTTCATTTAAAGATGGGATTGTCTTAAAATTGAAATGATTTTCTATATCACCTTGAATTTCTGTTTGTAAATTATGGCGTTGTGGTTTTATTTTCTGAATGCGACAGTTTTATTAAATGACACTGTCGCATCTTTCATTCTGGCTTCCTGTCGGTCTTCATTTGTACGCTCCAGGACCCTCCGGCGTACAGCCAGCGCCACTGCCGACAGGATGGTCATCACCACTTGTCCCATATCACCATCGGTGCTGCTCCCATCGTCAATAAACCTGACGGTAACGCCCTGAGCGTCAAATTTCTTCTTCCAGTTGTAAAAGGTGGCCTCAGAAATACCCATCTTTCTGCAGACTTCCCCTACGCGGGTGCCGGTTTCGGCCTGTTTCAGCGCAAACGCAATCTGTTCTTCGGTATAACGGGTCTTTTTCATGGTAATAAGCCTCTCTGTTAGCAGGAAGAAAGACCGGAGACTTCAGTTTAGACTGGTACTGTTTTCAGGGAGGAGATCACCACGACCAAGACGTTTTAGCTTCTTCACCAGGATAACATCACCGTCTTCCACTTTCATACGTAGCAGATCCAGCCCCCTCTGTCGGTAGTGGGATCTGAACAACCACCAATAGCCTGAGCAACATCTATTGCGTAGGCTTTTTTTATCAAAAATACCCTGATATTACCGATGTTTTTGGACTATAGCCCTGACGCGTATTGACTGAAAATAGTGCTATCAGAGTTCCATCAAGTTGAACGCAATACAACAACGATATTATCCAGACAGGCGCTTTATGTACGTCATCAGCACGACATAACCCGGCCTTCTGCCCCACTCCGATCTGGCGAATAACGCCCAAAGATGCTCACAACTCAACAGATAAGTGAGCCGCTACCCGCTATTTTTACCTTATTGCATCTGAAATGTTTACTTTGCCACTTGTATGTAGCATTCTTGACGAAATTCATCATTTCAGCATAAAGGCAGAAAATCATGGATACGCCTGTCCATCTGTTAAAAGTTGCGCAACGTTCAGAGAAAATGCTGTTTTCTCTTACCGAACAAATTCAGTCACAGAAAGAAGAGTTGCAGGAAAACAAGTTTTATCAGGTCTATGCCAAGGCGGCGCTTGCCCGGCTGCCCCGTCTCACGCGCGCCAGCGTGGACTACGCCGTCAACGAGATGGAAGAAAGCGGCTATGTGTTTGATAAGCGCCCCGCTGGTAGCTCCACCAAGTACGCCATGTCGATTCAGAACATTATCGACATTTACCATCACCGTGGCGTTCCTAAATATCGCGACCGCTATCCATCGGCATTCGCCGTTTTCATCGGCAACCTGAAAGGTGGCGTGTCTAAAACGGTCTCTACCGTTTCTCTGGCCCATGCGCTACGCACCCACCCTCACCTGCTTTATGAAGACTTACGCATCCTGGTGGTTGATCTCGATCCGCAGTCTTCGGCAACCATGTTCCTCAACCACACCCGGGCCATTGGCATGGTGGAGGCCACCTCCGCACAGGCCATGCTGCAAAATGTGTCGCGCGAGGAGTTACTCTCAGAATTTATCGTGCCTTCCATTGTGCCGGGCGTAGATGTACTGCCAGCCTCAATTGAAGATGCGTTTATCGCCTCACGCTGGGATGAGTTATGCGCCGAACACCTGCCGGGGCAAAATGTTCACGCTGTGCTGAAAGAGAATGTGATTGATAAACTGCGCAAGGATTACGATTTCATCTTTATCGACAGCGGCCCACACCTTGACGCGTTTCTCAAAAATGCCATCGCCTCAGCCGATCTGCTGTTAACGCCGGTTCCGCCTGCACAGGTCGATTTCCACTCGACGCTGAAATATTTAACCAGACTCCCTGAACTGGTTGAAATTATTAATGAATCCGGCATGAAGTGTAATCTACGGGGCAATATCGGCTTCATGTCAAAACTGTCAAATAAATCCGACCATAAGCTTTGCCATAGCCTGGCAAAAGAGATTTTTGGCGGCGATATGCTCGATGTCGCGTTACCGCGACTGGATGGCTTTGAGCGTTGCGGCGAGTCCTTCGACACCGTTGTCTCGGCAAACCCAGCCACCTATATCGGCAGCAGCGAAGCGTTGAAAAATGCCCGCCACGCCGCTGAAGATTTCGCCCGGGCAGTATTCGACCGCATTGAATTTATCAGAACCAACGGAGTTGTATGATGAGCGCCAAGAGAGTCACCATAGGCCGTACCTTCAAAACCCCTGCGCTGCACGAGGATGATGGCGGACCGTCTCAGGAGCAAATCTTTACTCTCTCCACTGGGCGTCATGTTACTTTTTCGTTGCGCACAATCCCGGCCAATGAGGTCGAAAAAGGAACCTATGTCATTCAGGAGATAAACGGTCGCGATCAGACCTCGCTGACCAGCGAGTCCCTGAAAGACATTACCCGCACGCTCCGCCTGCAACAGTTTTTCCCTTGCATCGGTATTGAGCGGGAAGATGGTGTGGAAATTATTGATGGTTCCCGCAGACGCGCGGCGGCAATTTTGTGCCATACCCCGCTGAAAGTACTGGTCACCACTTCAACGGTGTCTGCCGATGAGGCTCGTAAACTGGCGGCAGATATTCAGACGGCGAAAGAACATAACCTGCGTGAAGTTGGGTTACGCCTGATGGCGCTTAAGGCATCAGGGCTGAATCAGAAACAGATAGCCGCACAGGAAAAACTGTCACCGGCCAAAGTCTCCCGCGCCATGCAGGCGGCCTCCGTTCCGCAGGAGCTGGTTTCACTGTTCCCAGTGCAGTCGGAGCTTCATTTTTCCGATTACAAATTACTGGCTGCGGTAGACGAAAGTCTCGCCGAGAAAAATGTCGAACTGAGCACGCTGATCGAACAAATTTCAGAAGATATTGATCTTATTCTGAGCGAAGGTGGCCTTGCGGAAGATGAGATTAAAAATAAGCTGCTGAAGCTTATTCAGAAAAAATCGTCTTTGCTGATCTCGCTGCCTAAAAAAGAGAAAGCGAAGGTCGTTTCGCTGTGGGCTTTTGATGACAAAGACCGATACGCGCGTAAACGCGTTAATGGCCGAACAATCTCTTTTGAATTTAATCGTCTGACAAAAGAAGTTATGGACGAGTTGGAGCAGTCAATTAATGACGTACTCGCCAGACATCTTGAGTAGGTGTTTTCGCGCGGACATCATGAATGTGCGCGGTAATGGCTATTTAGCCCGACGTAGTTTCTTGCCGGATGCGGCGTAAACGCCTTATCCGGCCTACAGATTTATGTAAATGTAAGCGCTTACTTCATGTAATAACCTGATATTGCTGACAATTTCAACAAAAAATATCCCGTTAACATCAGATAATTCAACGAGCTGACGTGCAGGAAAATGAATTACCCTTCACATCAGCTATATCAGCAGTCAAATACCTGATGGTGAAACGAAATACTCAGGCATTACCTATGAATTATAATTGTGCCACAACAGAACTATTCCTGCGATGACAACAAAAAAACCGATAACGCCGAGTAACAAACTGATCGATACCTGATGACTAAACTTAATTTTTCGGTTACTGAACATAATCTCATATCCTTCCATCTTGCTTCTCCTTTTTCTGTGCTGGTTAATAGCAGGTATATATTTTACAGAGCAACATTTATCTACAATACTTTTCTGGGTGAAAAGAAAGTTTTTATCTTATTTCTTAATTATGTTTAACTTTCTTCTCGAAATTAACTTTTTTGTAGTATGCGCACTATCACATACTGACACTCAGCGTAAGAGAAAACCATCAGGATTTGGCCTTAGTTTAACGGCCAGGAGATGTTGAGAATATTGCTAAAGAGGAATGAGCAGCGGAAAAAAATAAAGCCGGTGAACGACAGCATGTATTCACCGGCCCCTTCCAATAGATCGATATAAGACAGAAGGAAATAAACTGTTATATCAATTTACTACTTTAATTACTTAAGTACTTTCACGGTATAACGGCCATCGGCCTGGCGATACGCACCATGAATATCGGTTTCAAAGCCCGGATAATGCGCGCCAATTTCACACAGCATCTGCAGGAACTCCAGTACCGGACGGCTTTCAGCGGTGATCATTTCGCCAGGCATCACCAGCGGTACACCCGGAGGATACGGCAGGATCATATTGGCGTTCACGCGACCGACCATGTCATCCAGATAAACTTCTTCCACTTCGCTATGCAGTTCTTTCTGGAATGCACGATACGGCGTTACCACCATTTCAGGCAGAACTTCGAACGCGCGATACATCAGATCCGGCAAATTATGGTGAGAAATCAGTTTATGAATATTCTGTGCCAGTTCCTGAATACGCATGTCTTCATAGAATTCAGGATCTTCCTGATACAGTGACGGCAGCATGTTTTTCACACGCAGGTTTAAATCAAAGGCGCGTTTGAACTCGGTCAGACCACGCAACAGGCTCAGAGCTTTGGTTTTATCGATACCAATGCTGAAGAGGAAGAGCAGGTTATAAGGACCGGTTTTCTCAACGATAATGCCATGCTCATCAAGGTATTTCGCCACAATGCTCGCTGGAATACCGAAATCGTCCATCGTGCCGTCTTTCGTCATACCCGGCGTCAGCAGAGTGACTTTGATCGGGTCCAGATACATATGCTCGTTGTCAATGTTCTGGAAACCATGCCAGCCGTTGTCAGAATTGAGCGGCCAGCATTCAACCTGGTCAATCTGCTCTGGCTGCCAGACATCAAAGAACCAACCTTCTGATTCACCTTTTAAGCGTTTAATCTCTTTACGGAACCTGATTGCACGATTAATAGAGCCATCAATCAGACGCTTACCGGCATTACCTTTCATCATTGCCGCAGCCGTTTCAGTCGATGCGACAATACCGTAGTGCGGTGAAGTCGTGGTGTGCATCATATAGGCTTCGCTGAACGTCTCTTCGTTGACATCCCCTTTCACATGGATCATGGATGCCTGAGAAAACGCTGCGAGCAATTTATGCGTAGACTGAGTTTCGTAAATCACTTTACCTTCAACACGACCACCGCTCATCCCGCATTTACCTTTGTAAATTGGCGAGAAATTGGTGTAAGGCACCCAGGCGGAATCAAAGTGGATGGATTTTACGTCCAGCGTTTTCTTGATGTAGTCGGTGTTGTACAGCAGGCCGTCATAAGTCGAGTTGGTAATAACAGCATGTACAGGCCAGGTGGCATTCGGAGTTTCTTGCACGCGTTTGGCGATGGTTTCATGCTGAAATTCGCTCTGCGGAATACCGCCTAAAATACCGTAAGCATTACGGGTCGGGCGGAAGTAGATCGGCGTAATATCGCTCATCATCATCAGATGGGTCAGCGATTTGTGGCAGTTACGGTCAATCAGCACAGTGCTGCCCGCCGGAGCGGAATACATACCGACGATTTTGTTAGCGGTTGACGTACCGTTGGTGACCATATAGCTGCGTTCAGCGTTGAACACGCGAGCAATATACTCTTCCGCTTCTTTGTGCGGACCAGAGTGATCCAGCAGAGATCCCAGCTCAGATACCGAGATGGAGATGTCTGATTTCATGGTGTTTGCACCAAAGAAGTCATAGAAAATGCTACCGACAGGGCTTTTCAGGAATGCCGTACCGCTCATATGACCAGGGGTACAGAATGTGTACTTACCTTCACGAACATATTTGAACAGGGCTTTGGTCAGTGGCGGCAGAATGGTATCGATATATTCGTCAGTATTTTGCTTGATTTTTAAGGCGATATCTTCTGCCGCGCCCAGCGCGTATTCGAAGAAACGCACCTGCATACGCAGCTCGTTAAGGCTGACATCCAGGGTAGAGTGAGTATTTGCAAACGCATACAGTGGCATGTACTCATTCATGGCGCTGATTTCTTCGCACAGAGCAAGATTGTACTTATCCCAGTCGAAGATCACGCCGCAAAGTTGAGCATTATTTTCAATCAGCTTCAGCAGATCTTCGCGGTCGTTTGGATAGACAACGTGGAAGCCCCGTTTTTCAAGGGCGCAATGCAATTCACGGATAGGCTCTTCTTTAAAGTAAACACCCATCTGATTCATTATCGCGATAACGTTCATATTTATATCTCCTGATAGAGCTGGCTCCTCCCGTCTCGTTGTGGGAGAACGAGAGGAACGCAGAGAAACGAAGGGAATTAGTGGGTGTCTACGCTGCTAACGTCGTCAGCAGCATGTTCGCGCTGGTGCAATTTACGACCGTAAAACATCAGGATTATCAGGCTGACGATAAATGTCCCGGTCAGCTCGAAGGACGTGGCGCCTGACAGAGCGATGAAGCAGAAGACACAACCCAGCACTGAACAAACCAGGCTGGCGCTGTTACGCAGGTTGACGCCTTCGAAACGAATCAGATCAACACAGGAGTAGAAGTAAGGAAGCATGGTTAACAGCACGGCGATCCCGGTTAGCACACCAAACAGGTCAGAAGCTTTACCACCGGTAGAGTTCATCACCGTGATCAACACCATCAGGGCTGTCATTTTCACCGCTGCAAGCAGCAGGCCTTTTTTAGGGATGTTATTACTGTCAACATCACCATAAACTTTCGGGAAGTTGCCGTCGTTTGCCGCACGGACACCCGCCTGGCCAACCAGCATCATCCAGGAACCGAGGGAAGTCAGACAGGCGAAAGCGGTAAAAGCAGAAACCACCGGTGCGGCCCAGCCGCCAAACATCGTCGCGGCGCTAACGGCGAACGGAGCACCAGAAGCAGCCATACGGTCGGCAGGGAACATCCCGGAAAGCACCTGGGTTGCGGCAATATAAACAATACCGGCCATTGCCGTGCCAAGCATGGTTGCCAGCGGAACGGTGCGTTTTGGATTCTTCACCATGCCGCTGCTCACCGCAGCAGATTCAACGCCAACGAAAGCCCACAGGCAGAGCAGAATACTGTTAATCACAGCGCGGCTGTCAGTCGTACCGGAGGTGTTCCAGTTCGCCTGGTAAGTCGCCAGATCAAACCAGTGCCAGCCAATAACAGCAGTCAGCGCGACAGGAATCAGTACCAGTATCAGGCCAATCGTCGTCAAACGACTCACCCAGGTACCGCCAAGCATGTTGACGAACGTAAAGATCCAGACGATAGCAATACAGGCAATGCCGGCTGGAATTGGGCTATTTAATACAGGGAAGAAAGTAGAAAGATAAGAGACTGCGGTAATACCAATAGCAAGGTTACCGATCCAGTTCGCATGGTAATAAAGAACACCGGTCTGGAAACCGAATGCCGGAGATATTTCCCCCGCATAAGCAATTGGACCACCTTGTTGCGGGTTTTTGGTCGCCAGGCGGGCATAAACATAGGCCAGCGACATCGCGCCAATAATAGAGATAATCCATCCCCAGATTGCAATACCACCAATGCTGGCAAGATTCGCGGGTAATAATGCAATCCCGCTGCCCATCATATTACCGGCTACCACGCCAGTACAGGCAAATAGCCCGATCTGTTTGGCAGAACTCATATTTTCAATCTCCTGGATTTAATATTCAAGGCACTAGTCAACATGTAAACAACGCTGCAGACTGGCCGACTACAGAAAAGAGTACTAATTCAGGAGAATGAAGTCCTAAAGATAAAATGAATAAACAATAAACGATATATAAATGATGTTTTTTAGAGAACCATAAAGGTTATCTGGATTATCTACGGTTATCATGAAAAGATAAATCTTGTTGAATATCAACAAATTAAAGTAACTTTCTTAAGAATAAAACCGTAGTTCATCTGACTTATGATGGATTACGTAAAATATAAATACGGTGACTGATGACATGAAAAAAACGCCTTATCATATTATTTAAGAAAAAATATGATAAGGCTTCATTTATTCTGCTGAAGAATAATTTTCAAGGTAGGGTACGATGCGGTTTAGTGATGTCTGGAATATTCCGTTTTTAATCCAGTACAGCGTGTTTTCACCAGGACGCAAATTAAATGCGGTAATATAGGCATCAGCAGCAAGACGGTTTTCGCCTTTCATTTCGTAGACTTTTCCCAGCAGGATATAGTTTAGCCAGGAGAGCTCATTTCGGATACCAAGATTAATTGCCTGATACGCCTCCTCCACGTTGCCACGATCTAACAAATCGACAGTTTTAATCTGATAGTAAATCGCTGAATCCTTGATCCCTGGGCTGTTACGAATTTTCTCCATCGAGGCATATAACGTTTTAAGCTGTTTGTCATCAAGCAACTGCTGCGTATGGCGAAAAATATCGATCAATGCTTTTTCAGCATTAACATAGGTAAATTCCGGGGACTGTTTCGCCACGTCTTCGAGGATTTCACTGGCTTTGTTTAGCGATGCAGCATCCCCCTGCATTAACAACTGATGTGCTTCAAAAAAATGTGCCAGAGACTGACTTTTAATGGGTTGATAATGGTTCATCATTTCCGTCATTTTGTCTGACCAGGATAGCGAGAGCGCCGATGATAAATTGCTCAGTAAATCATTCTGGATCGCAACCTCATTAGACCCCGTAATGAAGTAACGTTTATCCAGCATAACCTCGCCGTTCGCATGATCGACCAGGCGGACAGACATAAAACATTGCTGTGCGCGATAGTGACGTTGATTGAGAAACTCCAGCGTTAACGTTTTCCCTGAATTTCCCGAAACATGGCCACTGTAGTTTATTTTGTCATGCACCATATAATTAGAAAATGTGTTAAGCGTGGATGTCACCAGGCTTCCTAAGCCAACGGCATAAAAAAGCTGTAAATTCCAGTTATTACATGCATTTCCATTAACGAGGTGTATATCAATATCAAGTGGATTCAGCAGAAGCTGAGTATTGGTCGTCGTTAAATTAGATTTAATTGCTGTTTTTGCAACCATAAATACACAACTGAGCACGGCTAGTAAAAATATAGCCCAAACGATAACAACACGGAAATGATGATATTTACGCGGCTGATTATCCGTTAATTGAGGTGCGGTAATGGTGGGGGCATTGGTCGGTGGCGGAGTATCAGACATAATATCGGATTGTTCAGGCGTCAATTCCATTTCTTCAGCACACCATATTACCGGCGCGGTGAGTTTATATCCACGCTTGGGGATAGTAACGATATATTCATTATTTTCATCATCATCGCCATTTTTTAATGACTTGCGTAATTCAGAAATAGATTGTGTTACAACGTGGCTGGTAACGATATTACGCTTCCACACATGGTCAATCAACTCATCGCGCGTAAGCACCTCTCCGGGGTGATGAGCAAGAAAAACCAGAAGATCGATTAATCGCGGTTCGAGTGTTGTCCGCCGCCCGTTGCAGCTGATTTGATTAACATCGGGACTGACTAACCATTCGCCCACTCGAACGACAGGTTGCTGCATAAAATTAGCTCCAAAAAACGGCTTGTTATATGCAGATATTAACACCCTCTTCAATTGTTGCATCTGTTTCCATATTATTAACCATAAAATAAGTTAAATCTGTAGCAAAAATAAACCAACTTAAGATATTTAATGAGATTAACTCAGGTGTTTACCCTGGCTAATATAAAGGCATTTATATTAATCCTATATAAATAGATTAAGCCTACTACTAAAAATTAACCAGTCCAAACCAGGAGTAGTAACGAGAAAAACAGGAATAGTAATCGTAGTTATCGACAACGATGGCAGATATAACACCCTGGTAGGGTGCTATATCTGATGTGCATCGGGGATAATCAAAGATCATTAATCGGTAATTTAAAGAAGGCGATCATTTCCTGTAATTGTCTGACCTGATCATGCAGACTCAGTGCGATGGTTTCCGATTCGCCGACCAATATGCTATTACGCTGCGTCACGCTATCCATTTCAGTCAGTGCATACGCAACCTGCTGAATTCCCTTGCTCTGCTCTTCAGACGCCTGTGAGATATCATTCATAATGCTGTTGACATCATAAATGGCATCTACCATTTCATTAATCGTCTTACCCGCATTGGAAGCCAGCGCATTGCCTGTATTAACATGTTCAACGGCTGTGGTTATCAATTCATTGATTTCTTTTGCCGCACTGGCGCTGTTTTGAGCCAGATGCCGTACTTCACTGGCAACGACAGCAAATCCACGTCCATGATCTCCGGCTCTTGCCGCTTCAACAGCAGCATTAAGCGCCAGGATATATGTCTGGCGAGCGATGTCATCCACAACTTTGTTAATTTCCGATATCTTTTTAACACTTTGCTCAATAGTACGGATGGTTTCCGTAACCGCCTGCGCCGCCGTCAGCCCTTCCTGTGCCGTCGTATTTGCCGCGCTGGCAAATTCATTCGCTTTTTTTGCGTTGTCAGCATTATGCGCGACTGTCGTACTAATCTCTTCCATATTGGCAGCCGTAAGCTGTAATGCCCCCGCCTGCTCCTCTGTACGAGTTGACAGGTCGCTGTTGCCATGCGCCATTTCATCAGTACTGTCACTGATTAATTCAATTGAACTTTTAAACGTTGTAAGGATTTCGCTTAAATTGAGCCGCATAGTATCCAGTTGCTCAATAACTTCGCCAATTTCGTTTTTCTGACCGATGTCTAAGGTATGGTTAAGTTCGCCATTAGAAATTAAAGAAAAGCATTCTTTAATGTATTCAAATCGTGAGAATACTTTATTTTTTAACCATAGCCAGCCAACAACCGATAATATTATCCAAAAACCGAAAGAGAATATACTAACATAATAAGAGTCAGTTAACAGACAGTTAATAATATCCTTAGCTTCAGGCTCATCATATTTATAGACATAATCATCCAGAGCATTTTCCTGAATAACAAAATTATCGACCTCTTTTTGCACTTCACTCAGTCGACCCGAACTAAACGCCTTTTCAACATTTGCAAAAGCATTACTGACTGCCTGAGTGGATTTCGAACCAACTTTAGCATCATCAGAAATTACATTCAGATACTCATGGAAATAATTTTTAGCAGATTCCATGTTATGCATGGATTTACTATTGTCACGGTAATCCCATTCTTCAAAGACAAGTTCAAGCGCTTGCCGTGTCTTTGACAATTTATTGATCTGATCTAAACCTGTCGTTAGCCTGAAAACGTTATTCTTAATCTCAATAAAATGATATAATGTTATAATATTTGACATAGTGAAGAGCAAAACAACAAAAGAAACGGCAATAATAAAAGTTGTTTTTAGAGATAATGAGTCAGGTAAGAACCTGAGCTTCTCGCTGATTTTTGATGAAAAAATCATTATTCACCTGACCTGTAAGCATGAAAATTACTAAAGCAACATTTTAGTCAACTGATATTTCTGCTGTACGCTCAACCAATTGCATTTCTTCACTGTTAAGCAATTTTTCAATATCTACGAGAATAAGCATTCTGGAATCAAGCGTACCTAAGCCAAGCAAGTAATCCGTAGCTAATTTTGCGCCACTAAAATCAGGTGCCGGGCGAATTTGTTCGGGTGACAAGGAGAGCACATCAGAGACACCATCGACCACTATCCCAACTATTTTATTAGAAAAACTTAACACGATAACGACTGTGTTTTCATCAAATGCGACAGTGTCGAGATGAAATTTAACGCGAAAGTCAACTACAGGTACAATAACGCCGCGAAGGTTTGTCACACCGGCAATAAAATCAGGGGTATTCGCAATGCGTGTAACACGTTCATAGCCGCGAATTTCCTGAACCTTTAATATCTCGATCCCATACTCTTCTTGTCCAAGAGTAAAAATTAAATATTCATTACCGACATTTTCTTTTGCCGACTGCTTATCGTTATCTGTGAGTTTCATAATGTATTCCTTAATTGAGAACCTTGCCGGAATCCACTATTGCAGGCGTCATTGCTGTTCTGGAATAAAGCGCAGCAACATCCAGGATCATAGCTACGCTGCCGTCCCCCAGAATAGTGGCAGCAGCAATTCCCGGCACCTTACGATAGTTTTGTTCGAGATTTTTGACGACAACCTGATGCTGACCAATCAGTTGATCAACCAGTAGCGCATAACGAACGCCAGCACTTTGCACGACGACCGCAATACCTTCATTTACACTCTGTAAATCACTCTGGATACCGAAAAGATTATTCAGCTCTATGAGGGCCAGATATTCCTCTCTGACTTTCAATACCAGCTCACCGCCGGACATTCTGTTTAACGGCATTTCCAGTAACATCAGCGATTCCATCACTGCGCCAAGCGGAAGAACATAAATTTCTGACCCAACGCGTACAGACATACCGTCCAGAATTGCCAGCGTCAGAGGTAATATTATCCGGATAGTGGTTCCACGCCCCTGCTCTGAATGGATTGTCACATGGCCGCCCATATCCTGAATGTTTCGTTTCACGACATCCATACCAACACCACGACCGGAGACATCGGTAACTTTCTCTGCGGTGGAGAAACCCGCTGCAAAAATGAGCATCCAGACTTCTTCATCGCTGGGGTTATCACTAATAGCGACGCCCTGCGCATGAGCGCGATTAAGGATTTTTTCTCTGTTGAGGCCGGCGCCATCATCCACGACTTCGATAACAATATTACCGCCGTGGTGCTCTGCCGATAGCGTCAGGCTACCGGTAGCAGGTTTACCATTAGCGAGCCTGACATCAATCGGCTCAATACCGTGATCCAGACTATTACGTACCAGATGTGTAAGAGGGTCGATAATGCGTTCGATTAAACTTTTATCCAGTTCAGCAGAACCGCCCCACAGCGTCAGTTCTACCTGTTTATTTAATTTATTAGCAAGATCATGAACTAAACGCGGAAAACGGCTGAAGACATATTCCATCGGCATCATACGGATCGACATCACCGATGCCTGCAAATCCCGTGCATTACGTTCGAGTTGCGCAATACTGTTAATCAGCGAATCGTACTGAGCAGGATCCAGCCCCGCAGATAACTGTGTAAGCATGGTCTGGGTGATAATAAGTTCACCGACCTGGTTAATTATCTGATCTACTTTTTCTACGGCGACACGAATACTACCGGATTCAGTACCTTGTTTACGGGATTCGCTGGCACCACGCAGTTTTCTTGCTGGCGCAGCGCCAGTCGGGGAACTGGCTGTTGCAGAAAATCCACTATCGTTTGTTTCTCCCGCAACACCGCCTGTATCCGGACAGGTATTTTCTACAAAATCGTCATCACAAACATCAATTGTGATTTGTTCTGGTTCCAGAATAAAACATAATACCGCCAGAATATCATCCGCAGCGGTAGTGGTAAACATACGAGCCTGCAGGCTGCTTTTCTCAATTTTAAGATCCTGCAACTCGCCAAGATTTTTAAGTTCCTCAACAAGAGGTTCGAAATCCTTTTCTCCCAGATCCCTGAGGGTAATCTTTAAAATATCTTCTCCCGTTCCTGTATCTTTTTTACTTTCTTTTATCGGCTCGGACTGAGTGTTGTTATTAACAGTGCCCTCCCTGGATTCCAGGGCCATCTGTCTCAGTGCCTCGCAAATATACCGGTAGCTGTCCTCATCCGGCGAGCGGGAAGATTTATATGCATCAAGTTGATCCTGCATAATATCCTTACTTTCTAAAAAAAGATTAATGATGCCTTCATTGAGCTGGAGTTTTCCGCTGCGGGCATCATCCAGAATATTTTCCAGAATATGCGTTGTTTCCTGCAATATGGTAAAACCAAATGTCCCCGCGCCGCCTTTAATCGAATGAGCGGCTCGGAAGATAGCGTTCAGGCTTTCCTTATCAGGCGTTCGCGGATTAAGCTCAAGCAAATGCCCTTCCATATCTGCCAATAGCTCATCGGCTTCATCAAAGAAAGTCTGATAAAAATCGCTGATATCCATCTTATTTCGTCTTCTCCTGAACAGGAATTTCGGACGCGGGGTGTAACGGCGGGTTAGCGGTGCCAAGTGTGCTGGATGGCGCAGAGAGTTTTTGTTCTGTCACATCACTGTTAAGCAACTTATCCTCGTTCATAATTTCTTGTTCTTTCTCTTCACTCAGCACGAGGATACTGATACGACGGTTGACGGGATCGTCTTTCGCTGTACCGGTCTGATTCATACTGTCAGCATCACCGATAACCTGTAAGAATTTGCCAACTTCCAGACCATGATTAATAAGTATTCTTCTCGCCGCGTTAGCACGATCAACGGAAAGTTCCCAGTTGCTATAGCCTGCGTCGCCGCCGGCATAAGGCAACGAATCAGTATGTCCGGTTACCATTATGTGATTCGGTAATTGGTTCAAAACAGGCACTAATGCCTCCAGAATTCCGACCATATAGGTTTCCGGTGTCCAGCTACCAACTTTAAACATCGGGCGTTCCTGGCTGTCCGTTATCTGTATCAACAGTCCATTCGGGGTCAACGATAAACGTAAATTTGAACGGAATTTGTTCAGACGGGCATCCGTCTTCATGATGTCGTGCAGCTTTGACTCTGCATGCTTCAGCGTTTTATTTCCCGAATAGAAATGATCTTCCTGCTTTTGCAAAACAGTTTTCTGAACTTCCCCATTCTGATGAACAACATCCTCGCCACCGCCGGGAATAATACTTTGGCTCTGAGTATCTTTGTCGCCATGTTCGGCCATAGGTACGCCGATGGGGATTTTGAAATACTCTGCAAGCTGATGACGCTGCTCTGGCGTGGAGGAAGAAACCAGCCACATAACCAAAAAAAAGGACATCATGGCAGTCATAAAATCGGCATAAGCAATTTTCCACGAACCACCATGTAAACCTTCTTTTTTATTACCTGAGCGTCTTACAACAACAATGTTGCCGGTCCCGTTGTTCTTCATGGGGCCTCACCTGTGGAAGAATTATTGGCCGAATATTTCGCCTGGCGAACATGTTCCTCAAGCTCGGCAAAGCCCGGACGTTCGCTGGTAAAGAGGGTTTTTCGACCGAACTCAACCGCAATTTGCGGCGCAGAACCATGAATACATGACAGCAACGTAGTTTTAATACACTGAAGCATTTTTATTTGCTCGGCACTTTTCTGCCGTAACAGAGACGCCAGCGGAAGCACCAAACCATAGGCCAGTAGGATCCCTAAAAAGGTTCCCACCATCGCATGGGCTATCAAAGCACCAAGTTCAGCGGCGGGTTTATCTACTGCGCTAAGGGCGTTTACGACCCCCATAACGGCCGCCACAATACCGAATGCCGGTAAAGCATCACCTGCAGTCTGCAAACTGTGAACCGTTGTTTCATATTCCATTTCGCAGGTTTCAATTTCCTCATCCATTAAAGATTCCATTTCAAAGGCGTTCATACTGCCACTGATCATCAGTCGCAGGTAATCAACCATAAAATTCATCACGCTTTTATCTTTCAATAAGCGGGGATAAGAAGAAAAAATATCACTGCTTTCAGGATCTTCAATATCATTTTCCAGTGACATTAGCCCTTTTTGACGTCCTTTACTTAGCAGTAAAAACATCATGGCCAGTAAATCCATGTACATTTCTTTTGAGTAAAGTGCCTTAGCCCGGAATAAGACAGGAAATGTTTTTATAGTTGAACGAATAGCCTTGCCATTATTACCAACGATAAATGCACCCAGACCTGCGCCAGCGATAATCAAAAATTCGGTTGGCTGATATAATGACATCAGATATCCTCCGGCGAGGACATAACCACCAAACACAGTCACAAAAACTACAAAATATCCTAATAAAACAAGCATGTTCGCTCCTTACCATCGGTCATGCCTGGTATAAAAAAGGCTGACAGAGATGTTCACTACGATGAAAAACTACCGAACATCCCGACGGCAGCGTAAACAACGACAAAGAGAAATCTCTATCGTGATAATAAAATCACGAAGGCGAATGCTCATGGTTGCATATCTGTACAGGAGGTACGACAATCACATATTAGATAATAATATCTGTAACTGAATGACCAACCTCAGGACATCAAGTTATTGCAGATTAATATCTGCATGCATTTCAAGCCTTGCTCTTAATCTTTTGATTGTCTGACTGTGTAATTGGCTGATGCGTGTTTCTGTCACAGATAACAAGAGGCCAATCTCTTTCATATTAAGATCCTGCTGATAATACAGATTTAATAGAAACTGCTCTCGCTCGGGTAACTGCTGAATTTCTTCACTAATTTTCTGCATAAGATCTTTACGCAGAATATCGTTTAAAGGATTTTCCTCATCAGTTTGAAATTCAGAAAGTTCGAACCCTTCAACCCCATCTTCCATCAGCTCATCAAGCGAACATATCAGGCTTGAGTTTGTTTCCTGTAAAACAGTCTGGTAATCCTGCAGCGACATTTCCAGTTCCGCTGCGACTTCTTGTTCTGTCGCTGCATTGCCGGTTCGCTGTTCCACGCGAGCTATCGCTGCGCTAACTTCACGCGATTTTCGCCTTATGCGGCGCGGCGCCCAGTCATTTTCACGCAGTTCATCAATGAATGCCCAGCGAACACGCTGCGCCAGAAAAACTTTCAGTTTCACCCCCATACTGGGATCAAACTGATCGACTGCGTTCATCACTGCTATTGCACCAGCCTGCATCAGGTCATCCAGTTCAACCCCGGCAGGGAGTCGAGCTTGCAATTTAAGGGCTTCGTGGCGGACCAATCCGCCAAATTGCGCCCATAAATCACTCTTATTATATGTTACAGCCAGATTATATAACCCCTTCACTTTACCATATTCCGTATTATTACAATGAAGGCTTATTATTCGGCATTCCCGGGTAATCACATAGCCTGATAAAAGCGATTAAAGTGAAACATATCAGGACTTCAATAATCAAAGGTAAATTCATCTTTTATATACCTAATAATTATCCTGATATGTATCTTACTATTATTTTAATTTAGAATGATTCCCACTCATCATCTGACTGAATTGGTGTTTTTTTCGATACATCAGGTAATACATGTTTTCTGGTTTGTTTTTTAACATTCCAGGAACGTTTATCTTTTTCTTCTTCGACAACAAAAGAAGAAACCATATTATCCAATTCCCCGGCATTCGTTTCGACATCACTGGTGGTTTTAGCGGCCTGCTCTACCATCGCAGCATTTTGTTGCGTAACCAGATCCATTTCATTGATTGCCTGCGCAATCTGGCTTATGCCGATACTTTGCTCATCAGAAGCTGAGGTAATTTCTGCCATGATATCAGTAACCTGAATGACAGATTTGACGATCTCCTTCATCGATTCCCCGGCGACAACCATCTCCTGAGAACCGGTATTCATGTTGGCGACACAAGTATTAATCAGCAAACGAATCTCTTTTGCTGCATCTGCGCTACGTTTAGCCAGGTTGCGAACTTCACCGGCAACAACGGCAAACCCGCGCCCCTGTTCACCTGCACGCGCCGCTTCTACTGCCGCGTTCAACGCCAGAATATTGGTCTGATTAGCAATGCTGTCGATAACGCCGTTGATATCTGCAATCTGGCGGGAACTGTCTGATATTTCACGCATAATTCCGTCAAGATTACTCATCACATCACCGCCGTTGCGTGCGCTAATGCTGGCGCTTTCTGCAAGTTGTCTGGCGCTGTGGGCGTTATCGGCGTTCTGACGAACGGTGATTTTTAGCTCTTCCATACTGGCAGCAGTTTGCTGCAGTGCAGAAGCCTGTTCTTCCGTGCGTGATGACAAGTCATTGTTGCTACTAGCAATTTCATGAACATTATGGTAAATCTGCTTCACGCCGCCACGGATGCCATTAACCGTTTCCGTCAGCGACAAACGCATTTTTTCAACTTCAGCCAGCATTAAGCCGATTTCATTCAGATTACCAATTTTTGTCTGATGGCTCAGGTCGCCGCTGGCTATTGCCCTGAACGCCTCTTTTGCCATCTCAAGTCGTTGAAAAAGATTGCGTTTCAACCAGATCCGCGAAACTAAAAATATTACAAAGCCCAGCAATAGCGTAATCACCGAGATGGTGGTTATTCTTTGCGTTTCTATGTCTGACTCGACATTAAATTTGTTGGTAACACGAGCGGCTTCGTCCAGATAAGCGTCAATACTAGTGCGTAATGCATGTTGCACGTCCATATCGTCAGCAACGATATTGCCTGGATAATCTTCCGGATGCGTGATGAATCCCATTTTATTGGTTTCTCTGTCCAGAGCATCCTCAAAGCTTTTTTTGACAACCAGCGCCCGGTTATGTTCTTCCTGGGTGGTGAACGGCTTATCCATAAACTGGCTGATTAGCTTACGTGATTTATTTAACACATCACGATAAGTATCTATTTCATCCTGAGTAATTTCTTGTTTGGTAATATTGTGCATCATCAGCGAATTAATTCCGCTGAAACTGTCAAGCGTATAGATAGCCGCCATCATCAGAGATTCATTCTTATCCAGAGATAAGATGGCTCTGTCAAAATTCCTTGATGCGTTATTTGAGTTCACATAACTCAAACCGGATACCAACACGAGAAATAAGATGAACATACCCAGCAGGATATTCATCCAGGTCGAAATATTAAAGTGTTTTAACATGATTTCTTAACCAAAGTAAAAAATACCCTACTGGTAAGTGATTACCCTAATAATAGATATATTTCCCCTTCCCTGAATCAGGTCAGGGTTCAATATTTACCCAAGCGTTTTGAATATAGAAAGCTGCTGCATTGCCTGAAAAACGCTCATGGATGAATTTAAAGCAAATTCAGACATTTTCGATTCAGATAATACGCTGATCATGGTGTCCCAGTCAGAACCGGTTGATTCCTGCAGTCGACTCTGTACGGTAATCGCCTGAGTATCAGCACTGCTTCCCAGCGTTTCCAGCTGTTGCAGACTTGAGCCTACACGCGCCTGGATTTTTCCCAGGTTATCAATGGCTTTATGTACATCAGTATTGGTTTGCCCAATGGTTTCTTCAAACGTTTTACGTTCAGCGTCGTTCGGGTTTTCCGGCAGATTATTTAACGCGTCAATGGTCTTCTGTAAGGATTGCAGGATATTATCGCCCGTTACCGCATCAGTCGGGAAAAGCGCATCACCTGTCGTACCGGTCTGCATTTCCGTACTGTCTGACACATTCTGTGTCATTGGCGTCGTACCGCCAACGTAGGTGCCATCGGCCTGAAACGGTGCAGCACCTGTTTTATAGCCCGCAAAAATGTACTGTCCATCGCTGTTTTTGCTGTTCGCCAGGTCGAGCAAACGGCTGCGGATCCCGGATAATTCTGTCGCCAGCGCTTCGCGGTCCGCTTTGCTGTACGTTTCAGATCCCGCCTGAACAATTTTGCCAGCAAGGTCTTCGGTCAGTAAGCCGGATATAGACGTCAGCGTGTTATCTTCCTGCCCGAGGGCATCCTGAGCATATTTTCTTGCAGTATCAAACTCGCCCAGACGTGAAAGCGCATTTTGATACATCACCGCCTGTGATGCCTGACCTGGATCGTCAGACGGTTTCAACAGAGTCTGACCGGCAGAAAGGCGCACGGAGAGATCGTTATAATTGGTCATGGCTTTAGACATACTGTCTAACTGACGCTGATACATAAAACTGGTGCTAAGGCGCATAGCGATTATCTCAAAATAGAATATGTCAGTGACGTATTATTTAAGGCTTAACAGTGTGTCAAAAAGACTGTTAGCTGTTTTAAGCACTTCGGCATTGGCCTGATAATATTGAGAAAACATCTGTAAGTTGACGTATTCCTCATTCATATCTACCCCTGAAACCGCCTGCTGTTGCATTGCCCACTGGTCGCAGGCTTTTCCGGCGGTATCCTGTTCTGCCTGAAGGGTGCTGACCGTCGATCCCACAGAACTTACCAGGTTGGCATAAGCACCGGTCAGGGTCATATCTCCGACAATCTTTTCATCCTTAAGACCGAGCAGTATCGCAATATTTTTGTTGTTGCTTTGGTCTGTCACATCTTGCGAGTCGGAGGCAGCAATTCCATCACCATCGGTAATCGCCACTTTAATGCTATCTGCCGCGCCGGAAGCAGGATTCAGCGTAAAGCTGTCACCATCATTGGGTGTACCTGTCGGTGTCACGGTGATGCCGTCAAATGAGAGTGAACCACCAGGATTAACGGTTGGCGTAACGGCTTTACCCTCGCTGTTTTTCACTTCCCAGGCATTAGATGTGCCATTCCAGGTGATAGTATAATCTTCGGCATTAACCGCTGAGGCGTTATCTATGGTCACTCCCAGGGAAGCACTGCCGCTATTAGAGTTATAGCCTGTTGCCTGCGGAGCATCGAGACTGAAAATATCGCCACCGTGATTACCGTTATGATCATAGCCACCTTTATTGACCTCATTAAATCTCGACGCCATTTTCAGCGCTAACTGATTAAGCTGATTACGGGCATCGACCAGATCGGTATTACGGAATTTAAACAAACCGCCGAGATTACCTGTCGTGGCATTTTCATCCAGCAACTGGGGATTACCGGTGGCATCGATGTAAGCAACCTGCATCTGAGACGGATTTTTATCTGACGGAGTCGCTTTTAAATTGTAAGACTTACTGCCATTGACCAGTGACATGCCGTTTTGCATTGAGACATTCACACTGCCCGTGTCTTTATTTTCCGTGACATTAATGCCGATCTGCGTACTCAGTTTATTTAACAGTTGATCGCGTTTATCGAGTAAATCGGAAGGCATTCCGCCCGTCTGGCCATGAATCTTGTCGATCTCCGCATTCAGATTTGCTAACTGAGTGGTACAGGAGTTGATATCTTCAACGCTTTGACTGATTTGCGTGTTGGTATTTTTATCAAGGCCATTCAGAGTCTTGCTGTTAGAACGATACTGATTCGCCAGCGCTTCAAATTGCGACAATACACCCTGACGCGCAGCAGGATCGAGCGGGTTATCACTGACCGCTTCCATTGCCGTAAACATATTGCCAAGCGTCGTGGAGATGTTATTGGTATCATCCCCTAACATGTCATCAATCTGGCTGACCTGCTGGTAACGGCCCTGCATGGTGGTAAATTCTGTTGTTGCACCACGTACCTGATTATTCAGGAATCCGTCATACATGCGCTGAACGTCATCCACGGCGACACCATAACCAAAAAAACCATAATTAGTAGACTGGCCGCCCGCTTCTCCAAGCATAATGTTTTGACGGCTATACCCTGCCGTTACGGCATTCGTCAGGTTGTTTCCGACGACGTTAAGGGCACACTGCGCCGCGCTTAATCCATTCTGAGCCAGATATAATAAATTCATAAAGTACCCGCCATGTCGACGCTGATTGAAATCTTTAGGTTATAAAAACGCTGCTTTACTAATAAATCGGCCTGAGTGAAATTCCCTAAAGACTGTATTTAAAATATTGATGAAAGGTCCGTGTTATAGGCATTCACAGCATGCTCAGCCCGACCTTTAACTTGTTGAATAATGTTAATTAATTTATGTGCGTATGCAGGATCGGTAGCATAACCGGCTGACTGAAGCGCTTTTGCCGCCGCCTCTGGTTTTACGGCATTGCAGACATGTCGGTAACGCGGGTTATTAACCAGTAATGACGCGTAATCCTCCAGCGCCGCTGTATAAGACGGATAAACCTTAAATCGCGCTTTGGTCTTATTCGCCACCCCATGTTTATATTCGGTGGTGGTTATTTCCGTCGTTTCACCGTGCCAGTCAGATGCGGCTTTTATGCCAAACAGGTTATGGCTGGGTTTGCCGCTTTGTGTTGGGATTTCACGATTTCCCCAGCCTGATTCAAGCGCGGCCTGCGCAATAATAAGCTGATGCGGGATCCCACTTTTGCGGGCAACGGCCAGAGCAGGTTGCAGCAGGCGTGAAATAAAACCGCCCCCTTCCCGTAGTGCCGTTTCGGGTAGCTCCCGAACAGAACGAGGCACTAATTGCGATAGCGAGAAAGAATGCGCCGGTAAATGAGGCAGCGCCGCATTAAAATGCGACGTGGACGGGACATACGGCTGAGAAGTGGCGGTATGCGGATGAACACCACCGCCCATCTGGGCGACCATCTGATCCGCAAAGCCAAGTTTCCCCGTTTGCGCGATGTTCTGCGAAATTTGCTGATCGAACATCGAAGTAAACATCGAGGACTGTTGTGAATCCATCGCCCCGCTTCCCAACGAGGCATCGCGCATACTCTTCAGCATCATCTGTACAAACAACCCTTCGAGTTGTTGTGCCGCGGCTCTCAGACCGTTTGCCGAATTACTTTTTACGTCCCGCTTAAGCCCGTCAAGGCTATGTTCATCAAATGCGGCACCATTAGATATCATTGACAGGCTGTTCATTAATTGATCTCCAGGCGTGCGTGCAGGCAACCGGCGTCATTCATCGCTTGCAGGATCGCCATCAAATCATTCGGCGTCGCACCGAGACTGTTCAGCGCCCGTACTACATGGCTTAAATCGGCACTGGTGCTGACGCGTTGCAAAGAACCGCCCTGCTCACGAACAGAGACTTGAGTTTGCGGCACAACTACCGTCTGTCCGCCAGCCAATGGCGTGTCCGGTTGACTCACCTGACTGGAATGGGCGATATCCACGCTCAGATCTCCCTGGGCAACAGCACAGGTATCAAGCGTGACATGGCGGTTTATGACCACCGACCCGGTACGCGAGTTAATAATGACGCGAGCATCTCCGGAACCAACATTCAGTGACAAATCCATCACCGCAGCCAGAAAACGGACTCTGGCAGCCTCGCCATTTGGCGCATACAGTTTTACTGTCCGCGCATCTTCAGCCACAGCTGCGGAATAGAAACGGCGATTAATGGTGTCGCTAATCTTCTGGGCAACAGAGAAATCACTCGCGTTAAGCAACAGTTTTAACGGGCGCTGGTTGGCGTAATCCATCGGTACTTCACGTTCAACGGTTGCGCCGTCGGTAATACGTGCGCCGTTGAGCTGATTCACCTGTACGCTGCTTCCGCGGCTCTGAGCTCCGGCGCCGGAAACCAGCAAATTGCCCTGCGCCAGCGCATAGATCTGATTATCCGCGCCTTTCAGCGGCGTCATCAGCAATGTGCCGCCACGCAAACTTTTGGCGTTACCCATAGACGAGACGACCACATCGAATTTTTCACCCGCACGGGCAAAAGGCGGCAGTTCTGCCGTTACCATTACTGCAGCAACGTTTTTCAACTGCATACTCGACCCAGGCGGGACGGTGATCCCCAGCTGCGAAAGCATGTTGTTTAGCGTCTGCGTCGTAAACGGTGTTTGCATGGTCTGGTCGCCTGTACCATCCAGACCAACGACCAGACCGTACCCCATCAGAGAGTTACCACGCACACCTGACAACGAAGCCAAATCGCGGATACGCTCTGCCCTGACCGACAGGGAGAGCATAATTAACAATAACAGGCCGGTCAGACGGGTAAATTTATGCCAAAAATAACGATTCATCACCGACACCTTTAGAACGGAGAAAGATTCAGGAACAGACGCTGTAACCAGCCCATTTGTTCGGCTTCGTTGATATAACCGTTACCAACATATTCGATACGCGCATCGGCAACCTGCGTGGAAACCACTGTATTGCTACCACTGATTGTCCGTGGGTTAACCACACCGGTGAAACGGATAAACTCAGTCCCCTGGTTTATCGCTATTTGCTTTTCCCCGACCACGCGCAGGTTGCCGTTAGCGAGGACATCGCTGACCGTGACGGTGAGCGTACCGCTGAAAGTATTTCGAGCAGCCGCACCGCCTTTACCCGAGAATTCATTTTTACCGCTGATCTCCGTATTAGCCCGATCGCCACCAAACAATCCTTCGATAAAGTGCGGGATTGTCTTGAATGAAAGCCCTGTCGAACCGCCATGAGAAGCATTGGCAGACGAACTTTTGCTGGCGCTGACATTTTCCTGCAACACGATGGTCAATGTATCACCCACATTTCTTGGGCGACGATCTTCAAACATCGGCTGAAAGCCATAGTTCATCGTGCCGCCAGGCTGAAAAATCGCGCCATTATTAGCAGGCTGATACGGGATCTGCGGCGTCACAGATGTTGCACCTTCGACCAACGGTTTATGAGGGATATACGCGCATCCTGAAAGAAGCGCGACCAGGGCAACATGCGTTAACAGACGCCGCAGTAAGCGGCCAGAATCTATCGGATAGGTCATAACGATCACATAATAAAAAAAAGCCGCGAAACCACCTGCGGCTCAAAGGCACAAATCAAAGCTGCGTTAAACGCTGCAGCATCTGGTCCGAAGTAGAGACAGCTTTGCTGTTAATCTCATAGGCACGCTGAGTCTGAATCATGTTGACCAGTTCCTCGGCCACGTTGACGTTCGACGTTTCCACGTAGCCCTGTCGCAGCGTACCTGCGCCATTCTGACCAGGTGTTGTTTCATTCGGTGCACCGGAAGATTGCGTCTCCCGGTACAGGTTTTCACCAATGCTTTCCAGACCGGTATCATTGATAAAAGTACTCAGGGTAAGCTGCCCAACCTGTTGTGGCTGCGCCTGCCCGGCAATGGTGACGCTGACAATACCGTCGTTGCCGATGGTGATAGATTTTGCATCCTGCGGTACGTTTATCGCCGGCTGAACCGGATAACCGCTGGAAGTCACCAGTTGACCGTTCTGATCAAGCTGGAACGAACCATCACGGGTATACGCTGTGGTGCCATCCGGCATCATAACTTGCAGGAATCCATCCCCTTCAATAGCCACATCTTTCGAGTTGTTGGTCTGGGCCAGGCTGCCCTGGCTATGAATTCGCTCAGTGGCCACCGGTCTTACCCCTGTTCCTAACTGTAAACCGGAAGGAATAGTGGTTTGTTCAGATGACTGAGCGCCCGGCTGGCGTAGCGTCTGGTACAACAGATCTTCAAATACAGCTCGCTGACGTTTAAAACCATTGGTACTTACGTTAGCCAGGTTGTTGGATATAACATCCATATTGGTCTGTTGTGCTTCCAGGCCCGTTTTTGCAATCCACAGGGAACGGATCATGCGTTATTACTCCTTACCAGTGATTAGCTGGCGCTCAATAACTGATTAGCGTTACGTTCATTGTCATCAACGGTTGTGATGACCTTCATATTCATTTCAAAGCTGCGCGCGGTGGTGATCATGTTCACCATTGAATTGACGGGGCTGACATTGCTGCCTTCCAGCATCCCCGGCATAAGCTGCAGACTCGTATCCGCCGCCAGCGAACTGGCATCACGGGTATGGAATACACCGTCATCGCCGTGCTGTAGTTCGCCTGGTAGCGCATTGACAATCTTGATGCGCCCGGTTTGCGCTACGGCTGACGGTTCTTCACCGGCACCCAACGCAGAAATGGTGCCGTCTGGCGCGATAGTTAACTTTGCCTGAGTAGGTACGGTCAGCGGACCACCATCGCCTATCAGTGGCAGACCACGGACTTGCAGTTGCCCGTCCGCCGTCATCTGGATATTGCCGTTTTTGGTGTAACCTTCGGTACCATCCGGCAGTTGTACTGCCAGCCACCCTTCTTTTGGCAGCGCGACATCCAGCGTGCGGTCGGTTTTTTCGACTGTTCCCGAGGAGTAGTCACTACCAGGAGTCGATTCGGTCACCAGCGTGCGGGTCGCCATTGACGGGCCGTCTACCGGAACGGCACGATAAGCGGCAATCTGTGCGCGAAACCCCGGCGTCGAGGCATTAGCCAGGTTATCAGACACCACGGCCTGGCGATCGAGGGCCGCCGTTGCGGCCCCCATAGCGGTATATATCGCGTGATCCATGTTTTGCTATTAACCCAGGTTAACCAGCGTTTGCAGGACTTCAGACTGTGTTTTGATGGTCTGAGAGTTGGACTGATAGTTGCGTTGGTAGACGATCATGTTGACCATCTCTTTACTCAGATCCACGTTTGAGGCTTCCAGTGCGTTACCGCGCAGCGTACCGAGGTTCCCGGTATCAGAAATCCCAACGACCGGCTGGCCGGATTCCGGGCTCGCAGACCAACAGTTGTTCCCTGCTGGCTGCAGCCCGCCTGGGTTATTGAAGTTAGCCAGAACAACCTGGCCCAGTAACTGCTGCTGCCCGTTGCTGTAAGAAGCAACAATCTGGCCGTTATCGCCAACGACATAACCCGTCATCGTACCCGGCGCATAACCCGTAGTTTCCGGGCTATCCATCGAGTTATCGGAAGCCTGCTGCGACAGTTTGGATAAATCGAGATCGAAGTTAAGTGCTGCGGCACCGTTGTACGAAGCGCCATCGACTTTCAGATTTGCGGGGGTCGTAACGAGCTTTCCGCTGGAATCAAATGTTATGTCAAGTTTTTGCGGTGTAGCGCCCGGAGCGGTAGAGTCATTAGAGTAGACGGACCATGTGTTATCTGCCGTTTTGACAAAATAAACATTAATGGCATGCTCATTACCCTGGCTGTCATACGCATTCACTTGGGTAGAATAGTTATAGGAATCGCCATCAGTCGTTTTAAACGGATGCGTTACTGTATCAATTTTTGTATTTCCGGAATCCAGGTTACCGCTCAGGCTACCTGCATTAGAGGCTTTTGCCGGCATCGCGCCCGTTGGGATCTGCAAAGGCCCGACCGGTGAACCAGCCTGGACAGTTGGCGGTGTACCAATGGCCATATAACCGCTCAGGCGCATCCCCTGACTGTTCACGATATAGCCATTGGCATCGGTCTTAAACTGACCGTTACGGCTATAGAATATTTTCCCCGCTTCGGTTTCCATACGGAAGAAGCCATTGCCCTGAATACCCATATCCAGCGGGCTGGCGCCAGCGCCAAGAACACCATCGCTGAAATTCTGATCAACGCCAGCGACCTGAACGCCCATACCGATTTGCGAACCTGCAAACACGTCGGCAAATGAAATAGAGCCGGACTTAAACCCGACAGTTTGCGAGTTGGCAATATTGTTGCCGACGACGTCCAGCGCCTGTGATGCGGCGTTTAACCCGCTAAGACCTTGTGAAAAACTCATTTTATTTCCCGAAAAACAACATAATGAAATTGATTATTCAATGAGATAGACATTGGCCAGCGTGGCCGTCTCATCATTACCTAACTGCAGAACAGCCCCTGTCTGGGTGAAAGAAACACTGTCTACTTTTGATTTTTTCAGCGACACGATGTCAGGAGTGCTGCCGTCCGGGTTGGTAGCGGAATACGAAACGGTAAAATTCGTATCGCTTACTGTGCGTGGATCGGAAGGCTCGAAATCACTGAGATCGTCCAGGGTATATTCATGCACGCCGGCTTTAACATCTTTCAATTTTCCGGTGTAAGCATTTCCTGCATCATCAGTCAGCGTGACAGTGACGTCGCTCGCATCCTGATTGACAGAGAGCGCAAACTGATTATTGCCACCCTGTGCGGTAGAAACAGTGGTATCACCTTCTACCAATACCTGGCGCCCTACCCATTCGGCAGCATTCATCTGCTGCATACTGGTGACCAGCATCCCGACGCTATTCACTGTGCCGTTCAACTGCTGCACACCCGCCGCCGTATTAAACTGCGCCAGCTGAGTCGTAAGCTGGTTGTTATCCATCGGATTGGTGGGGTCCTGATTCTGCATTTGCGCAACCAGCAACTGCATAAAGTTATTCATAATATCTTCGGCGCTGCTGCCATTGGTGGCGGAGGCCGCGCTATTACTGGTTGCTGCTTGACTGGCTTTATTAACTGCGGCAGAACTGCGTTGTGTCATGACGGGTAAAACCGACATTACTATTTCCTTACTGACCCAAAGTCAGTGTTTTGAGCATCATGGTTTTCGCGGTATTCATTACGTCGACATTGGCCTGATAACTGCGGGAAGCTGAGATGGTATTAACCATTTCGCCCACCACATCGACATTCGGCATATGGAGATAGCCTTTGTTATCTGACTGAGGGTTGTCAGGGTCATAGACCAGACGATCCGGCGCATCGCTTTCCACCACATCACTGACTTTCACTCCGCCGATCTCCTGATCCGCAGCATGATCAACGCTAAAAATGACCTGTTTGGCTTTATATGGTTTACCGTCCGGCCCGGCGATACTGTCGGCATTAGCCATATTACTGGCGCTGACGTTCAGACGCTGAGACTGGGCGGCCATCGCTGAACCGGAAATATCAAAAATACTTAGAAGTGACATAATTTTATTTATCCCTGACTAACAACCGTCATCATGTTTTTAATCTGTGATGTCAGAAACGTTAAACTGGACTGATATTTCACTGAGTTATCTGCAAAATTAACACGCTCGCGATCCATATCTACGGTATTACCATCAGCGCTGGGTTGATCGGGTATACGATAAAGAGGTCGTGGATCAGTCATTAAATGCGTACTGTCAGCAATATGTCTTTCAGAGGTGACCGTCAGACTCATATTATTGTCAGTCGCCTGACTGCGGTTAACGGCTTCCTTTAACTGTTGCGAAAAATCGATATCCCGTGCGAGATATCCTGGTGTATCAGCATTCGCGATATTAGAAGCAAGGATGCCCTGGCGTTGTGTCAGCAGACTCAACGCATGCTGCTGAAACCGGAATTCACTGTCGAGTTTATCCAGCATGAGATAAAACCTTTCTTGTTTATTAACAATATTGCGGTGCATTTTATGGTGAGAGGTCGAAAAAACCATAACGCAAATATGCGACAGCAATGACGTCAATTAACCAGATTGTTCCCCAAAATGGCATACAAAAAACACTTTGATATATTTTGAAATGTCTATCCTGCAAACAAACGCTTTTACGGCATCACATTAGCGAGTAAAAAAATTGCTTCTCAGGATATATTATTGTGCATGTCTTAAGTCGAAAGCTTTTCTGACGAAAGGTCGATAACAAATGTTATTTAAACGTTTACCCCTCGTTTTATTACTTTTCCTGATCGTTTATCTTAATCTGACAATCCTGGCTCATGCCTCACAGTCAACCGGTCAGTCGCTGTCGTCGCGTATCGCATTGCTGCTGGCCCCTTATAGTCAGGGAATGCCACAATTACAGGTTACGATCCTGACCCCTACCACTCAACTGGCAACACTTTGTGGAAACCCGGCATTACGTTTACCTGGCCATACAAAAAAACTAAGCGGCAATCACAGCATTATTGCCTCTTGCGGAACACATCAGAAATTCATCCAGGTTTCTGTAAGTGCCACGGCGACATACTGGCTGGCAGCACATGAACTTACACCTGGGCAAACGGTAAGTCAGAATGATATCCAGTCACAACGAGGGAATATTGACCATCTTCCAGCCGATCTCATCCTCGACCCACAGAAGATTATTGGTGCAACGCCAACCCGATGGATACAACCAAATCATCCTCTGACTTTCAGCGAACTACGCCAGCAATGGGTGATCCACACAGGTGAAAAAGTTGATGTGATGACCAAAGGCGATGATTATGAGATTCATACCACCGGAAAAGCATTAGACAATGCAACCCTCAGAGAGTCATTTCGCGTACAAATGCACTCCGGGCAAACCCTGCTGGCGACAGCCGTAGGTAACGGTAAGGCATTTATCAGCCAGAACGACTGACTTCAGTTATTTCCCTGTACGCCGATATACATAGTACCCATTCATTATTATTTCGAATCAGGATAACTATGAGTATCGAGCGTATTTGCCAGACCTCTCCTGTACAGGGAGCTGACATCCGACAATCAACGGATTCACGTCAGCCTCAACCGCAGGGTGGATCACTGCGATCCGACGATCAAGATGCCAGTGTGCATGTTGAATTAAGTCATCTGTCTGACAGATTTACCTCAGATGATTCCAACGATGTAGACCACGCCCGCCTCGCCAAAATCTCTGCGCAAATAGCCGCCGGTGAATTAACCCTGGACAGTGATCATATCGCCGCCCGGTTGGTTGATGAGATTATTCGATTTTCATAAACCAGGAGTAACAAAGTGAAAGATCAGTTAGAAAAAAATCTTATTAAATTGCAAACACTTCTTGATGAACTGGAAGGTACCTTGCTGGAAGAAGTTTCCCAGCTCAGCCGCGCGAGAATAAATCCAGTCTCGCTTCAGGTTATCTCTGATAATAAAAGTCGTTTGTTGGCTGCAATTAATTTTTATGATGAAGAACGTAAGCATGCAGAAAAAAATGCACAGCTTTATATTCCTTATAAAAATAATGCCAGACTTGCCACTCGTTGGGAAGGGATTACTTTGGTGCTACGTCGTGCAAGTGATTTGAATCAAAGGAGTAATCAATTACTCGAAATCCATATGGAAAGAGTAACCACTCTGCGAAAATTAATAGTTCAGACTGGAAATATGCCATCACTTTATGGAGAAGACGGCGATCATTCTCATCATCACGTTGGAAATAGTTACCGGATTTCTGTATGAGTCTGGTGAAGATAGCAGCCAGAAAACCTCTGTCACTCCACGTCTTTATAATCGCCCCCATCCCTGCCATTCTGTGCATTTGAAATCCACAGATGGCAGGAAGATATGCGTATTAGTTTTCATTAAATCTCATGGCTTACATGTTCAATTGATTGTTCTTTCATTTTTTTGCTTGCGCGAGAAGGTGGAAAACACAGGCTACAGGTAAAGGTGTGCAAACTGTATCCTGGTGTTGTGACAAAACTGCCACCGCAACCGCAACAACGCGTCAATTCTACCATTCCGCAGTCAATGAAGCGTAACAGCGTCCAGGCTCTGGTTAAGCTCAGGATAGACTTCTCACCGGATTCCTTCTGAATCTGGTCCAGATACAGTCGGTAAGCTTTAAGCATGACTTCGACTGGACGGCCAAAGTTTTTCTTTTGCAAAAAGCGATAGATGTTATAGAAAATCGAAGAATGAATGTTCTGTTCCCATGACATATACCAGTCAGCAGAAAATGGCAGCATACCTTTTGCAGGCGAACACCCTTTAATTTCTTTATAAAGTCTTAATAACCACCGACGACTCAGATTCGTTTCACTTTCAAGAACCTGCATTCTTGCGCCAAGATTAATCAGTTCCATTGCAATTTGAGCATCCTTAACTTCATTAATAATGCTTTTATCACTCATAATCGTACCCTCAGATGGCAATGTTTTTCTGTTCGGACAATGAATCCAGTAATTCTGTGGAAAGAATAATTCCAGTGTGAATACGTTGCAGAGCATCAATCCTTGAATCTCTGGTTAAACAATTAAGTATCATTTCACTGTCTATACGTAAACGACAAATTAATTGTCCGGTAGACGATAATTTAATCAACTGAGGAAGAGATAATCCCACCAGAGATTCCATTGTCGCTTCATTTAGTCCCAGTCTGAAGCCGGCAGATATTTTATCCTCCAAAATTAATCGTTGTGCCAATAAAAGGTAAGTCAGATTCAAATCATGGATTGCTTGTGATTGTTCAGAAAGTTCAATCGCATTCATTATGTTATTTCTCCAGACAGACTCTTATTGAGCCCAGCTATTAATATTTAGACACAAAATAAAACATTATATTATCGCCTGATTCTACTGAACACATCAGGTTGGCTTACTGATAAATATTTAAAGATGACTGCTTCAAAATAATATCCTGGTGTTGGGAAACCTATGGTTTTCTGCTATTAAGTGCAAAAAATCATCTAACATATTATTTTAAAAGAAAAAAATCATAGTATATACGCAGACATGCCACTCTTATGATAGGTCGAGATGGCATCACAGCACTGTGAGGATGATTTCAATTTTACATAAAAGGTCATAACTCTTATGAATGGTGATAACTATGGGTTATTTCCAGAAAAGCAAAATGCCGTTGAGTTATTTCATGAGTTAGATTTTAAACAAATGATCTCGCTATCAAAATACCTTAGGAATCATTTCATGATAAAATATTATTCTAATATAAACAAGATGTTACGTGTGTACTATAAAAACATTCCTAATGATATTTAAGTTGTAATTAAGTATCTTGTACTAACAAATGATACTTTACAGTAAATTCAACTGGCTTAGAGAGATTTCATTCTTAAAAGCTGTCATCCACCTTTCAGTTGAGTTATCAGACAAATACCCATTTTTGTATGCATTGCCGATTTTCGTTGATATCAGGTTATTCAGACAGGAAAGACAGTGAAGTGATAAACGTTGGCTGGAGTATCTCAGACGAAAACGTCAGGGGCTGCATCACCAGTCAGCAGGGAATAGCAGGACGAAAAGCGCCATGAAGAGCTCTTCAGACGTCTGGAAACAAAATGGGGTCCCGTAAATGGTTAAGCGACTAAAGACAAGGTCTGGCAGTAAAACAGAGGTTATGTAGTGGGCGACGACTATTGTGTCGGCTCTCTCTTTTTCCAACGGCGGGCTGACATGTGAAGAATCAGAGTGCGGTTATTGCTCTTGCCGTAGAATAGTGGTCACAATCATATGACCACTACAGTGACAGTATTCTGACAACGCTTTCCTGGACAGGCTCTTACTCCTATAGAGCTAAAAACACCCGAAACGAGCGAAATTTATACTAACTACCAGGCGCTATACCTTTCCCTTATACACTATATGGTACATACACCCATTCTCAGACCTACTTTTAGAAGTTCAATTCCACTATGAACATCCATTTTTTTCATCAGATTTAAGCGGTGTGTTTCAACAGTTTTATTACTGACGTCCAAAATTTTTGCGATATGTTTATTTGTTTGCCCATCTGCAATAAGTTGCAGAATTTGTCTTTCACGCATAGTCAGAAAATTACAAGGGACGGGTTTTCTTGTGACGGGCGATGTCTGAAGCAAACCATCATCGAAATAATGAGTATTATTATAAATATTTTCAATCGCGTGGTTTAAATTTTCAGGAGGACTGGTCTTCCAGACAACCCCCATAGCACCGGCATCAATGAATTTGTTTGCATCTATATATGGTTTTTTTTCCATATATGATATTAATTTTGATTTTATTCTCATAGAGTGTATCCAGCGTATAAGTTCAATGCCCCCCAGACCGTCAGAGAACTCACCAAGAATCAATACATCTGGCTGATATTGTGAACAATACTCAGCTGCACTCAGAGCATCAGTGAAGGTAGATGATACTTCATAAATAGATGGATACTTTGATAAGAATGTTACTATTCCCTTTAACATCAGTGGATATTTATCAGCTACCACCACACTAATTTTCTTCATTGTCTTCTTCCTTTTCCGGCAAATCCCTGGATCACCTTATAAATTTTAGGTGATTAACCCTATTGATTGTAAATAGGACTAGTTATATAGTCATGATGGAAATATGATTTATAGTTCATAACTACTTTTATATTTTTCTGATAATTTATTAATGACTAACTATGTGCTTAATGTAATAAGCTCTGTTTTTATTTTTATAAATATATGATCTCAATTTTTGTTGTTGTTATTCGTTCAATGCTATTGAGTTATTTTTTATGATGTTTATTTGTTGTTTAATACCTTCCAATTGTGACTTTTCTTCACACAGTGCTCATTCGTCTGTACAGATTATGCTGCTCCAGCAGCGCCTGATAGTCAGTTGAACCGTATTGGCTACCACATCAGTGTACTGTGACGTTTTGAGGCCTCTCACATCTCTACAGCGCTATTTACAGGGTATTACAGGACGTCTTCCCGTCGTACGAGATGATGCGTACCGGTAGTAATCGTATGTGGCCTCAGGTTGATGATGATTGCCTGGCACACTTTACCTTCAGATAATCAGCTGATGTCTCTTGTCATTCCCGGGTTCTGGCGATGAACTTTTCTGCTCATTACTCATAATTACTTTATTCGTTTAGATCACAGTAGTTGATCCTAAGTAGATCCTTTTAAGATCCTAAATAGATCCCAGATCGCTGTAGCCTGCGTCAACATTGACTTCCGGGCGATCTTGATAAGCTATAGTTTGTAAATTATAAACTATAGCCTGCATTCATATATGCTGTAGCGAGATAAACCCAGGCTGTAGTTTGCAGTCTGTATAAGCTATAGTGAGCACTCTCTATAAAATTAAACGATAGCGATAATGTATTTTTTCTTTATTTTATAATGACATACGGATGCCCTTATAGATTCATACAGGTGTATACACAGGTTACGCACAGCATATCAACAGCTGTTTTCTTGTGCTATTAGCTCGGTTATATGGACTGGGTGCCCAAACTTGGAGCTGATTTTGGAAAAAGATATTGATATTAAAGATTTTTTTGATGAAGTAGATAAGCGAACAGGAGAAGTTGTATCTCTTACTCCGAACGCTAATAACACTGTACAGCCTGTTGCGCTAATGCGCCTGGGGGTATTTGTGCCTACCCTCAAATCGCTTAAAAACAGTAAAAAAAATACACTCTCAACGACAGATGCCACTGAAGAGTTGACCAGACTCTCACTTGCTAAGGCTGAGGGTTTTGACAAAGTGGAAATCATTGGCCCGCGACTGGATATGGACAATGATTTCAAAACCTGGGTGGGAATCATACATTCTTTTGCAAAACATAAAGTTATAGGTGATAAGGTTCAGCTTTCGTTTGTTGAATTTGTAAAGCTTTGCGGGATCCCGTCAAGCCGATCGTCTAAAAAGCTTCGTGAACGTATCAGCCCTTCCTTAAAACGGATTGCCGGGACAGTCATTTCGTTTACCAGCCAGACTAAAGAATATACGACGCATTTGGTTCAATCCGCGTACTACGACACAGCTAAAGATATCGTCATACTCCAGGCTGACCCCCGATTATTTGAGCTTTATCAGTTTGACCGAAAAGTTCTGTTGCAGTTAAAAGCGATAAACGCGCTTAAGCGGCGTGAGTCCGCGCAGGCTCTGTACACCTATATCGAAAGCTTGCCCAAAAATCCTGCACCTATCTCAATAGCGCGTTTGCGCGCCAGGCTAAACCTGAAATCGCCTGTTTTTTCGCAAAATCAGACGGTTCGCAGGGCAATGGAGCAGCTGAAAGAGATCGGATATCTGGATTACACGGAGCTGCAACGTGGACGGAGTGTGTATTTTAACGTGCATTATCGCAGGCCTAAGTTAAAAGCTCCCCGCTCTGATAGTGAAGCCTATGAACAACCTGAGCATACAAATGACTCGGTTGATCCTTCTCTGATTGAAAAAGTTAAGTTACTAGAAAAGCTGGGGATTGATCTCAAAGATTTGGAAGCTCTTTTGAACCTTCGTAAAACATAAGCTGTAGTCAGTAGAATGGACTGAATACTCACTATAGTTTATGTTTAATCGGATAGTGTCTTTCGATTTTGCAACGCTGATATCTTCAGTTTTTTATATAACTAGCTGAAAATTAATGTGTTTTATACATCCCCTCTCATTCTTACATCAATAGTGGTGCTGTTCTGCATCACTATTGATTTCTTTTAAGCCTGGTTTTACATAGGATTTTGACGACCTTTGCTCTGCTCAATGGTGTTTGCATCAAGTTAAGGATTACTGATTTAAATATAATAAGTAATAAGCAGATTAAAAAGTAAACACAAATGCTATTAATGCAATATAAATCAGATAGTTACTTGTTTTTTGCCTTAGTGCTTATACTCGCTATAGCTTATATTAATCTTAAAAATCGACACTACTCCCTCTCTATAGTTTATGTTACTACCTATAGCATATGTTACTCTCTATAGTTTATATTGCTGCCTATAGTTTATTTAAATGAAACTAACGTACTGATATGCTGAGAAACATCAGCTAAAGAAAAGATAAAGACAGGAAAGCTCAGAGGCCAAAGTTCGGGACGTGGTTATCATGTAAGAGTGTAAGAAAGCTGATAAAGTGCTTATGACACACTGTTATATTGGTTTGAGCGATGAGGATATAATGTTGTCTGATTAACGAAAGTGCCTGTTATATCTGTATCATTTATCATATGTATTTTTATATCTATATGTTATTTCAAAATAACAGAGCTAATCTGAAGATATCTCTTACAACATCTGTTCTCTCTATAGCTTATGCATCATGATCTGGTTCAGATTGCTTTGATAGCTCTGGCTTCTTGCTCTTTTGAGCGTACGAATGTTTGTGCAATTTAAAATCAATATATGAATAAACAATAAATAATTCAAAACGATAACTATATCCTGGCATTCTAGGTTAGAGCCTGGTGATGATCATACTTATGCTCATGCATATTAAAGATGCTTATTACTCACTGTAGCTTATTTATCCTTAATAAGTATGTTCTGTCTATAGTTTATCATAAGGACAATCCTTCATTATCCTGGTCAGCCAGAGTATAAGATTACTATCTATAGTATTAATTTGAATTGGTCTTTTATAGAAATGACATCAAAACTTGAACCGTCTTTTCTGGCTAATTACCCTTTAATTCTGTTATTCATATGTGTGTTATTCTTTTTTGATTCATATCAGTCTGTAAGTTGAAAAGCTTCCCCCATGATGTCGCCCGATTTTTAGCAGGCTATTTAATTGTTTTCTTCTTGTCATTATTAATTCATTCCTTACGTTCTTAGCCCGCTGTATGAAGATAGCTTTTCTTTGATCGAGATGCTTAGTCCTTTTTTTATGTCATATGTGGAAAGGTACTCCATTTAATATGGCTGATATGTGGACGTAGTATCCATTTCTGCCATATTTCTCATTGGTAAAAAAAATTATAAAGTTATGTATGAAATAATAGTTTGCACTGAGTAACCGTGTGTCGATTTCACCCTGAAATCGGTAGTAAAAAACGCTATAAATCAAAGCTTTATTTGTGTTTTCTCTATGGCGAAATCACCAGGGTGAAGAGGGCTGAAATATCATTCAGTGATTGTTAACACATTATACCTATTGTGACTCTCGACTCATTGGCGCCGGAACTGAAAGTGGAAATTACGGATTGAGTTCTGACCTCAAATTTTTGGGCTATAAAGTCTGTTGATGCGCTTTTCTTACTGCCTGCAAATAGCTACCTGGTCGCTTTATCAATAAAAATCTCACTTAACATTGTTAAATGATGAAACGTTGTTATAAAACGTATCTGTTAAAGGTGTGGACCAACGTATGGTTAATGACTGACAGAGGAACCTTAAGTACACGAATGCTAATGTTGACGATTTCAACCTGAAATTTTTTGAAAAAATTCAGTAAATCAATGGATTGCTTACACTGAAGGTTGGCGAAAGATTTTAATCATCATGAATGAAAAAGGCGGTTCAGTAGAACATGAAATCGCTTTGTATAAGTCAGCATGACTAAATGGCAGATTACAGTAAGGCAACAACCTGATAGAAAAGAGCTTTATTTCGGAATGTAATGGCTACTATGTACCAATAATCCTTCATGTACTTTTCAGGTATGTAGGCAAAAAACGTTTAGATAAATACTGAACTGTTCACCTTGCGACAGTATTGCCATGATGGCTGTTTGACCCAGTTTTTATTTTATTAACGTTAACGTTGGAAAATCTGAATAAAAGAACCGTAAGGATTAAGCGTCGGGATCGCAACTGATGATGTGTTCTGTGCTTGTTAAGTCGTGTTAAGACATATCAGCTTAGTGTGCCGATCCTTTTGAAGGGAGAAAATCGCATATGTCAGAAAAATATGTCCAGGTATGCTCTACTGTATGTGCGATGAGTCATTTAGAAACCGCTGCATTGGATGGAATTGAAACGTATTCGACAAAATATCAGCTGGATGTTGCAGGGGTAAACGTCGATTTTAGCAGGGCTGATGCTATTGCTGATTATGCAATTCATAACTGTCTCAATATTATCATGCGTACAATTAGCCCTGATTTTGGCAAGGCGCAGAAAAAAGAAGCGAAGGTAATTGCTGGTTTATTAATGGTATCTTCGCAAATAGCAAAACTATCTGAAAGCGCAGAAAAAGAACTTGCTCAACAAAACTATGTTGAAGCATTGCGTCACCTGGTCTCACAGGCCTGTCTCAGTTTGAGTTTATTGGTATCTACAAATGATAAGTCTGGTTACGGCAACTACCGGCTATTATGCCGATTGCTGGATATAGCAAAAAATTCTGATTGCCGACAGCGGTTGTTGAAGAGGTTTCAGTTAGTAGACGCATACTTTACTATGTGTAGCGTTGATGACCATTGTGTAAAAAAATTAGGGATTAACGGGACATTAGCTTTTCGTAGTGAGACGTCATCACATTATTGCGATGACCTGCCAATACTGGTTCAATTTCCTGTTCAGGTGGTAGATGTAAGCAAAGAACCTTACGCTCTGTCACTTATCAAAAAATATCATTATCCGGCCTTCCCTGAATCCACAATTGAAGGTGATTTTGTTGTTAATGCTCGAATCGCAGAAAAATTAGAGAAAACTCGCCAACAAGCTTTAATACGTTCAAAACGTTACCAGAAAGCAAATGATAAGCTCAATGAAGCAATTAAAATATTACTGCACGATATAACGCGAGGCATTTCTGGTATTTTCGAACTGAATGGGGGAGAGGGGGATTTTAGGGAAATTTATCAATATATAGATGTTGTAAAAAAGGAAAATGAAAACAGAAACGAAGAGTATCAAAAGTGGCAAAAATCATCCTTGCAATATATAGAATATGCGAAAAAATTATTAGATAACACATTGATTATACAGAATAATATACAGAACATCTTTGCGATAGTTGCAGGGTTGGAAGCATTGGGTACTGATTATGTTACAGTAATGGAAAAATATCTTGAATCAAAAGGTTTGATAATAGATGGTAATGATAAAATCAAATCAAAATTCAGGATCCCTGCTATCTCATTAAATGGAAATTTAATAGAATACAATATTGAATGCGGTTCAGTAATATCTATTCTTGCTGAGGCTGAACGTTGTTATTCAGGTAGTGAGAAAACTAAATTTATATGTAAGAGTAATGATGTTATTCCTGTAGTTGATCCTTCTCTTTATTTTGAAGTTAAACAGATCATTGAGTTAGTAACTAATTATAAGAATAGTGCTTCTGAACTTATAAGGTCTATTAGCTCAGGTTGATTTGGCTGTTACTGATTATTTATAAGAACCCGAGCAGCTAATGTCTGGCTCATATCTTTCTCTATTCCTGATGTTATGGATGACTTGCTGATCAGGGGCTCATGGGCAATGCCTGACTTAGCGTTGACTCATTAACCATTTGAATAACTCCCCGGTAATTACCCGAATTGACATAAATGTGCCATTGGTAGAATATTCCAGTGCTGTAGTAAATCTGCGGCCGGGATTAGCCTCCCGACAATCATCGTGCCATATACCGCATTAGCGGTTTTTTTATGCCCTAAGCATGGTCACTTTCGCATATGATGGGTGTACAGGGGCGAAGGCATTCGCGCCGGTTTCATGATGTCCGGTAGGCTAACCCTGTACGGCTCACTACTTTCTCAATACCTTCGCATCGATATCAACACATAACGCTTAACGTGGATTTGTATTGATTAACTAAAACTGGCCATCTCTCAACCAGTTAAGGTGATTCAAGATAGCGTGTATCCAGGACCACCGCGTTTATACCCATGGTGGGCAGCTGGCAACTAACTACCCCTGTTCTTTCGTGAGCCGCCATCAGGCTATAGTCCCATCATTACACCCTTCATGGTTGTTATTGTTGCGATACTTTTTACGCCATCGGCTGTCATGTTCTGTGGAGAGCATATTATCTCTGTTCAGATGGCCAACGACACTTTCTGGTTACCTACCGTTTAGCGCATGACCTCAACCCTTTAGAATTTTCCCCCTGGGCCGATTTGTACAGTGAGTCAATGTACATTGCGGCAGCGATCCTCATTGCAGTCGTATAACCACTGAAGAAGGTATGTTATGTCCCGGTCCATGATTATTGTAAATCAAAGTAAATATGTTGAGATGAGAAGCAATACATCACAGTTATTGTGGGATGAGGTAGCGTACACAATCACAGTAATGGCGACTGTATTTATGGGGAAGTTACCTTGCCTTAACATCATTTGGGATAAGCATCTTCCCGAAGATATCGTTTACAGATGATTTCACCGATGAACTCTATTTCTCATAATTATACAGCGAACAACATGTTTCTGAATGCGGGAATCATTTCCTGGAGTCTGGCATTATTTTTCTGGTATTCAGGAAAGTTTTTTATCGCAGTGATATTGTTTTTTCTCATAATTTTTTCTTTCTCAACGCATTTTTTACAGAAAAGGATACTCATGATGTTTAACAAATCTAAGGCAGCAAAAGATAAATTAGAAATACTTTCAACACCGGAAAGTGTTGTAGACGTCGGTAGTACTGTAAAAAAAATGGAAAACAGAAATTCAGCTAATGAGACAGGGACAGATAGCACGGTTATTGCCAGTGATGTCGTCTTTGATGGCAATATAAATTCTAATAAACAAATATACATCTATGGTTGTGTGAATGGGAACGTAATTGCTAAGGATGGGTTGGTGAAAATAATGCGCAATGGTGTCGTGGAAGGAAATATTACCAGCCGGGAGTTAATTGTGGATGGTAATATAAAAGGGCATTGTCAGTCTGATTCTGTTGATATTTATGAAAATGGCCGTCTGGATGGAACATTGGTTTATATTTCTTTATCTATTAAGAAAGGTGGTGTTTTTACAGGTAAAGCTGAAGTATTAACTCAGGCTCCCGTAAAACAAAAAATTGTCGAGCTAAAAAGTGAGAGCGTCACTGTTGTTCCAGAAAAATGTGCATCACGCGAGAAGCGATAATCTGCACATGGTTGCAATTTAAGAACTGTAACTGGTGAAAGTGCCTGGTCAGGATTTACAACAGACAGGTAATCGATTCCTGCTATGAACGTTAAACGCTTCAGATTTCCTGGAGCATAAAAACGAGCGAAATGCAGTAAGATTGTACCTCAAACGTCCTCATTCGTACGGTCTGGTGTTGCAGACAGGTTTGGTAAGGATAAGGACTGTATGGATAGCGCAAGAAAGGATCTTTATAAGATCCTTTTTTACTGCGTGTATTTTGATAATTTTAGTGGTTGTTTACTTTACAATAATGAAAATGACAGTGAGCAAAGGAATTTAACCTTTCTCACTACTTGGCTATAGGCTCGCCATAGAATGCTACTGCCTGAACGATATACCCAGAATCAGTGAGCTGATCTAGTCTATTATTCTCTGCACAATAAAATTCATCGTTTTCAGCCGTATAAATGCGACAGTAACCATCTAACTGTGGTTCTAATTTCCATCCAACATTAGCCAATGTGCCCCATTCCTGATAAAGGCCGGTATTAACCTCGCGCCTGTTATATTGTTCATAATTGTTCAAATCGGAATCATTAATATCGCGCCGTGCTGGAAGTTGTCCCTTTACACTTGCAATCCATGTTAAAGCCCCTTCTTTTGTGTGATAAATTTTAGTGCTATATTTAAAATAACGTTTTACAGTAAAGGTATATCCTGACAAAAATTCACTAAGCAAAAATATAAAACGATTTACTACAACAACTTTCATCCACGTTCGGAAAGGTCACTGTGCCATCCTGACTAACAGTCAGTATTTTATCAGGAATACACTTCCAGGCTACGTTAGTATTGTTGGCCGGGTCATCATCAATGACCATCTTAAAGGTAGCACCAGGGAACAGAGTGTTAGGAAAATGATAATCATCAATCATATAATTTTTAATATCAAAAATATATCCATCCACTAAAACACCGGTAATTGCATTCATAAACAACCCCTCATTGCTGGTAAAATTAATATTTTTATTCCTGTAGAATGGAACACTATGGATATTAATAAAATTAAATGAAATCCGATGTTATTTATGGCTTATATACTAACCTGTTTATGGTTATCTTATCGTTCATTCAATCTTATGTACTGTATAATTTATTACCATAGGAATAATAATTATTATATCCTTATGGTGAAGTCTATAAATATCGTTTTAAATCATTTGGTTAATTAATTTGATAGGTATAAAGTGGTGTGCGATATAGAAATAATTTGATATGTCTGGTGAATTGTTCTTCTCGATGATCGCATAAGTGTTCCCCGTTTCCGGGCGGTCTCTCTCCAGAGAGAATGATGGATATATATGACGCTTTCTAAGCACATATCCATTGGAGGGAGAACTCCAGTCCGTCCAGTATAAGGATGTACTGAAGTCCTCCCTGCTTTTGTGTGGTCAGCATACGGAATCGGAACGCCTCAGGAAATCATCAGACGTCTTGCTCCCAGATAATGACGGCGGTAAAAATCTTTTTCCAGGCTGACAATTTTGACATTTTGCCCTGTATGTGGCGCTTCTATGAAATGTCCATTTCCCACATAAACACCGACATGATCGACACGTTCCCCATGTATTGAGAAAAATACCATGTCACCAGGTTGTAGAAGCATATAAGGAACATGGTGTGCCTGTGGCATGGAATACATGCCGGCGGCGGTCCTGGGAAGGGTAATGTGAAAATTCTTACGCCACGCGTACCAGATAAGACCACTGCAATCAAATCCGGTTTCAGGGGAAGCGCCTCCCCAGCGATATGGCTTACCCAGTTGTGCCATCAGCGTATTAATGAAGACTGTATTGGGCGACAATTTATGCTGTCTTGTCGAGTGGGATGTTTTTGTTTTGCGATGATGATTGACGACAGGAGTGTGTCTGATGTGGTGTACCGGCGATGCCAGTGTTGAGGCATGGTAACCTAACATCAGTAAAAACAATAAAGAACGATGATGTCGATACATAATGTAGACCTCTCGTTAATATGTAGAAATTCCGATGCTGTAAATTCATCCGATGATTTCTTTAAGATCTCTTTGAACCCGGGAGTTGGCACGATGTGAAAAACTGTTAACTCTGGACCGGCTTTTGAACGGGTAGAAAAGATCGGATTTTGTTCGTCTATCATTGCAACGGGAGACTGGAATATCCTGATGGTGTCGTGATGAAATTCTGATGGGAAGTCATAAAGCAGGAGCTGTTACAATGAATCTGCTTTCCTATTCAGTGATGGATTAGAACGTGAAATACGAATTGTGTTTTCTTAAAGTAATTTACTGTTTGGTGTGACTATTTTTGTATATCATCAATGGTTTATTTGTTAATGAATTGTACGGTGGTGGTGATTTTATTTTACATAAGGCTAAAATATGATGTTTGATAAAAAATCATAACTGAATGAATTTAAATAAACATAAATAAAATAATGTGCAAAATACGGAAAATATGAGAGTCCTGCGTAACACAGGAATGGCGTGCTTGTAAGTCGTAAATTAAATACACATTGTCGTTTATGTAAGTTATATTCATTAAAATCAATAAGTAAGCATTGTCTGATGCTGGACATGGTAGTGCTGAACCAGCCTCAGAGTATTAAAAAAAGATTATTAGTTACTGCGATTAATATCCGTGAACTTACCGATTGGTTAGGTGTCTTGAGTTATAGGAAACAATCTGTTTCGGCATCGATTAAATATCAGAATCTCCCTTCGTGATAACTACGCACTATTTTTTGGGGGCGATGCCTGTATATAGCTTCGGTGGGATTTTTATTAAAAACAATTCATTCTTTTGGCCAGGAAAATAAAAATGAAATTTACGCTAAGTCAGTATTCTCTGCTGACCTGTGCTTTTTTTACTGCTCTGTCTGGTAATGCTCAGTCGTCTACGACCTATATGGAAGCCAGTAATGATGCTATGGGAGGGACGGGAGTTGCATCGTCTCATTATTGTGCGGCAGCACTCGCTAATCCGGCACTGATGACGAGTGCCACCGCTTCCGATGATTTCAGCATGATTCTGCCGTCAGTCGGAGTACAGGTATCGGATCCCGACCATTTGCAGAGCGATGTGGATGCCGTGAAAGATGCCTGGGATCGCTATGATGCAGCTCTATCTGGTGCAGTCGCGCCTTTGGGGGCCGCGACCGATCTGCAACATCAACTGGAGAAATTTAAAAATACACAGGTGAATGTGCTGGCGAGTGTAGGCATGGTCGCGACAGTTCCGAACAGTCAATTACCTTTTGCCCTGATACTGAAGTCATGGGGGACGGCAACGGTGGAAGGAAAGGTCAGCGACCACGATCTGCAATATCTGGATGATGTGACTAAGGGCAAAATTATTCCAACAGCGAGCGATACTGATACGTTGACATCGCGGGCCTATGGTCGTGCGGCGGCAGTGAGTGATGTCGGGATTGCTATTGCTAGGACGTTTGAGACGAACGGGCTCAGGTATTCTCTTGGCGTAACTCCGAAATATCAGCGTGTGGATCTGTTTAATTACAATACCACGGTACAGAATTACGACAGCCACGATTTCCGTAGCCATGAATACCGTAATAATACTCCCGGTATTAATGCCGACATTGGTTTTGCTACTGAGCTGAATGAACACTGGATGCTGGGTCTGGCTGGGCAAAATATTGTTCCCCGTAGTATTGATACGAAAGAAGTTAACGGGCTGAAAGAAACCTTCAGGATTCGCCCACAGGTAACTGCCGGGGGCTCATGGCATAACGGAATCGTGACGACTGCATTGGATGTAGATCTGACGCCGGCCAGTGGTTTTACCCATGATACAAAGCGCCAGTTTGCGGCTATGGGGGCTGAAGTTAACGCCTGGAATTGGGTGCAACTACGTGCGGGCTATCGTCAGAACATCGCTTCTTCAGAGGGTAGCGCCTTTACTGCCGGTATCGGCATTTCACCTTTTAATATGGTACATCTGGATCTGGCAGGCCTGGTGGGCACTGATCGGACATATGGTGCTGTGGCTCAATTAAGCGAGACTTTCTGACAGAAAACAGAATCCGGATTACAGTAACATATTACTGTTTTAGTACGGGCATATAGCGGCGCTGTGACAAATATAGTGAAGCGTATGCCCGTAGTTTTTGTGGCAGCTGTCGATGTATGATGTCAGTAGGGGGGAATTATATAGCAATACAATAATGTATCGGTAATGAACAGGGATATATTGAAGAATACAAAATGCGCACTGACTAAAATTATAACGATAAAGATAATCGAGCGTAATCATATTTAGATGATATTTTCTTTTGAGATAAAAAATACCCACCATGATACATGGTGGGAAAATCGAACAATGAGTAGGACGGTTGTAGCAGGAATTACCTCACACAAGAATCATTATTAACAGGATTAAAAATTGTGTATATAGGGCCATTGCCTGATAATTATTCTTATCACTTACCTTACATAAGCACTTTAACTTTGGATATCCATCCCCTTTGTTGCATACAAAGTTCTATCCACTCATAACGAGTATGTTCATTGACATCAATCACATAACTTCGTAAGGTTGGTGAGCTATCATACTTTTTTTTGCAGTGCCTGTTGTTGCGACATTTTTCGACGTGTGCTTCATAAACTGTTCTTTCCGCTACTCTATTCTTAACGGGATATTTCTCTTCAGCCAATGTTCCGCATTCATATTGTGCAGTTGAAAGATCCTGGGCATCAGAGCGAGTGCGTTGCCATTCTGTTGTGCATCCTGATAATATGAATGAGACTAGTAGTAGGACGTGTATTTTTTTCATATCATGTTCCTTATGTTCTGCTTGAGTATCTACTTCTTATATCACACACACTACGTTTGTCTAACTGAACAGTATTGTCGAAGCGAAATACTTATTATTGACCAGTGTAATAAAAATAATATAAAAATAGAAGATTTGTATCAGATATTCAATACAGTTGATTACTTATGTCTGTGATCATTGAAGGTGGTTAAACGTGTCATAATCCTCTGGCGCTTAGATGCTAACTGGCATAAGACTGCTGTTTATCATCCTGGCTGCGAAATGATGACGAAAACTAGGCTACGATAGTTCAGATCGTAAACTCAGTTATGGCTGAGTATGAAATGGACATAGAAAAATAAGAGGAACAACAGTGGCATATACGGCGGAAATCGTGGGGGCGGGTAACCTGAAGTTACTGTAACAAAAAAAGGTATATATCATCAGAGAGTGAGCAGGAATAATACTCATTCCTGCCTGGTAACAGGAATGATTTATCTATGATAAATGTGAAGTTGGCGGGGGGGGGGCTATTGTAAAACGGCATTTCTATGAGGATATGGAGTATGATGATCAATTACAAAGCGGGTCACTTTGCCAGTGATAGAAGATAGATCACAGCGGAAATAAAATGGGATCCATTTCGACCCGTAAATAAGGTATTGGCCATTGCCAGTTAGTCTGATAGGAGTATGTAATATTAAACTATTTTGTTCCCCGTCACTGAGTGTGACTTTCTCGACGAGAGATTCATGTTTTTGTATAACAGTCATTGCAACGGGGAGGCACAGGAATTCTGCTACCTGATGTGCTTCGGTCCACTCATTTTTGATCGCTGTTCTATCTTGTTCATTACTGATTTGTGCCGCCATAATTTCTTCAAGATAATTTTTTTGCTGTGCCGTAAGAACTGAAGAAAAAGCAAAAGCGGGAAGAATTAGTGTGCCGGCAAAAAGTAACCTGGTTGTCATCTTTGTTATCATATAATTCTCCATTAAAAACAATAAAATCCAGGGTTATTGATCTATCAGATACATTCATTTTCACACGAAAAAAAATAAAATCTTGATGATAATTATGAAATCTGGCATCACCTGTCATTTGATTGTATCAATTAAGAATAACAAGTTACTGAAGAATGTGGTTTTGGTTATAACTTATTGAAAGTGCACATTATGATCGGGTACCAAACCATATAAAGGAACATGTTTAAAATTTACCATGTAACTCTGGACGTAGCCAAAGATAACGAGGGGAGCTGAGGAATCATGCAAGGTGAGCCTCGTCATTGACCTGAACTTGTTAATATTCAAAGGTAAGGTTGTGATACAACCTGGTTATTAAAGCAAATGAAAGGCTCAATAGTGCTACATTTCCTGTTGACAAATTAGCTGAGTAAAAATTTAAAAAAACAATAACGCCGATAATCAAAAGATTGTGGAATATAGAGAGTAACTACAATTATTCTTGATTATTAGTTAAAAAATAACATTTCAGTGATTTATAAATAAAAATGAAGAAGAACGTTTATGCCAATGGTAGCTTGTTTCTTCAATTATAGTTTTGTCAAATTAGTTAATAAATGATTTGTATGTTAATTATATGACCTGTAAGCGTTTTGTCAGAAATGATACTGTGGTTGCTATATTGCAGTGTTAATAAAAAATATTCCCCTGCCATCTGGATGCACAGAGGAACAATAGCTAAAGCATTGCATAATATTGAAATTTAATTATTCTAATGTCACTAATAAGGAATTAAACTATTAGGCTACATAAATAATTATAGGTATAGTGTGTGTAGCGTGAACTCAAATAAAATTTAATATTAGTGAAACAAATCGAGTGATTAAATTACGTCTTATCGTATTTCCAGCTCCTTGTGCATGAATGGTCATTTTATAACCTCGTTTGTAAATGTTTTCAATTATCACTGGTCCACCGACAGCATCAATTTTTCTACGAAGCTGAAGAATAAGCTGCTGAATATTATTATTACTGATCACCTCCCATCGTTCTCCCCAAACAGATTGAGCAAGCTCATTTCGTGGTAGAATACTATCTGACTGCTGCTTATGCAGCAGCAACGAAAACAACGCCGCTTCTTTTGGGCTTAATCTGGTCGATTTTTTTCCAAACATAAGCACACCGGTTTCATCATCAAAATTCAATTCAGGGTTCATATTATATCTCCTTGCCAAATATGTATTACCATATAAACATTAATCTATTATCAATACGTGAAACTGGTTAAAACATAATGATTAATAACCACCTGATAACAGAATTCTGATACTGTCATAATTGTTTTTTATGTCCCTGGTGATTTCTTATGTGAATTTTGGCAGGCACTTATGTAAATCAAAAGTTTAATAAGCAAGATAAAATTACTTAACGAAATGAACTATACACAAAGAACCTAAGGTGATTTATTCACTATCTTAAAATAAGTAATAATTCGGGATGCCATCAGCGTCGCTATATCAGGAAGGGGGGGGCGACATCGAATCCCTGAATTCTTGTACACTGACGAAATGCAGGTTGTTGCAAGTATGCCCATTCATTAATTTTCATATTTACCGTATCGGATTCATATGAAGACTGTACAGTGATGATACATGAGCCTGATATTGACAATATCAGGCTGATCTTTTTTATCTCATTGATTAAGTGAGGGATATGAAACACATAGATGGGTGCATACCAACAAATGATTAGCTGTTATCGATGCTTCAGATTTCGTCCACGACCATAACCAGTCTACCGCAGAACTACCGTTTACAGCCTTTATTCATCAACTCGTGGATAAGGTGACCAATCTACGGTGGTTTATGCTGGCGCTGAGCTCTGGCAATCATAATGGAGCTTCATCGTTCAGAAGTCGTCAATACCATCGCCAGCTCATTTACCACACCTCCTGATGTACCGGTGTTCCTGGCCCGACTTATTGTTGATGGATGATGACAACTTCATGTTGCGTAGCATGATCCTCAGAAAGGATAAAATCAAATAGCTTCAATGAGTACAGGTATAGTGTTTTATTTTTTTTAGTGAACAATTTTAATCCAGGAATTTAGCTAAAAGGCGTAATTATTGTTTTGAAATATATCTTCTTTTTTTCTTTTTTTATCTTGTTTCTGATACTATTTCTGATTTACAGAGCTGTATATACTCAATTACGAGATTTTTTGATTGTTAGCGATATATTTTCCTGAAAGTGAGTTTTAGTTTTGTAACTGGATTCAGGAATGACAAGGGAATTTAGCTATTGTTGTAAATAATGAGTAAGGTAATTATTGTGAAATATTGGTATTCGCTAAGTATTCTGACGGCTATAGTTACAATGGGAGTATGGAATAACGCTATAGCAATTGGCAAACCAGCTCATATTGATGTCTATGCAGAAATTTCGGAAACAACATGCGATATTAGTGTATCAAATGAAAGCATAGTATTAGGTACGTTCTCAAAAAATGATTTTGCAAAGTCAAAAACAGATGTGGGAACAAAATCTTTTGACTTAAGGGCCTCTAATTGTACCGAGTCCGGTAGTTCACAAGGAACTGTTCCGGGTGATGGAGGGGTTTATGCTGAAGTATTATTTAGTCCAGGAATGGGTATTCCTGGTGAGCCAACATTATGGAGTAATACCGGGATAAACGATGTTGGCGTGGTTCTCAAAGGTCGTGTGTATGATTTTGCGGCCAATACATCCACTATGACAGAAATTAAAAACAATGATTATATTCAGTTGGCCAACGTGTCTAAAGGCGATGTGATAAGTTCAATTGATGGAAAACAAACAACGTTGACCGCATCATTACAGGCGATAAATGCGAATACTGCGTCTGCTCAGCATATTAAAGTGCCTGTGGATTTTATGATGATTTACCAATAAGCATACGGTAAAAGGGTTATGTTGATTAAATTTTCACTGAGTTTGTTGTTTCTTTTTTTATTGCCATCTGCATGGGCAGATGGGATTGGAATTAATGCGTTAAGGATAATTTATCCAGCAGGAAAGACATCAGTTTCGGTAAGTTTGAGAAATAATACTGACAATACCTGGTTGATGCAAAGTTATATTACCAGAGTTAGTGCCGGTAAACCGGATAGTCAGTACTTTAAAGTACTTCCTGGAATTGAAAAAGTTTCGCCAAGAAATGAATCAATAGTCAAAATGATTGCGTTGGAAAATGTTGACAAACTTCCCCGTGATAGAGAGTCAGTTTTTTATTTTATCTCTCGTGGTATTATCACATCAGAACCATTACAAGATGTGATACTACCTGAAACTCAGGCTGGAATTATATTTTCTTTATCCTCACAAATAAAAATGTTTTACCGTCCAGTTGGATTGACGGAAGAGGGGGCTGATGAAGCAGCCAAAGAAATTGTATTTAATCGTACTGCTACGGGCGTCAAAATTATGAATAATAGTCCGTATTACATTTCGCTTCATGACCTCTTTTTTGGTCATAATAGTATAGCTACTATTACTCTGAAAAATATGGGGATGATCTCTCCCTTTGAGTCTATAGACCTAACGTCCACAAAAATTGGGAACAACCGACAGGTGTCATGGGTCACTCTCAACGATCTTGGTATGGCAGAAATGCATCAGGGAAAAGTTCATTAATATGCGCACCCTGTACTTTTTGTTCATTATCTTATGTTTACCTGTAAAAAGTCATGCTGATGGGTTAAGTATTGATCATACCAGGGTCATTATGAGCTCTACATTGCACAGCACAGAGATAGTGATTAGCAATACCAGTAAATATACCTGGCTTGTGCAGAGCGGAATTGTTCATTCTCTCGGCAGTACAGAGAAACTAACACCCTCGGAAAATTTTTACATTTTGCCACCGATTTTCAAATTGCCATCAGGTCAGTCGCAAACAGTACAGATAATTCGTCGGCAACCGGTATGGCAACATAATCAAGAAACATTACAATACATTGTTTTCAAGAGCATACCTGCAATTGATAAAAAATTTTTTGAACTGAACAAAGTCAAACAGCAGCTATCGGTATCACTGAGTTTAATTATTAAACTTCTTTCACGTCCCGCTGACCTTAATGTATCGTGGGAGAAGTCTGTTTCATTATTATCATTTACGAAAAAAGAACATGCGTTGACGATCAGCAATACCAGTCCGTATTTTATGACGCTTAGCAGAGTTTTTGTCAATGGAACAGAAATAGCATTAGATGGTAAACAGAGAACAATAACCCCTTTTAGTAAAATTACACTTGATAAGGTAATAACATCGTCAGGGGATGAAATTAAATGGACCCTCATCAATGGTCAGGGCGGTGAAACCAGAATGATGACGTACAATTTATTATAACAAAGGATATCTATGCCCTTTCTGCGCAAGATAGTTGTGTTTCTTATAATAGTAATAACAAACAAAGGGTTGTGCGATGAGACTACACAGGGTATTTTCATTAATAAAACTAAACTGGTCTTCTCTTCACATTTAAATAAAATCGTGCTCAGGGTGGTTAACCATACAGCCGAGCATTATTTATTACAGGCAGTAATTCAAAGTTACGATCCTAAAACGGGTATGGCAGCTAATGATAATCAAGTCTCACCCTTTATAGTTTCTCCTCCTGTCCACGAACTACGTGCCGGTGATGATACCTTAGTGTCTTTACTTGCAGTGCCGTCACGCGCGATTCTCTTACCATCAAGCAGAGAAAGTTTATACTATTTGACGCTAAGACTAATACCATCTGAAATTAAAATGTATAATTCGGTTAAGTTACGCTTAGTCACTGCTTATAACATCAGGGTCTACTGGCGCCCGATGTTTGATTCAATTAAGGAAAAAGATATTTATTTTTCTTGCAATAATGGTGAATTAAATATTTTAAATCGCTCGGGTTATTACAGGGAAGTGACGCAGCTATTTATTGATAAGTATAAGATAAAAAAGTCTCTACTTATTAGACCCGTACCACCTTATGGTAAATTGGAAATAAATACTTCTGTTCAACATTGCTCACCTGGCGTGCATCAGGTTTCATGGCGTTTTCGGGATGACTCTGGTGTGCCATCTGATTTATATCAAATGGATTTTTAGCGAGTTGTGATATGAATGTTTTGATAAGAAAATTCCCCTATATTTTTTGTAGCATTCTGATTTTTTTTGCCCCTGTTGTTACGCAGGCAATTACGATGCCAACTCCGACATCTGCTCCTTTAGAGGAATATGCATATTTAAACTTTCATGCAGTTGTTGAAGCCACAACATGCGATATCTCTCTGGATAAAACAGAGGTTGAAACGACGATAAATAAATCGGTACTGGCTGCTGTAGGTCCAAATAATGTCTATCCGCTTGATATTCTCGAACTAACTCTGAATAACTGCACAGGCCTCATTGATGCGGGAAAGAATGTGATGGTTGGTTTTAGCGGGCAGGTGGCAGATACTGATCGCACTTTCCGTGCAGCAGATTCGAAAAATGTTAAGTTATCCGCTGTTTTTAATTTTACCGATCAATTTACGGCACCCAACATTGCACATTGTAACCAGGGTAATGTGATTAATTATAATAATCTTACTGCAAATTTACTTCCCTGGCCAGTAACGCCAGCTCCTTCAGGTGAACTCCACTCATTGAATGATAGCAAGGCAAAACTATTCACAGGCATTTGTGTTCCGCCTGATGGTGATTCCGGAAATGGTCAATTTCACGCTGCATTAGATATCACATTATTCTTCATCTAATCATGAATCATAAGAAACTTATTGATCTGCTCTTATCCAGAGTCGAAACAAACCTTCTCAGATTATCATTAATATTAATGATTGTTGGGCCATTTTTTTCCCAGAAATCGTGTCATGCTGAAGATTATTTCGATCCTGATCTACTGGTGACAGACCAGCAGGGCAGCATAGAAAAAATAGACCTTAGTCAGTTTGAAAAGGAATCATCACTTGCTGAAGGAACATATCTGGTTGATGTTATTGTTAATACTGTATGGATATCTTCAGAAATGGTTAAGTTTAAGGTATCTCCCCACGGAGAAAAACTGACTGCGCAGTTAAACCGCGAACAACTTAGTCGTTGGGGCGTTAATACTAATAGTAATGACGCACTTGCAGCTTTAAAAAACGGTGAATATATTGATGATTTGTCACGTGTTATTCCTGGCGCAACGCTTCGTTTTGAACAGCAGAAACTAAAACTTAATGTTGAGATTCCTCAAATAGTAATGAAATCATCTGAATCCTCTCAGCTTCCTGCAGTTGACAAATGGGATGACGGCATACCCGCTCTGATGTTTAACTATATGTTCAGTGGTATGCAAAGTGATGCTGATTTCTCCAACAGACATGCAAGAATGCGTTCTTTTTTTCTTTCATCACAAGGTGGTGCAAATTGGGGACCATGGCGGTTACGCAGTTCCATTACATGGTCGCAACAGGCAAATTCACCGACATTCTCTAACCGATATATTGCGAGAGATCTAAAACAATTAAAGAGTGAACTTACTCTGGGAGAAACCTGGACACAAAATGACATACTGGACAGTATTAATTTTACAGGTCTTAAGTTGAGATCCAGTGATGACATGAAACCTGACAATCAACGTGGTTTTGCTCCTGTTATTTCTGGTATTGCCAGCTCGCGTGCGCAGGTTAGTATTTATCAGAATCATAATCTCATCTATCAGACATCCGTTGCTGCTGGAGATTTCCGGCTAACAGATATCCCACAGACAATGAATAGCGGTGAGTTGACGGTAATTGTCCGGGAAGCAAATGGTAATACCCAGCAGTGGGTTCAACCCTATACCGGACTCCCCGTCATGCAGCGAAATGGCCATGCTGAATATGAGTTTGAGATGGGGAAAGCTATATTTAACTCTTATCATAAGGATGTTAAACCAGCATTCGAACAGGGAACTCTTATTTATGGTTTACCTGCAAACACTACTGGCTATGGTGGCTTTTTGCTTTCTCGAAATTATGTAGCCATGACGGCAGGTGCTGGCGTTTCACTGGGAGAATTGGGCGCTGTATCGATTGATAATACCTGGTCTCATGCAAGCCAACCTCATAGTTCTACGGTATCGGGTAATGCATGGCGACTTAAGTACTCAAAAAATCTTCTTACTACGGGTACAACTATTGATATCTACGATTTTCGTTATGCGTCGCGTGGTTATATGTCCTTCATGGATAGTCAGACTTTACCTGTTATAACTTCTTTAATGGGGAGTCAGGTATTAGGTGCATTATACAGAAACAGAAGGCGTCGCCGGAATTTACAACAAATCATTTTGCGACAAAATTTTAGTCATTGGGGAAATTTGAATCTTAGCGCAATTCATGAGGATTACTGGAATTCAAGTGAAACTGATAACCGTTTTAGTTTTGGATATGGATTGTCTGTTAGTTCGGTTTCTCTGTCGTTAAACATCTCCGTTAATAAAAATCAGCTCACCATGCCAGGGCAGAAAAAGAATTGTGAGGTTTCTTTTAACCTTTCAGTACCGCTGGATACCTTCTCATCCAATTCAAATTCCCGTTATGGTGATCTCAGTTATCAGGCAATTCGCGACCCTCGGGGGGATTTTAGTCAAATGGCCAGCCTTTCCGGAATGTTAAATGACAACTGGAATTATGAGTTTGGACAGTCATCGTCACAAGGCCAGGATGCGATGACAATGTTAAACATGGGGTATGACGGAAGTACGGGTAATGCGCAATTTGCCTATGACTGGAGTCATCATCAGAAGACGGCGAGCGCCAGTGCTACTGGCGGCGTTGTCATCCATCCTTGGGGAGTGACGCTGGCACCTGTTTTAGGGGATAGTATTGCTCTGATCCGCGCCCCCGGCGCTTCCGGGGTTCATATCGTTAATACTCACGAAAATACTGATTGGCGAGGTTATGCCGTGGTTCCATCACTCACTAATTATCGCTATAACGCTATTAATCTCGATCCTGATGGTCTGGATAGCCACGTTATGTTAACGGAAACCGGAAGACGCGTTGTGCCGACAAAAGGTGCTGTTGTTGTTGCAGAATATCCCGTACGCACCGGAAGGCAGGCCATTATAACGTTGCATTATCAGCGAGGTGTTGTCCCTTTTGGTGCGATAGTAAGTCTAGCGACGGATCATAATAAAGGGAATGCGGGAATTGTTGGTGAAAATGGTGAAGTTTACTTATCCGGATTAACTGATGAAGGATACTTACACGTTATATGGGGTAGTGAAATAAATAAACAGTGCAGTACATCTTTCAAACTACCGCACGATTCCGACCGTTATTTAGATGAATTAACCCTGACTTGTCATCAACACCCCCTTTCCTCGAGATAAACTTATGTTCAGATTTATGTTCCTGCTGTTCCTTATGGTCTGTTCTTGTTCCCACGCAGCATCATTCTTAGCAACATCTGTCTCTGATGGCAGCCAGGCGCAATGCGAAATTACTGGCATAAGTCATACACAAGGTGCTGTTTTTCCTGTTGCGCTTGGTGTTCGCTGTAGTTACCAAACACAAAATAATCGAAAATTTGCACTGTCCATTGGGAGTTCCATTACTGTCGATATTTCCGTGAGCTGTAACGGACTTCTGAACACGCCTCCTTCACCATTGGGAAAAGTGTTGTCCCCTACAGGAACAGATATGAGCTCTTATTACCCTTTGGGATATTTGTTTAATGCAGGAGCAGGACAAATTTTATGTCAGATATTTTTTAATAATTCCAACCAAATAGTGAAGCCTGGATTATACGTTGCCGGGTTATTTAGTGATTATCAGGGCCAGCCAGACGCATGGGAATTGGATGGTTATGTCGCAATCAATAATAAGACCGTACCACAAGATACTGGTTCTGTTTACTGTTATCTTATTACTCCTCAAAACACTATAGATATGGGGATTATAAAACCGAATAGTGAGTCAAAACAGATGAGCATTGATGTTGGGGTTAATTGTTCTGGGGCAACCCCTTCGATGGATACTGAACTGGGCTATTCTGTGCGATTTAGTAAATTTAATTGTTCTACTGATTGTTCGTTACTGGGTGAATATGTTCCTTATCCTGGCAGTGTTGCCGATCCCGGCGATGATCCGCAAACCGGTTTTACTATGAATGATGTTATGCAGTTTAAAAATGGTCAGACGACGAATACAAAAAACTATACCACGTTATGGAAAATCAGAGATAACAGCGGAAACCCCAGAGATATTTCGGCTAAAGCATATGTGGATATATATTATTATTAGAATTTAGTTTTTTTATATCAACACTCTCTTCAGGATTAAATCCATAGCATTATGCATATGCACGGCTGATACTATGTTTTATATTATTTTACTGCCATTATTCCAATTAAAATTATTCCCCTTTAAAGCACCATTTCTAACCAGTTTATATGTGGGTGTTTTCAATTATATTTTAATGATTAATTTAAACGATAGCCTGTAATACTTATTACTGTTTATTATAACTGTTTTATGGTTTTTTATTTATTTTGATTTTTATTAATCTTGTTGAATCTAATCAGAGAGCAAAGGATCAAGGTTTTGATATGACTTCAACAGTATATGAAAAAAAAACCACGCATGATGGGTTAACAGTCACATTAAGCATGCGTAAAGGTGTTTATAGAGGAGGCTTATACTTCGACAGTGCTGACCTTGGGTATCTTGGGGATATCGAAAAATATCATATTTATTATCTTTTGAAGGTAACTGATAAATATGGTAATCCTGTTTCTGGAAAACAAATAAAGCTATGTGTAGATGCTATTACATTTCATACAGTCTCTGATTATAACGGTTTTGAACCAGTAATAAACTACTCTGGAGATTTGAAGCAAAGTAATCCTGAGGTTAGTGTCTGGACTAATGTAAACATTGACAGCAATGGTGAGTATCTCGCTGGCTTGCTCCCTTGTCTGATAAAAAAAGGGAACAGCCAAACTAAACGAAATACAGTTGGACCATATACTTATGCAGTCGTTGAATTGGTTTTTATTGTTGATGATGTTGATATTCGAGCCGTAATGAATATTGATGACACTTTCGAACCACTAAATCTTTCACCGCTGTATGATTATCCAGTGGTAACTAATTCCACAGGTAACTATAGAGATATCACTGATACAGTAATTTACTATCCATCAGTTTATGATCTTGAATACCCACAGTTAAGTAAAAAAGTGTATTTTGGGTTTCGTGAAGATGCTATTTACATACATGAGGCAAAAGATCTGGTCGGGGTTTCGGTAGATGAAAATAATCGAGCTAAAATGCCATTTACTGAGAGTGAAATTAATAATCGAGCTGTCTGGGCTTATGGAGCTAATACATCTGGTTTTTTATCTGCACCGTTACGTTGTCGGGAGGCTAATTCTCAACCCAAATCCGAAATTATAATCAGCCCGCAAAATAACAGTAATATCTTTCCCGGGCAGACGGTTTATGCCACTTTCCAGTATCAACTGAAAACCGGTGAAAGTTTTTCCGGAACCGAATGTCCATTTAAATTAAACCGGGGGAATTTTTATCCTCCTGATATCTCCTGGTGGCAGGACGGCAATACCTTATATGGCGGCTGCTTACTGACTGTGAATGACAGCCTGAAGAAAGGTGACCAATTGTCGTGGACGGTTTCCTGCTGCCTGGACAATAGCGGCATTCCGCTTGCCTCTGAAACCGTGACCTGGAATGTAGCCTGGGATGCCGATATTGATGTTGACGTCACTTTTGCTGCCGATACACCGGTGTTAATTGATTACAGCAATGACAGCACGCGACCATTATCTTCTCGTCCCACCATGACCTGGCGACTGACCGTGCCGGGACTCAGAAACACCCAGGCCTGTTTTTATCCCCTCGTGACCCGCATTACTGAAGATGCCATCATCAGCGACGCCTCGTTCAGTGAAATTGTCCCCTGTGCGGCAGACAGAACCAGTGGGGATTATTTTTACGTCATGCTGGACGACCTGGGGAGCGCTGTCATTAACGTGCAGCCCCGGGAAAACCGCACGCTGCTTACCGCGTTCAGCGCCGGGATTTATGGCGTCGGGACGATGGTCAACACCGCGAACTTTTTTATCAACAGTGCCTGGGAGGCTGCGACGGCGCCAGCTGTCAGCGTGGCAGAAGGGCAGAACCCTCAGGCGCGCCCCGGTGATGACAGCTATGGCCTGGCGACATTTCCGCTGCTTTCTAACTGGGAGGCGGTGAAGGAGCACGACCTGCTCGGCGGCGCGGTGTATCTGTTTGCCGGAAAAGAGATACAGAAAAAGAACCACTACACGCCACTGACGTTACTGGGAAAAACGCAGATCCCGCTTAAAGCCAGTGGTGGCGCACCCGATATCGCCCTGTATTTTACCGAATCTAATTTCGAGGCCGGAAAGACTTATTACATCCATGCCTGTCTTGTCGAAAATGCCTATCTGCACAAAGGGGTGAATTATCTCCGTCTGCAGGAAATCAAATTTGAAATTCCGCAGGACCAGCCTGCCGCACCGGACGGGGTGAAGCGGACCTATCGTGCACCGGAATTTGTCTGTAAAGACGGCGCGGTT
>NZ_RHJO01000019.1:0-210276 GCF_004211985.1 Escherichia sp. E10V10 | reverse complement strand
CCGTTATTGCCGTTGATTTCCGTACCGGTGGAATCCTTGCCATCAACGGTGGTTTTACCGTTGTTGTTGGCGGTGGCGTCGTCACCGTTAATCTGCGAGCCGGTGCCGCCGTTGCTGATGGTGCTGTCGCCTTCGTTATTAACGACAGCCTTGTCGCCGTCAATCTGAATACCGATGGATTCCGGATCGGTCACGGTCATGGTGCCGTTGTTGTCCACCGTTGCGCTGTCGCCGGTGATATCAATCCCGTGTGCCCCGCCGCTGACGTCCAGATCGCCGCCCTGGATAACGATTCCGTTATTGCCGTTGATTTCTGTATCGGTGACGTCTTTTCCGTCAACGGTAGTTTTACCGGTGTTATGTATCGTAGCATTATCACCCGTAATAATGAGTTCACCATTGTGATTATATTGCCACGTTATTGCGCCATCTGGGCTCACCCCTTCAAGGGCTACGGTATTATTTGCTTCATCAATCTGCCAAAGATTAATCGTTGCCTTACGCCCATTGCTATCTTCCAGAGAAATAGTTCCGTCAGCATTCTCGCTGTAAGTAAAAACGGTATCGCGAATCGTTAACGTTTTTGCTGTTTTATCGAAGATAACGTCATTATTAAACGAAATGGGTTTAGGAGGCTGTGGGGGAGCATCTTGACCATCGTCCGGGATTATCTCATCTCCGCCAGGCGTTGGCGGAACGGGAGTCTCGTTGGAATCATCATCGGGTGGTGTTGGCGGTACAGGGGCATTGTTGCGATGATGATGATTACCATCGTCGTTTAGTTCGACGACCGCCAGCGCGGTGATTAACGCAAAGGCACCTGAGGCAACCCACGGCATAAGGTTTTGTTGTACTTGTGGAGAACATTCGGGAGGGATTTGTTTTAACGCTTCCGGAGTCAGCTTGTCAGGGTCTGCCGGACAAGTCACATTTGTATTTTTCTTTTCGCCTGTAGCCGTTTCTGTCTCTGTAATATCAGCCGCCCAACCCTGACCACTCAGAGCTAATGCGATACAGGCTGATAATAGGGTTTTCCTTTGCATAATAAATCCTTCTGACAAATATAAAGAATGCCAGAATCCATAAAGATTATTGAAATCAACAACCCTTACAAATATCTGACCATAAAATATTCAAAAAATATATGAGAGGCATTCTATATTGTCAGCGGAAGATTATTCAACCTATTTCATCGACATCACATAAATATAGATATCATGAATATATTGACAACATAAAAATAATATTTATGTATGATTAAAAATCATCGCAATGGCAATAATAATCTCGAGATCAAATTCATGCGGAGAATATTATTAATATTTAATATTTATTTAAATTATTTATTTGATAAGAAGCAATTCACTATAGTTGCGAGCGCATCTCTTTTAAGACATTCATCTTTTTCTCAGGAATGTCGGTGTAATCGATGTTCTCCTTTGCAGCGACACAGTGCACTATGATCTTGTGAACTAATACCCTATTTTTCACCGACTACTACCAAATGGTGTTTGAACTACCGTTGCATGTTATTTCCGTACCCACATACCATTTATGCCCTGCACGTATTCACCGGGTTTTGCCTTTTCCACCAGCTTCGTCCCTGCCAGATTCGCCACTTCCTCCAATGGGATATTATGGCTTTCAGCGAGCTTCTGATAACTCTCTTTCCGTGCCTGGTTGATATTTGCGACCAGCTCGCGTGTTTCCGGATCAGTGCTTATAGCCGCAAGGTAGCCATTATGCCTTTCACCTACCCGCCCCTGACTTCTGGCTTCATTCAGGGTTAATGCCATCGCACTACTGCTCACCAGACCAATAATCCATAACGCTATGAGTAATGTTCTTTTCATCATTACCTCAAAAAAGATCGCTACGGGTTTTGAGCAAATCTTCAACATCTTTGTCCGCCTTGATGATGATCTCATGCTCAATTTTAACGTTCATATTAATGGTGATTGGCTCTTTCGGTGCAGCCACTTCAATGCGCGGCGTACAGCCAACCAACATAAAAGAGGACACGAACGCGGCTATCACTATTTTCATTGTTTTTCCTCACACTCTTTTCCTGATGGGCAGCCAGTTTCCGGGAGTCGGGCATTCTGTTCCAGCCAAGCCTGGAGATTATCGCCAAAGCGTAAACTGCGCCACAGCGTGAAAATATTCTCTTCATGGCTGTAATTGAGATTTACCGTACCGGTTTTACCATCGACGCGACTATTACCACTGATCGTCGCCTGCATGGTTAACACGCCGAGATTATCTAAATTAATTTTTGTCGATGAACGGCTAATTTCCATATAGCGCAACCAGTTGATGGCAGTTCCAGCGGTCATATTGTCTTTTGCTACTGCATCGGCGGTGTCTTTATCCAGGCGCAAAGTCATGGGACCTGCGTTCGCCAGCCAGCCATCTTTCACAATCCATTTTTCATTATTAAGCCATAGCGGCAATGCACCACTAAATGCCCCTGACATCGCGAATTGCTTTGGATTGACGGCGCTAACCAGTTCACTTGAAGAGAGATTATTCAGTCGCAACAGCGCCGGATCGTGTTGCGGCATACGTAATTGTTTCATCAGCACGTTACCGCCCAAAACATCAACACTCACATCGGTCAGTAACAAGGGTTCGTCTTCGGTCCACGGATAACGGCCCTGAAGATCGGCAGTGATATTTTTTGCCGTCACCAGGTTAACCACCTCAGCAATACGTAATGACACAGGCCGCCGCGTTCCCAGGTGCCACGCACCGTCGGCAAAACGAAATGGCAAAACAAAGTCGACACCGTTGACCTGGTTGTCTGGCATCCACGCGCTGCCACCTTTCAACACGCCATGCCCACCCGCACGGAAGCCCTGCTCAGGCGCAGCAGAAAATGCCACCTGGGCATACAACTCGCCATCGCGTAAGTTCATCTTCCAGTCTGGTGGCACCAGCGGCTGGAATACGGTCAGTGATTGTTTAGGCCACCAGGCGTTGCCGCGCAGGCGAATACCGTCCCAGCGACCATTCACCCGTACCGGACCAATCTCACCAGCATGTAAATCCCCTTTGAAGAGGAAATACGTCGGATCGCGCCCATCGACACTAAATTTTAACGTTGATGGCGGTAACACACTGCCGCCCGTGAAAAGTGTTTGTCCTGCATCCAGCGAAAGCGCGCCACTAAAAGACGGATTCTGGGCGTCGCGCACCCAGACAACGGGTTTATCAAGAATTAAGCGCGGTGTTTCCACTGTCATCGTGCCATATTGCAACTGATCGAACCCGGTTGAGAGATCGGTCAGCGTAATCGTGCTGTCCTGCCACTCACCTTTTCCTGCAACATCCCAGGTGGCGTGCATTGGGGTAAAACTGCCCTTGCCCCAGTAACGCCACTGCCAGCGGCCTGCGTCAGGGAGAAAATCATTCGCCAGCCCATCCATATGAAGCACAAAGTCGCCCAATTCATTTTCATGAGCCTGCAAAATGGCCTGCAAGCGACCGTCCACACCACGTTGCGTCACTTTAACACCTGCTAACGGCCAGCGGATTTCGTCAATGTCCAGCGAATCGATGACTCTCCCTTTAGAGCGTAATAATGCGCCCGGTTCAAAGGCCAGCGTTGGGTCAGCCAGACTTCCGCTTAAGTGAGCAGGTAAGCGAGCATATAAAATGAGATCTGCCTGCTTCGCTTCACCGGTCAGTTGCAGCGGCATCTGACTGTTATCCATGCTTAATTTTCCTGGGCCGAAATTAAGCACAGCGTTACCCTTACCCGCTTGCCCCTGGGTCAGCACACTCAGTCGACCACTAACCAACGCGTTCTCAAGCCCTGCCTGCCAGTTGTCTACTTTGATACCCAGCCGCCCACTCAGGGGAAAACCTTCATACGGCCAGCTCCAGCGACCATCGCTAACGGTCAACTGTTGACGGGTAATTTCCCACGGCAAATCGAGCAACGGATCGCCGTTATCTCGAGCCATTACAATCAATTGCCCACTATTTTCCTGCCACTCCAGCTCGGCATCCACCAGTGACGGTTCCTGCGGCAGATTCAACGTTGCTGTAGCATGACCACTTACCGGAAGCCCATCCGGCACAAGCGGCATGGTAAATTCTCCCACCAGTTTTACTGGCGGCTGATTTGCAAAGGCGGCAACATCCAGTTCACTGACCGTGAGTTGCTGCCCTTTAAGTTGGCCTTGAAATTTAACTTTTTCGCCCTGATAACGCAGTTGCTGGATATCGGAGGTCAACGATAGAGAGAGTTTTCCCTGCCATTCCTGCCAGGGTGAAAAAATCAGTTTATCAATATTGATCCAGGTGTTAGGCAGCATGGATTGCCACTGCGCAAGAGTTTTCGGCGCGGCTGGCGAGGGTTCTTCCTGTGGCAATTTCGCCAGGCAAGTGGAGTCAAGTTCTACTGTACCGACGTTCAATAACCAGCGACTGGGATGCGAAAGGCTGGCATCGGTGATATGTGCCAACTGGCAATCCGCCACCAAATAACGGAGATCGGGAATAATTAAACCTTTACGCGTAATGCGTGGGCTTTCATCCAATGCAATGCGTGTACCGAGCGGTAGCCAGATACCCGCCAGCGTGGGAACCCACAGCCCGAGCGTCATCAGCAGCGTCAACGGCACAAGAATAATCAGTAATAGCAGCGCGAGAACGGCTTTATATTTACCCAACATGGGTAGTTAATATCCTGATTTAGCGAAAAATTAAGCAGTCAATACAGGTATTGTGGCATGTTTAACCGTTCAGTTGAAGGTTGCGCCTACACTAAGCATAGATGTTCCTGGAATTTTCAATATCGCCATAACTTTCAATTAAATTTTAAATTTTGTAAAATATTTTTAGTAGCTTAAATGTGATTCAACATCACTGGAGAAAGTCTTATGAAACTCGCCGTATATAGCACAAAACAGTACGACAAAAAGTACCTGCAACAGGTGAACGAGTCCTTTGGCTTTGAGCTGGAATTTTTTGACTTTCTGCTGACGGAAAAAACGGCAAAAACCGCCAATGGTTGCGAAGCAGTATGTATTTTCGTAAACGACGACGGCAGCCGTCCGGTGCTGGAAGAGCTGAAAAAGCACGGTGTTAAGTATATCGCCCTGCGCTGTGCCGGTTTCAATAACGTCGACCTCGATGCGGCAAAAGAACTGGGGTTTAAAGTGGTGCGTGTCCCGGCTTACGATCCGGAAGCCGTCGCTGAACATGCTATTGGTATGATGATGACGCTGAACCGTCGTATTCACCGCGCGTATCAGCGTACCCGTGACGCCAACTTCTCTCTGGAGGGGCTGACTGGTTTTACTATGTACGGTAAAACGGCGGGGGTGATTGGCACCGGTAAAATCGGTGTGGCAATGCTGCGTATACTGAAAGGTTTTGGTATGCGTCTGTTGGCATTCGATCCGTATCCAAGTGCAGCAGCGCTGGAACTCGGCGTGGAATATGTCGATCTGCCGACCTTGTTCTCTGAATCAGACGTTATCTCCCTGCACTGCCCGCTGACGCCGGAGAACTACCACCTGCTGAATGAGGCGGCGTTCGATCAGATGAAAAATGGCGTAATGATCATCAACACCAGCCGTGGTGCGCTGATTGATTCACAAGCCGCGATTGAAGCACTGAAAAACCAGAAAATTGGCTCGCTGGGAATGGACGTGTATGAGAATGAACGCGATCTGTTCTTTGAAGATAAATCCAACGATGTGATTCAGGATGATGTTTTCCGTCGTCTCTCAGCCTGCCATAACGTACTGTTCACCGGACACCAGGCGTTCCTGACGGCAGAAGCCCTGACCAGTATTTCCCAGACAACGCTGCAAAATTTGAGCAATCTGGAAAAAGGCGAACCCTGCCCGAACGAACTGGTTTAATCTTACCGCTCCCCTGTCATACAGGGGAGCTTATTCAGATAATCCTCAAAGATATTTGATCTTCTATTCTTAAAATATGTTTTAAGGACGGATAAGACGCAATCAGCGTTGCATTCGGCAAACAGCACCAAATTTATACCTTAAGTAGAGAACTAAAATGAAGAAAGTTGCCGCGCTAGTCGCGCTAAGCCTGCTGATGGCGGGATGTGTAAGTAATGACAAAATTGCTGTAACGCCAGAACAGTTACAGCATCACCGTTTCGTACTGGAAAGTGTAAATGGTCAACCTGTTGCCAGCGAGAAAAACCCGCCAGAAATCAGCTTTGGTGAAAAGATGATGATTTCTGGCAACATGTGCAACCGCTTTAGCGGCGAAGGTAAACTTTCGGACGGAGAACTAAAAGTTAAAGGACTGGCAATGACTCGTATGATGTGTGCCAATCCACAGCTTAACGAACTCGATAACACCATCCGCGAAATGCTGAAAGAAGGTGCGCAAGTGGATCTGACCGCGAATCAGTTAACGCTGGCGACCGCAAAACAGACATTAACGTATAAGCTGGCGGATTTAATGAATTAATAACTGCCACAACTTCCGGCGGCAAGCGACTGTTCGCTACAGCGTTTGCCGTTGGGCAATGCACACATCCCGATCGCTGTACCATCCAGTTGACGGGCAACGGAAAGCGAACCGCCAATCATTGCACAATTTGCCTCTCCACTACTCGACATTGACGCTTTTAAACCTGGGGCCACATGCGCCGCGGTCGCCTGCTGAACAGGTTCACTACTACACGCCGACAACAATAAAACGGCAGCCCCTACGCACAACATTACTCGCATCTTTACTTCCTCAAATCTTTAAGTCCAACGAAACCGCCGTAATAATAGGCAGCTCAGGCGGCTACGTCGAGAACTGTATGTGAATTGCAACGTTTTTTTACTATTTTGTGGCTATTTTTTTGCCCGGGATTTGATCAAAACATTCATTACGCTGATATAGAGAACACAAAAGCGAAAATGCAGCAGAAAGCCATTTGCTAAAATTAAAAGATTACTACTGGGCGCGCAGCTTTTTCGTGCGCCCCTCATTTGCGCAATGTAAGGGTGTCGTATGATCACAATTGACGGAAATGGCGCGGTAGCTTCGGTGGCATTTCGCACCAGTGAAGTTATCGCCATTTACCCTATTACCCCGAGTTCCACGATGGCTGAACAGGCTGATGCCTGGGCCGGAAACGGCCTGAAGAACGTATGGGGAGATACACCTCGTGTGGTTGAAATGCAGTCAGAAGCTGGCGCTATCGCAACTGTGCATGGTGCTTTGCAAACAGGCGCTCTTTCGACATCATTTACATCGTCGCAGGGTTTACTGCTGATGATCCCGACGCTGTATAAACTGGCAGGTGAGCTGACGCCGTTTGTGCTGCATGTGGCAGCGCGTACTGTGGCCACGCATGCGCTCTCTATTTTTGGCGATCATTCAGATGTGATGGCGGTACGTCAGACTGGCTGCGCCATGCTGTGTGCAGCAAACGTGCAGGAAGCCCAAGATTTTGCTCTCATTTCGCACATCGCAACGCTGAAAAGCCGCGTACCATTTATTCATTTCTTTGATGGTTTCAGAACTTCCCACGAAATCAACAAAATTGTCCCACTGGCCGACGACACTATTCTTGAGCTAATGCCCCAGGCAGAAATTGATGCTCATCGCATTCGCGCACTTAACCCGGAACATCCGGTAATCCGCGGTACGTCGGCTAATCCGGACACTTACTTCCAGTCACGTGAGGCCACTAACCCGTGGTACAACGCGGTCTATGACCATGTTGAACAGGCAATGGCTGATTTCGCTGCCGCTACAGGTCGCCAGTATCAGCCGTTTGAATATTATGGTCATCCGCAAGCGGAACGGGTAATTATCCTGATGGGGTCGGCCATCGGCACCTGTGAAGAAGTCGTGGACGAATTGCTGATCCATGGCGAAAAAGTGGGCGTACTAAAAGTGCGACTTTACCGCCCTTTCTCCGCCAGACACTTACTGCAAGCATTGCCGAACTCTGTACGTACTGTGGCGGTGCTGGATCGCACCAAAGAGCCTGGTGCGCAGGCAGAACCCCTGTATCTGGATGTAATGACGGCGCTGGCTGAAGCCTTTAATAATGGCGAGCGCGAAACACTGCCACGCGTCATTGGCGGGCGCTATGGTCTTTCATCCAAAGAATTTGGCCCAGACTGTGTACTGGCGGTATTCGCCGAACTCAACGCAGCTAAACCGAAAGCGCGCTTTACGGTTGGTATTTATGACGATGTGACCAATTTGTCGCTGCCATTGCCGGAAAATACTCTGCCGAACTCCGCAAAACTGGAAGCACTCTTTTACGGGCTGGGTAGCGACGGCAGCGTTTCCGCAACTAAAAACAATATCAAAATTATCGGTAATTCCACGCCGTGGTACGCACAGGGCTATTTTGTTTACGACTCCAAAAAGGCGGGCGGCCTGACGGTTTCTCACCTTCGCGTGAGCGAGCAGCCGATTCGTTCCGCTTATCTCATCCCCCAGGCTGATTTTGTTGGCTGCCACCAGTTGCAGTTTATCGACAAATATCAAATGGCTGAGCGTTTAAAACCTGGCGGCATTTTCCTGCTCAACACGCCGTACAGCGCAGATGAAGTGTGGTCGCGACTGCCGCAGGAAGTCCAGGCTGTGTTGAATCAGAAAAAAGCGCGCTTCTATGTGATTAACGCGGCGAAAATTGCCCGCGAATGTGGGCTGGCAGCACGCATTAACACCGTCATGCAGATGGCTTTCTTCCACCTGACGCAAATTCTGCCTGGCGACAGCGCCCTGGCCGAACTTCAGGGCGCGATTGCAAAAAGTTACAGCAGCAAAGGCCAAGATCTGGTTGAACGCAACTGGCAAGCTCTGGCGCTGGCGCGCGAGTCCGTTGAAGAAGTACCACTGCAACCGATAAATCCGCAAAGTGCCAACCGTCCACCAGTGGTATCTGATGCCGCACCTGATTTTGTCAAAACGGTTACCGCTGCGATGCTCGCCGGACTTGGCGACGCCCTCCCCGTTTCAGCGCTACCACCAGACGGCACCTGGCCGATGGGAACTACTCGCTGGGAAAAACGCAACATTGCCGAAGAGATCCCTATCTGGAAAGAGGAACTCTGTACTCAATGTAACCACTGCGTCGCCGCTTGCCCACATTCCGCCATTCGCGCGAAAGTCGTACCGCCCGAAGCGATGGAAAACGCTCCGACCAGCCTGCATTCACTGGATGTGAAATCTCGTGATATGCGCGGGCAGAAATATGTGTTGCAGGTCGCACCGGAAGATTGCACCGGTTGTAACCTGTGCGTAGAAGTTTGCCCGGCGAAAGACCGACAAAATCCAGAGATCAAAGCCATCAATATGATGTCGCGTCTGGAACATGTGGAAGAAGAGAAAATCAATTACGACTTCTTCCTGAATTTACCAGAAATCGACCGCAGCAAACTGGAACGTATTGATATTCGTACTTCGCAGTTGATCACTCCGCTGTTTGAATATTCTGGCGCTTGCTCCGGTTGTGGTGAGACGCCGTATATCAAATTGCTCACTCAGCTCTATGGCGATCGGATGTTGATTGCCAACGCTACTGGTTGTTCTTCAATTTATGGCGGCAACCTGCCCTCCACGCCATATACCACTGATGCCAACGGTCGTGGACCGGCATGGGCGAACTCGCTATTTGAAGATAATGCCGAATTCGGCCTTGGTTTCCGCCTGACGGTCGATCAACACCGTGTCCGCGTGCTGCGTCTGCTGGATCAATTTGCTGATAAAATCCCTGCTGAGTTACTGACTGCGTTGAAATCAGACGCCACACCTGACGTTCGTCGCGAACAAGTCGCGGCTCTGCGCCAGCAACTCAAAGATGTGGCTGAAGCGCATGAACTGCTGCGTGACGCAGATGCGCTGGTGGAGAAATCAATCTGGCTGATTGGTGGTGACGGCTGGGCTTACGACATCGGCTTTGGCGGTCTGGATCATGTGTTGAGTCTGACGGAAAACGTCAACATCCTGGTGCTGGATACGCAATGCTATTCCAATACCGGTGGTCAGGCGTCGAAAGCTACCCCGCTTGGCGCGGTAACTAAGTTTGGTGAACATGGCAAACGCAAAGCGCGCAAAGATCTTGGTGTTAGCATGATGATGTACGGTCATGTTTATGTCGCGCAGATTTCTCTGGGCGCACAACTCAACCAGACGGTGAAAGCGATACAGGAAGCGGAAGCGTATCCGGGGCCATCGCTGATTATTGCTTACAGCCCATGTGAAGAGCACGGTTATGACCTGGCATTAAGTCACGACCAGATGCGTCAACTCACCGCAACGGGCTTCTGGCCACTGTATCGCTTTGATCCGCGTCGAGCAGATGAAGGTAAACTGCCGCTGGCGCTGGATTCCCGCCCGCCTTCAGAAGCTCTGGAAGAAACGCTTCTTCATGAGCAGCGTTTCCGCCGTCTGAACACGCAACAGCCGGAAGTGGCAGAACAGTTATGGAAAGATGCCGCCGCTGATTTGCAAAAACGTTATGACTTCCTGGCACAAATGGCCGGAAAGGCGGAAAAAAATAGCACCGAGTAACCTTTCTGGATAACTATTATCCAATTCAAAAAAAAGCCCGAACGAAAGTTCGGGCTTGTCTTTTTATTCGTTGGAAAAACATTAGTAATGCAATGACCCAACCGAAAATAAAATCTGTGACAATAAAGGCATATAACCCGCGCAGAATAACCCATGCTTTATTAAATGTATAATTTTTATTTTGCATGATTCCCCAGCAATACATTCATCAAACTTATTACTATTTCTATAGAATTATTTGATTAAGGTTTTACTTAAGGCGTAACAAATGATATTTATCTGCTAACTGAACTTCTCCTTTAGGATGTTTTCATTCCCCAAACAGGGGAAATTAAGGCAAATAAAATAACTAAAGGATTTATTCAATGAAAAGCAAAGTACTGGCGCTCTTAATCCCTGCCCTGCTCGCCGCAGGTGCTGCACATGCAGCAGAAATTTATAATAAAGACGGCAATAAATTAGACCTGTATGGCAAAGTCGATGGCCTGCATTATTTTTCTGATAATGCGAATAGTGATGGCGATCAAACTTATGTACGTTTTGGTTTTAAAGGCGAAACTCAAATTACCGATCAACTGGTTGGTTATGGTCAATGGGAATATAACGTTCAGGCTAATGGCTCTGAAAATGATAAAGGCGACTCCTGGACTCGTCTGGCATTTGCCGGTCTGAAATTTGGTGACTTCGGTTCATTTGACTATGGTCGTAATTATGGTGTGATGTACGACATCGAAGGCTGGACAGATATGCTGCCTGAATTCGGTGGCGACTCTTATACCAAAGCCGATAACTATATGACCGGTCGTGCAAACGGCGTCGCAACTTACCGTAACACCGATTTCTTCGGTCTGGTTGATGGCCTGGACTTTGCTGTGCAGTATCAGGGAGCGAACGAAAACCAGGTTAGTCATGAGCAAGAAGGTACTGCAAACGGTGGCAGTCGTAATATTAAGAATGCCAATGGCGACGGTTTCGGTATCTCCTCTACCTACGACTTAGGTATGGGGGTGAGCATTGGTGCTGCGTATACCAGTTCTGATCGTACCAACCAACAGGCTGAATTCTCTACTGCAAAAGGGGATAAGGCTGACGCATGGACGGCAGGGGCAAAATACGATGCTAACAATATCTACCTTGCAACCATGTACTCTGAAACCCGTAACATGACGCCTTACGGCAATTCAGCAAATACGATTGCCAACAAAACCCAGAACTTTGAAGTTACTGCCCAGTATCAGTTTGATTTTGGCCTGCGTCCGGCTGTCTCCTTCCTGATGTCTAAAGGCAACGATTTGGTCGGTACTGATGGCGATAAAGATCTGGTTAAATACGCCGACGTTGGCGCAACATATTATTTCAACAAAAACATGTCCACCTATGTTGATTATAAAATCAACCTACTAGATGAGGATGACAGCTTCTACGCTGCGAACGGTATCTCTACCGATGATATCGTTGCTTTAGGTCTGGTATACCAGTTTTAATCTTGCCTGCCCGCCGTTTGGCGGGCATTTTCTTCATATTTCTCCTCCCTTGATCTAAATTAAAAATGTGAACTCCGTCATTACACAAAATGAGTCATCTGGCGTTACACTTTATGCGGATACTAAAACAGGAGGTTTTATGAACAGAACGATTCTTGTCCCTATCGATATTTCAGATTCAGAATTAACTCAACGTGTGATTAGCCACGTTGAGGCAGAGGCAAAGATTGATGATGCAGAGGTTCATTTCCTGACGGTAATACCTTCGCTACCCTACTATGCCTCTCTGGGATTAGCGTATTCCGCAGAGTTACCGGCAATGGATGACCTGAAAGCGGAAGCCAAATCGCAACTGGAAGAAGTCATTAAAAAATTCAAACTGCCGACTGACAGAGTGCATGTCCATGTTGAAGAAGGTTCGCCAAAAGACCGTATTCTGGAAATGGCGAAAAAAATCCCTGCTCACATGATAATCATTGCTTCTCATCGACCGGATATCACCACCTACCTGCTCGGCTCTAACGCCGCTGCCGTAGTACGTCACGCAGAGTGCTCAGTGCTGGTCGTGCGCTAACACTAACGCCCGCAGACCGCTGCGGGCTTTTTGATTCATTTCGCAAATGTGCTGACATTTTCCCCTCTAATCCGTACCATACACGCCACAGTTTTTATATCAGATTTCTTATGCTGGGCGTTCCGGCATGACGCATACTTTTCTGATGCCATATAACGAATTGAGTCGCTATTAAATGTCGCAAAATCAAGAAATTAGTAAGAAAGAACAATACAACCTGAACAAATTGCAAAAACGTCTGCGTCGTAACGTGGGCGAAGCCATTGCTGACTTCAATATGATTGAAGATGGCGACCGCATTATGGTTTGCCTCTCCGGGGGCAAAGACAGCTATACCATGCTGGAGATCCTGCGTAATTTGCAGCAAAGCGCGCCAATCAATTTCTCGCTGGTTGCCGTTAACCTCGACCAGAAACAGCCAGGTTTCCCGGAACACGTCCTGCCGGAGTATCTCGATAAGCTGGGCGTTGAGTATAAGATTGTTGAAGAGAATACTTACGGGATCGTAAAAGAGAAAATCCCTGAAGGAAAAACCACCTGCTCGCTCTGCTCTCGTCTGCGTCGCGGTATCCTTTATCGCACCGCAACAGAACTGGGAGCCACGAAAATCGCACTGGGTCACCACCGCGACGATATCCTGCAAACGCTGTTCTTAAATATGTTCTACGGTGGCAAGATGAAGGGGATGCCACCGAAACTGATGAGCGATGATGGCAAACATATCGTGATTCGTCCGCTGGCCTACTGCCGCGAAAAAGATATTCAGCGTTTTGCCGATGCGAAAGCGTTCCCGATTATTCCATGTAACCTGTGCGGTTCACAGCCTAACCTGCAACGTCAGGTGATTGCCGATATGCTCCGCGACTGGGATAAGCGTTATCCGGGACGTATCGAGACCATGTTCAGCGCGATGCAGAATGTGGTGCCGTCTCATCTGTGCGATACCAGTCTTTTCGATTTCAAAGGCATTACCCACGGTTCAGAAGTGGTTAACGGCGGTGATCTGGCGTTTGATCGCGAAGAGCTCCCACTACAACCGGCGGGCTGGCAGCCTGAAGAAGACGAAAATCAGCTGGATGAACTGCGCCTGAATGTGGTTGAAGTGAAATAATCAGAATAGCGCCCGATACGCAAGCTTATCGGGCTACTCATGTAGGCCGGATAAGACGCGGCCAGCGTCGCATCCGGCAATGCCGAAGAAGATGTTTATCCTTGCATCAGGCAATTCAACATTTCGTTATTTTAATAACCGTACCCGGCAAGTTTTTCCTTTAATCTTACCGCCCTGTAACTGCTTCCATGTCTTATGAGCAACAGCCTGTCGCACTGCGACATAGACATGCGCTGGGTGCACGGTGATTTTGCCAATATCCGCACCATCAAGCCCGATATCTCCTGTCAGCGCGCCTAATACATCACCCGGACGCATTTTGGCTTTTTTCCCGCCATCGATACACAACGTTGCCATTTCTGCCTCCAGCGACACAATGTCCCTGCTGGCTGGTAACGTTTGCCAGTTAAGTTTCATCTGCAACATGTCGGCAATGATATTGGCGCGCTGTGCTTCTTCTGGCGCACAGAAACTGATTGCCAGACCGCTATTCCCGGCACGCGCCGTACGCCCGATACGATGCACATGAACTTCAGGATCCCACGCCAGCTCAAAGTTCACCACCAGCTCAAGCGATTTAATATCCAGACCACGCGCAGCGACATCGGTCGCTACCAGCACACGAGCGCTACCGTTGGCAAAACGAACCAACGTCTGGTCGCGATCGCGCTGTTCCAGATCGCCATGTAATGACAATGCACTTTGCCCTACTTCATTCAGTGCGTCACACACAGCCTGGCAATCTTTTTTGGTGTTACAAAACACCACACAAGACGCTGGCTGATGCAAACTTAATAACCGTTGCAACAACGGAATTTTACCCTTGCTGGATGTCTCATAAAATTGTTGTTCAACAGGCGGCAGAGCATCTGTTGTGTCTATTTCAATCGCCAGGGGATCTCGTTGTACACGACCGCTAATCGCGGCGATCGCTTCCGGCCAGGTGGCAGAGAAGAGAAGCGTCTGGCGAGAAGCTGGCGCAAAACCGATGACTTCATCAATTGCGTCGCTAAACCCCATATCCAGCATACGGTCGGCTTCATCCATGACCAACGTATTCAACGCATCTAACGAAACAGTGCCTTTTTGCAGGTGATCCAGCAAACGCCCCGGCGTTGCCACGATGATATGCGGCGCGTGTTGCAGTGAATCGCGCTGAATGCCAAACGGCTGACCGCCGCATAAGGTCAAGATCTTGGTATTTGGTAGAAAACGCGCCAGCCGACGCAACTCCCCTGCGACTTGATCCGCCAGTTCACGAGTCGGACACAGCACTAAAGCCTGAGTCTGAAACAGCGACGCATCAATTTGCTGTAACAACCCGAGGCCAAATGCCGCGGTTTTTCCGCTGCCGGTTTTCGCCTGCACGCGAACATCTCTTCCGGCAAGGATCGCCGGAAGTGCGGCGGCCTGCACCGGTGTCATGGTTAAGTAACCCAACTCATTAAGGTTAGTGAGCTGGGCGGGAGGCAAAACGTTCAGGGTAGAAAAAGCGGTCACAATCTATTCTCGTGGTCATCAGCGCAAAGTTAGCAGGCGCGTATCCTCGCAGATCTACGCTCACGTTGCGACAATTTAATCGGTTCTTCATCGGGCGGCGGGTCGGGCATAGGTTGTGGACGAGGGATTGGATCGGGGACTGGGACGGGATCGCCAGGAATCGGTTCAGGGACAGGAATTTGCAAATAAATGAGTGTCATCATATTTCCCTTTGGTCATTGGGTAGACTCTTAAAGGGTAGACGTTGACAGATAACAGACAAAAAAAAGCCGACTTATCTAAGTCGGCGTCGTACGAATCAATTGTGCTATGCAGTAATTCAAAAAAGGAAGTAAGACAATATGGAGCGCAACGCCCATCGCTTGACGTTGCATTCACCTGCGTGAAAGATATTGCCCTGAATGGGTAGAGAGTTTATTGACCTCGCTCAAATTTTACGGCGTTTTTGTATACAGAAACCCGGTGAAATTGCTTTTGTTACAACCATTTACTACGATGCAACCATAAAGCAACACCACCAATAAGAACAACTAACAGAATACAAAAAAGCGAAAAACCAAATTGCCATCCTCCACCGGGAATACCGCCGAGGTTAACGCCAAATAACCCGGTTAAAAATGTACTGGGTAAAAAGACCATTGCCATCAATGACATTGTGTAAGTACGGCGGGCTAAATTTTCCTGCATCACTTGGGCGATTTCGTCCGCCATCACGCCAGTTCTCGCAATGCACGCGTCAATCTCATCCAGACCGCGCCCAAGACGGTCAGCAATATCCTGCATTCGGCGCCGTTGATCGTCATTCATCCAGGGCAGGCGCTCACTGGCAAGGCGAGCATAAACATCTCGCTGCGGCGCCATATAGCGACGCATAACAATGAGTTGTTTTCGTAGTAGTGCCAGGAAACCGCGCGGCGGAATTTGTTGATCAAGTAAATTATCTTCCAGGTCGATAATTTTATCGTGCAGTTGCTCTATAAACTCATTGGAGTGATCGGTTAATGCATCACACACATCCACCAGCCAGCCTCCGCAATCAGTCGGGCCGGTCCCCTCTTCCAGATCGCTAACTACATCGTCTAACGCCAGTACTTTACGTTGTCGGGTCGAGACAATGAACCGACCGTCCATATAAACACGCATGGCAACCAGCTGGTCGGGACGTTCATCAGTACTGCCATTAATGCAGCGCAACGTAATCAACGTCCCTTCACCAAGACGGCTGACTCTGGGCCGCGTGCTTTCCCCTGCCAACGCGTCACGCACGTTATTTGGGAGCAATGGCGTCGTTGCCAGCCACTGCGCGCTGTCATGGTGCACATAATTAAGGTGGAGCCAGCAGGGATGCTCTTCATCTATCTCATCTGTATTTTCCAGCGGTTTAACGCCGCCTTTACCATCCAACATCCAGGCAAATACTGCATCCGGTACATTTATGTCCGCTCCCTTAATCGTTTCCACAGTGCCTCCATTATCAATGCTTTATTTTGTAGTCTAGTCTTCTGGTTATCTTACGCAACATCTCCTCACCCCATTACCCTGAAATGATTAATAAAATCCTGTCAAAACTAAATACAGAAAGCAAAATACTTTTCATGATTAGAAAAGGGGTAAAGTGTTAAATAGCGTCTATCATTATCAGAATTATCTGATCATTTGTGGTGGCATTTTTGCGATCAGATAACAATAGAAAATTGATAAAAATAACGGGATTTCAATGACTACGCACAACTTCAATACCCTGGACTTATTAACCAGTCCTGTCTGGATCGTTTCCCCCTTCGAGGAACGGTTAATTTATGCCAATAGCGCTGCGCAACTGTTGATGCAAGAACTCACTTTTAGTCAGCTACGAACCGGCCTCTATTCCGTCTCCTCCCAAAACGAACTACCAAAATATCTCGTAGACCTGCATAACCAACTCGATATTGTAGAAATTCTCACGGTCAAGCGTAATGGTGAAGAAACAGCACTAAGCTGTCGGTTAACCCTCAAAGAGATTAGTGATACTGGGGAAGTGATCATATTTGAAGGGATGGAGACACCCGCAAGTCTGGGCTTAAAAGCCAGCCGATCTGCAAATTATCAGCGTAAAAAACAAGGGTTTTATGCGCGTTTTTTTCTGACTAATTCCGCGCCAATGCTGTTGATAGATCCCTCGCGTGATGGCCAAATTGTCGACGCCAATGTGGCCGCACTCAATTTCTATGGCTATAACCATGAAACAATCTGTCAGAAACACACCTGGGAAATTAATATTCTTGGGCGTCGTGTGATGCCTGTCATGCATGAAATTTCACGTTTACCCGGCGGACATAAACCTCTTAACTTTGTCCATAAGCTGGCAGATGGTTCCACTCGCCATGTGCAAACTTATGCCGGGCCAATTGAGATTTATGGCGACAAGTTAATGTTATGCATCGTGCATGACATTACCGAGCAAAAAAGGCTGGAACAACAACTGGAACACGCGGCTCACCATGACGCATTGACGGGGTTACTTAACCGCCGACAATTTTATCACATCACCGAGCAAGGCCAGATGCAGCATCTCGCAATCGCTCAGGATTACAGTTTGCTGCTTATCGACACCGATCGTTTTAAGCATATTAATGACCTGTACGGTCACCAGAAAGGTGATGAAGTTTTATGCACTCTGGCACGTACGCTCGAAAGCTGCGCTCGCAAAGGCGATATGGTGTTTCGATGGGGAGGTGAAGAGTTCGTCTTGTTATTACCCAGAACTCCGCTGGATACTGCAATTTCTCTCGCTGAAACTATCCGATTGAGCGTGGCAAAAGTGAGTATTTCTGGCTTACCGCGTTTTACGGTCAGCATTGGCGTGGCACATCACGAAGGCAATGAAGGCATCGATGAACTGTTTAAACGCGTAGATGATGCGTTGTATCGGGCGAAAAATGACGGACGCAACCGCGTGCTGGCGGCTTGATATTTTCAATAGCGCGGAAGCGTCAATGAATTATCGACTGCGTTTAGCGTGACGCTCCCAGTTTTCTTGTTTCGCCTGCGCTGTTTTACGCAGTGCAACGTAACACGCCCCGCTGCCGCCATGATGCGGTAGCGCGGTGCAATAAGCCTGTACATCATCAAACTCTGTCAGCCAACGTGCGACATAACTACGGACAATGTTGGCGTGAGACTTATCTTCTCTGCCTTTGCCGTGAATAATAAGTACATTACGCAAACCATCCGCCCGCGCCTGATGAATAAAACTAAACACCATTTTGCGGCACTCTTCCACCGACTGGCGAAGTAAATTCAGGCTAGCCTGTTGCGGATATTTGCCGCTGCGTAGCTTATCGATCACCCCATGTTGCAAACCTTCCCGACGAAATTCCAGGGGCTGATTTAGCGGGATGATGTCGAGAAATCCTGTGGTGAGGAAATTATCAAGTTGCAGCGTGTCTATACGCTGTGGCGCGCGTTGGTTACGCACAGGATGCCAGTGGACATCAGTAGCGCGTTTCAGTGGTTGGACATCTTCCATGGCGTCAAGAAACAGCGATTTGTCGTCAAGGTTCATGTAACCTCCTATGTACCTTCGCACGTCGTGATCCAGACGGGTTAATTGTTCATATATCTGATGCTTGCTGCATCGTTCACTTCGCAAGTTGAAACAACATCTTGCTCCATACAGGCTAGTGTCTCCGCAGGCGAGGCATTTTATACCAGCCTGGTTGCAGTATCGAACAGTTTAGGCCGGGAGTGAGCCTGCACAGGCCCTAATTAAGGCGATTTGTCCATCAAGCAACCAATATATGATGACGGTAATTTGTTGCACGTCGCCTGAAATATACTTAAGCAAATCATTCTGCAATATGTTTAAACGCCGCACAGGTTAATTACCCGCTAAATTCACCAGTCGATTAACGATGCATGATTATTCAATCACGAGATGAACGTTTTAACTTATATTTTCGTGAAATCTGTCACTGAAGAAAATTGGCAACTGATGGGCAAAACCGTTATAACACTGTCACCGGCTGACAGGAAGCAGGCCGGATTCAAGACGCGGATGCACTGCTGTGTGTACTGTAGAGTCTGGCGGATGTCGACAGACTCTATTTTTTTATTCATTTGTCTGCATTGCAGAAAACCACATTCTCGCTGGTGTCGGGAGAAGTAACGAAGCGGCAGACGCATTTAGCCCGGAAATCCACTTCAGCGCTATCGTTCAAACCGGAAACTAATCCAGGTACCTACTATTCATTAGTCGTACCGTACCCTCTTATCTTCTTGTGGTATGGCTGCTAATGTTGCTTGCGTGGTATCTTGTCGGTCTTCTGATTAGTCCGGGGGTTTACCCACATTTATCTTAAGAGAGAACGGATGCTGAGATTACTTGAAGAAAAAATTGCCACGCCACTGGGTCCTCTGTGGGTTATTTGCGATGAACAATTTCGTCTGCGGGCGGTTGAGTGGGAAGAGTATAGCGATCGCATGGTGCAATTGCTGGACATCCATTATCACAAAGAAGGTTATGAGCGTATTTCCGCCACCAATCCCGGCGGGTTAAGCGATAAACTTCGTGATTATTTTGCCGGTAATCTAAGCATTATTGATTCCCTACCCACTGCCACCGGCGGTACGCCATTTCAACGGGAAGTATGGAAAACGCTACGCACTATCCCGTGTGGACAGGTAATGCATTACGGTCAACTGGCAGAACAACTAGGCCGCCCAGGGGCCGCGCGTGCCGTCGGCGCAGCCAACGGTGCAAACCCAATCAGTATTGTGGTGCCTTGTCACCGGGTCATTGGCCGAAACGGCACGATGACAGGATATGCAGGCGGAGTGCAGCGAAAAGAGTGGCTATTGCGCCATGAAGGTTATCTTTTACTGTAAACATTAAGCAATTTGTGCCTGCGTGTTCACACTTTTACGTAAAGTTACCCTTAACAATCTAAGGTTTTTCAATTAGATAGACATAAATTTACATCTATTATCGGAATTCTCCGCTGTTAAGGTTTGCTTAGACTTACTTGCTCCCTAAAAAGATGTTAAAATTGACAAATATCAATTACGGCTTGAGCAGACCTATGATCCCGGAAAAGCGAATTATACGGCGCATTCAGTCTGGCGGTTGTGCTATCCATTGCCAGGATTGCAGCATCAGTCAGCTTTGCATCCCGTTCACACTCAACGAACATGAGCTTGATCAGCTCGATAATATCATTGAGCGAAAGAAGCCTATTCAGAAAGGCCAGACGCTGTTTAAGGCTGGTGATGAACTTAAATCGCTTTATGCCATCCGCTCCGGTACGATTAAAAGTTATACCATTACAGAGCAAGGCGACGAGCAAATCACTGGCTTTCATTTAGCAGGCGATCTGGTGGGTTTCGATGCCATAGGCAGCGGTCATCATCCAAGCTTCGCCCAGGCGCTGGAAACCTCGATGGTGTGTGAAATTCCGTTCGAAACGCTGGACGATCTGTCCGGTAAAATGCCTAATCTGCGCCAACAGATGATGCGTTTGATGAGCGGCGAAATTAAAGGCGATCAGGACATGATCCTGCTGTTGTCGAAGAAAAATGCCGAAGAACGTCTGGCTGCATTTATCTATAATCTGTCCCGTCGTTTTGCCCAACGCGGCTTCTCCCCTCGTGAATTCCGCCTGACGATGACTCGTGGCGATATCGGTAACTATCTTGGCCTGACGGTAGAAACCATCAGTCGTCTGCTGGGGCGCTTCCAGAAAAGCGGCATGCTGGCAGTTAAAGGTAAATATATCACCATCGAAAATAACGATGCGCTGGCCCAACTAGCCGGTCATACACGCAACGTCGCCTGATTTTTCCGCATAAGTCACTATCCTTCTGTCATATCATTAAATTTTTCTCATTTATTGATCTGGCAGAAGGTTCATCACTGTTTCATTCACCAGATCCAGGTTACTCTTTTAATACAAACTGCATTGACAGTTGTTGTAAGGAGACTCTGTATGGCTATGTATCAGAACATGCTTGTTGTTATCGATCCTAATCAGGACGATCAACCCGCATTACGGCGAGCTGTTTATTTGCATCAACGGATTGGTGGCAAAATTAAAGCCTTTTTGCCTATTTATGACTTCTCATACGAGATGACTACCCTACTCTCCCCGGACGAGCGGACCGCCATGCGTCAGGGCGTCATTAGTCAGCGTACTGCGTGGATCCACGAGCAGGCGAAATATTATCTTAACGCTGGCGTTCCCATTGAAATTAAAGTGGTCTGGCATAACCGTCCTTTCGAAGCCATCATTCAGGAAGTACTTAGCGGTGGGCACGATCTGGTGCTAAAAATGGCGCACCAACATGACCGCCTGGAAGCGGTGATTTTTACTCCAACAGACTGGCACCTGTTACGCAAATGCCCGAGCCCGGTGTGGATGGTGAAAGACCAACCGTGGCCGGAAGGGGGTAAGGCACTGGTGGCGGTGAATCTCGCCAGCGAAGAGCCGTATCATAATGCGCTCAATGAAAAACTGGTGAAAGAGACGATCGAACTGGCGGATCAGGTCAACCACACCGAGGTACATCTGGTTGGTGCTTATCCAGTAACCCCCATCAATATTGCGATTGAACTGCCGGAATTTGATCCAAGCGTTTATAACGATGCTATTCGCGGGCAACATTTACTGGCGATGAAAGCCCTGCGGCAGAAATTCAGCATTGACGAGAAAATGACGCATGTCGAAAAAGGTCTACCGGAAGAAGTGATTCCCGATTTAGCGGAGCATTTACAGGCAGGGATTGTGGTTCTGGGAACCGTAGGACGCACTGGTATTTCTGCGGCATTCCTTGGCAATACGGCGGAACAAGTGATTGATCATCTTCGCTGCGACCTGCTGGTGATTAAACCCGACCAATACCAGACACCTGTCGAACTGGATGACGAAGACGACGATTAATTGTTCGTCACTTGCTTTCAAGGCCCGAAGTTACGGGCCTTTTCTTTTACTTACTTCTCATCTCCGCCGAGGAAATAAATACCCAGCGGGATTGCCAGTAACACGGTAAAGACCAGACTATAGACAAAAATCATCGATGACTGAATCACATACATTGATGTCGTCCATTCGGACAGCGGGATATTGTATTGTTCAATAACACCACCGATAGTCGCGCGAGTCACTACCGACGCCGCAATAATGAAAACCGCCAACAAACCTATGAGAAACTTTCTCCCCTTCGCTGACTTCAGTTTCGCCATGACCATAATATAATCCTTTTGCAGATAAACCTTTTGTTACTTGTGTGTAACAATACCATGACATTTTTGTGTTGTCTGCCCTGAAAGCAATAGATTGTCGCGTAACATATCATCAACTCGTTGATAAATTAGCTAATGTTGCTACTTCCTTCCCTGTCTATTGATGATATGCATGAATTATCGCGATAAAATAACCCCGCCAGGGGTTTCCGGCATGACGTCAACAATCTGGAGGAGCCTGATAAAACAATGATCGCTGAACTGTTTACAAATAATGCGCTTAATCTGGTCATTATTTTCGGTAGCTGCGCAGCATTGATTCTTATGAGCTTTTGGTTTCGCCGTGGAAATCATAAAAGAAAAGGATTCTTATTCCACGCAGTGCAATTTTTAATCTACACCATAATTATCAGTGCTGTCGGTAGCATCATTAATTATGTCATCGAAAACTACAAACTCAAATTTATCACACCGGACGCCGTTGATTTTATCTGTACGTCACTGATAGCCCTTATCCTGACGGTTAAGTTATTCCTTCTAATCAATCAGTTTGAACGGAAGCAGATTAAAAAAGGCCGCGATATTACCAGTGCACGGATTATGTCGCGGATCATCAAAATCAGCATCATCGTCGTCATTGTTCTGCTCTATGGCGAACATTTCGGCATGAGCCTTTCAGGCTTGCTGACTTTTGGTGGTATTGGTGGCCTTGCAGTGGGTATGGCCGGTAAAGACATTCTGAGCAACTTCTTTTCCGGCATTATGCTCTATTTTGATCGCCCCTTTAGTATTGGCGACTGGATCCGTTCTCCTGACAGAAATATCGAAGGAACGGTGGCAGAAATTGGCTGGCGAATGACTAAAATCACCACATTTGATCATCGTCCGCTGTACGTGCCGAACTCACTGTTTTCATCTATCAGCGTTGAAAACCCCGGTCGAATGACCAACCGTCGTATTACTACGACCATTGGTTTACGTTATGAAGATGCGGCTAAAGTGGGCGCTATTGTCGAAGCGGTACGCGAAATGCTTAAAAATCATCCCGCCATCGACCAGCAGCAAACCCTATTGGTTTATTTCAACCAGTTTGCCGATTCGTCGCTAAATATTATGGTTTATTGTTTTACTAAAACCACGGTTTGGGCCGAATGGCTTGCCGCCCAGCAGGACGTATATTTGAAAATTATCGATATTGTACAGTCGCATGGCGCGGATTTTGCCTTCCCCAGCCAGACGTTGTATATGGAGAATAACACACTACCAGAACAGGTGAAGTAACAACCCGCAGAAACTGGATGGCGATATGCTTATTCGCCATCCAGTTTTATTTATTATTCAATTAACAGCAGCCAACGCGACATTATTCTCGCCAGCTTTAAATTGAACATATTGTTCCTCAGTACCAAAGAAAACTTCAGACTCCGTGCTGTGACCGATCCCCGGCACCGTTTCATTCCCTGAATATTGCCAAAGCGTCCAGGGATTGCGTCCTTCAAGCTTCACACCAGCTTGTCCCCAATACCCCATCCACACCATATACTGCTCGAATCGGCTATCCATAAAATGTGACAGATTATTATGATTTCCATAAAATATGGGTGTTTTATGATAATTTTGGTAGATTAAATCGGCAAAACGTAAAATATCATTCCGTGCATTAGCCATTCCCGATTTTTTAAAGCAGTTTAGTTGAGTTGTATCTTCACCTTCAGGATTTACCAATAAAATACCGGGCGGTAACATTTTCGGCTCTGCGGGCAGGAGACTTTTTGCTGTTTCCAATTGCGCCTCAGGTGTGCGACAAAAATCAAATTTGAAATAACCTCCACGGTCAAATTTGGAATCAGCTAATTGTTTCCAGTGAGACTTAAATGATGAATCGGGGCCTCTCCAGCCAACCACTCTCGCATAAACAAAACGCGCAGACGATTTTTCCTGGAATAATTTCCAGTCTATTTCACCATCGTTAGAAGAAATATCATGCCCGTGAATCGGGTAAATTTCCGGCGTTTTAAAAATACGAATGTCAGGACGGTTGGGAATTGCACTTACGGGGCCATAAGGAATCTCAATCGATTTATTATCTTTTTCCTGATTATCTGCGGGGACAGGGGCTGACTTATCAATCGAGAATGAGGCCACATCAATATTCGTAAACTCCCCTGCTTTACCCGCAGCCAGCTGAGTCTTATTATCCAGACGATTTGCCGCAGGTTCATTGATGAAGAAGAATCCCCCAGGACCCGCGGGCATTTCTGTTGCACCTATCCAGGCATCGCTTAAATGTAATCCCTTACCTTGTTCATCCAGTTTTTCATTAATATCTGAATATTGATCATTAACATAGATAAATAAACTCAACGTTCTGGTTATTCCTGCGTAGTATTCCTTTTTTCCATCTACCTTTACCATATATGACTTACCAAAACGTTCGTCGGCAACGCCATTCGTTACTCCTTTGATAATCGTATCGAAAAAGACACTACCGCGCTTTGCCTCCAGTGAGTAAACCTCTGTTTTATCATCACCGGCAGCTATTGCATAGGCACCAGGATTACTGTACGAGTTAGAATTACCCGCGCCGATAGTCATGCCATACAAGCCAGAACCAAAGCAAGCATTGACTAAAGTCAGAACATGGAAATAACGCTTTGCCAGAATATTAAGTTGTGTGTTCAGAGCTGGCATTTCATACATGCCTTTTGAACCATCAATATCCGTAGCGTTGCTCAATACAAATGCAGGTGCTTTATCAGAATTACCATTTTGAGTGCCAAAACGACCATGGCCTGAATAAGCAATTAACAAGCGAGCTTTCTTATCAAACATCATCCCTCTGGCAGGTAAATATTCCTTTAAAAAATAATTAATATTATCTAATGAAGCTTCCTGATCTCTTAGTAGAATAACCTCATCAAACTTCTGTCCGTTGATCAGAAAATCAGCCATTCTTTGGCCATCCACCGCGGCTGCCGGAATATCTGCGTGTAATAGTGGATATTTTGAAATTGCAATAATCAACCCGATGGAGCGAGTTTTCGCTGCATCCTGATCGGGTATTTTTAACGCATCACTGATCCGGATATCCAGTTTCCCTGGGTTTTCTGGCCCATAGTGGACAAAAAAATGACAATATTCATCAGGGACCATTGCGCCATTTTTGCAAATGTCATCTGCGCGGACATCAGTCATTCCCAGTGATATTCCTGCAATTAACAGCCCCAGGAGCGTTTTACATAAATTTGGCCATCGCCTGTTCATGATTTAAAACTCCTGCACACCCAGAGTGGAATAAAACTCAGCGGTCGGGCCCTTGTATATACTGGCATCGAATTTCTGACTTGATCCCAAATTAAGCTGCGCAGCATCGGTAAACTGCCAGATTGCCCATTTTGTCTGGTTAATTGAACGCGGCGTTTCGCTGGCCTGTGCCTGATTAGAATAATCAGCCAGCCACAGATTATGTTCTGCAACCTGGGCAAAACTTTTTTCTCCGCCGACGGCATCTTTCCACCACGCCCGCGCAGTGTAGATAACCGGTTTACGCCCTAAATCGGCTTCTACCTGCGCGGTGAATGCCTTGATCATCGTGATTATTTCAGTGGGTTTACGCTTCTGCCAGCGGTCCTTGCCTGTTGATGAATCTACATCCCACTCAACATCCACCGCCGGTGGCATATCTGTCGCCCTTAACCCGCCATTGGCTTTAATAACTTTAACAAACGTCATTGCCTGCTTGCGTCCCCACAATTCCGCGTCGTCTGCCGGTGTGCCACTGGAAAGAAAGTGGTAGGCCCCACGGTGAAGTTTTATCCCTCGCTCAGTATCCCCAGCCCGCTGCCAAAAACCGGCGAATTCAGGATCAACATAACGCGTTCCTTGACTGGACTTCATATACAAGAACACAGACTTATTTTTTGCCAACAGTTCGATCGGGAAGTTTTTACCGTTATGATGGCTGATATCCACACCAAATAAAGAACTGGGTCGTGGTTGATTCAATACCGAATCGTAAGCAACATCAGCCGGGAATTTAAAATATTTTTTTACCGCAAAGGAATCAAACTCTTTATCACGAGAAGGATCCGATTCCAGTATTTTTACAAACAATTCTTGTCGTGAGAGATCATTCGTTAAGTTTTCCAGCCCCAACGACGTGGCATCGGGCAGTGATTCTGCGGCCAGACTTAAAGAAGGATAATGAAGGAGTAATAACGAGATAACTAAAGGAATAGCTAAGGATTTTTTCATTTTACCACCCCATTTTAGCTGTGTGTCTGTTTGCGAATGAAAACTTTCACAAGGAACGCAATACGTCTTGCGTTGTAAAGAAAAGTAAAGCACAGCATATATTGGGAGTATGTAATACACCTTTTAAATAAAATATTTGATTATTATTTATGCTGGACATTGGCAGAAAAATTCAAATAATTGTCTTGGGTGTGATTTTTATAGGGGGATTTTAAAAAAAGAAGGTATTTTATCGGGGTTGTTAAATCTGGCGCGCATAAACGCGCCAGATGACATCATATTAATGCTTCACAATATACATTGTGCGGCTATAGGCCACATCTTCCGGGTTATTAATGGGATAACCTTTCAACCACGGTTTGATTAATCGCCCATTGGTATACTGGTAAATCGGTGCAATAGGCGCTTGTTCTATGAGAATTTTCTCTGCCGCGTTGTAATCAGCATTGCGCGCTTTAACGGTATTTTCAGTCGATGCCTGGGCCAGCACTTTATCGTATGCCGGATTATTAAAACGTGAAATATTTCCAGAGTGCGTTGACGTTAACAGCGTCAGGAAGGTAGACGGTTCATTATAGTCCCCAACCCATGATGCGCGGATAACGTCAAAATTACCGGTGTTACGGCTATCGATATAAGTTTTCCATTCCTGATTTTGCAATTTGACGTCCACACCAAGATTCTTTTTCCACATCGATGCTACGGCAATCGCAATTTTCTGATGGTTTTCTGAAGTGTTATACAAAAGCGTCAGCTTCAGCGGTTTTTGCGGACCATAACCGGCTGCGCTCAACAAAGTTTTTGCCTGCGCATTCAGTTCTTCCTGACTCATTTGTTCAAACGGCGAAGGCTCCGGCGTAAATCCGGCAGTAACATCTGGCGTAAAATGCCATGCTGGTTTTTCACCGGTGCCTAATACTTTTTCCGTCATCAGGCGGCGGTCAATCGTCATACTTAATGCCAGACGGACGCGTTGATCTGCCGTCGGACCTTTTTGCGTATTGAAGGCATAATAATAAGTCCCCAGCTGCGGCGGTGTATAAACCTGCCCTGGAATATCCTTCAACAGCTTTTGATACATATTTTTCGGGAAGGACTCAGTGATATCAATATCACCTGCAAGATAACGTTTCGTGGCAGCGGACTCCTGGTTAATCGGCAGGAAAGTCACTTTTTGCAGTACCGTTTTTGCGTTATCCCAATAATGGGTATTCGGTACAACCACCAGCTTTTCATTCACCACGCGTTCTTTAAGCACATATGCGCCGTTGCCGATAAGTTTCCCTGGTTTCGTCCAATCTTTACCGCTTTCAACGTTGGCTTTTTGCACCGGGAAGAAGGCAAAGTTGGCCGTCAAATTAACAAACCACGGCAATGGCTTATCAAGCTGGATTTTCAGGGTATGGGCATCAACGGCAGTGACGCCAAGTTGGTCAGGCGTGGCTTTACCATCAATAATCGCCTGAGCATTGTTTACCCCCGCCAGTGCGGCAAACCAGGCAAATGGGGACAACGTTTTCGGGTCTACCAGACGTTGCCAGCTATAGACAAAATCCTGCGCTGTAACCGGTGTGCCATCTGCCCATTTAGCATCATCGCGCAGGGTAAAGGTCCAGATACGGTTGTCATTACTTTTCCACCGGGTGGCGACGCCGGGGACAATCTCCCCTTTTTCATTCTGATTCACGAGTCCTTCAAACAAATCGCGAATCACCTGAATCTCCGGCAAACCAACCGCTTTCGCGGGATCCAATGATGCAGGCTCATCCTTAATATGACGCACCAGCTCCTGCTTGTCTGCCAGTACTGTGCCGCTCGGAACATCAGCAGCATACGAAAGAGAAATGCTGCTGACTAACAGCGCACAACAAGTTACTGAAACAGAGTGCTTCATAAGTTACCCTCAAACCGACGTTAATATTGATGCGTAATTATTTGTTTCTCCTTGAAGAAATGCAAATAACTTCCGGCAAAAAAGTGATAAAAGATCGACAACATATCGTTGTCGAAAAGGATTTGATAATCCACAAAATTTGCACAACACTGCCTGTAATACTTCTATTGTCAGAGACGATTATGACCGTGACTCGCCCACGCGCCGAACGGGGCGCTTTTCCCCCAGGAACTGAACATTACGGACGTTCATTATTGGGTGCGCCGCTGCTCTGGTTTCCCGCCCATGCCGCCAGCAGCGAAAGTGGTTTGATTCTTGCTGGTACCCACGGCGATGAGAATTCTTCCGTCGTCGCCCTCTCCTGCGCATTACGCACATTAACACCGTCTTTGCGCCGCCATCATGTGGTGCTGTGTGTGAATCCCGACGGTTGCCAGTTGGGTCTACGTGCCAATGCTAATGGTGTGGATTTAAACCGAAACTTTCCCGCCGCCAATTGGAAGGAAGGTGAAACGGTTTATCGCTGGAACAGTGCCGCCGAAGAGCGCGACGTTGTCTTGCTGACCGGAGATAAACCCGGCTCCGAACCTGAAACCCAGGCGTTATGCCAACTCATTCACCGCATTCAGCCCGCCTGGGTCGTCTCGTTCCACGATCCTCTGGCATGTATTGAAGATCCCAGACACAGCGAATTAGGTGAATGGCTGGCCCAGGCGTTTGAATTGCCGCTGGTAACCAGCGTCGGCTACGACACCCCCGGATCCTTTGGCAGTTGGTGTGCAGACCTGAACTTGCACTGTATCACTGCTGAGTTTCCGCCCATCTCCGCCGATGAGGCCAGCGAAAAATATCTTTTTGCGATGGCGAATTTACTGCGCTGGCATCCTAAAGATGCAATTCGCCGGTCGTAAACTGAAGAGCCTGTTCCACATCCACCGCCAGCCAGGTCGGCCCGTCGAGATCGGCGAAGCTGACCTGCGGCGCCAGCGGTAATGCTGCGCTAATGGCGCGTGAGGTGCATAACATGCAGCCCAACATCAGGCTGAAACCTTGTGCACGCGCTTCTGTTGCCAGCGCCAACGCTTCCGTCAGGCCGCCGGTTTTATCAAGCTTGATATTAACCATCTCATAGCGCCCTTTCAGCGCCTTCAGGTTGCTGCGGGTATGACAACTTTCGTCCGCGCAAATAGGCAATGGATGGATAAAATTCTCCAGCGCCGCATCGTCCTGAGCTGGGAGAGGTTGCTCCAGCATTGCGACGCCTAAATCGGCCAGCAACTGGCATCGAGCCGCCAGTCCTTCCGCACGCCAGGATTCATTAGCATCAACAATTAACGTCGCATCCGGCACTGCCGCGCGAATCGCCACCATCCGCTCGCTGATAAGATGATTATCCAGCTTCACTTTTAGCAGCTTAGCCCCAGCCTGCCATAGTGCTGCGGCACTGGCTGCCATCTGATCCGGCGTACCGATCACTACCGTCTGCGCAGTGGTGATCGTTTCAGGAAGAGAGATACCGGTAAGTACAGCCAGCGTCTGCTGCTGTTGTCTTGCGGCCAGATCCCACAGCGCACAATCCAGCGCATTACGCGCTGCACCGGCAGGCAGAACTTTTTGCAACTCAGCGCGCGTCAGCCCTTTTTCCAGTTGTGGGACCACGCTCATTATTTGCGCCATGACTGAGGCATCACTTTCGCCATAGCGCGGATAAGGCGTACATTCGCCCGTACCTTTGACGCCATCTTCTTCCAGTTCAACCACCACCACGCGCGCTTCACTGCGGCTTCCCCGCGCAATAACAAACGGGGTATGTAACGGCCAGGCTTCCTCAAATACCTTAACGGTTCTCATCTTTACTCCTTGTTGCCGCGGTGGTCTGCGGATTAAGCGCAAATAGCGATTGCTGTGTTATTGACAGTTAGCATAAACTAGGCGTGACGTTAACTATATGTAAACAGGAAAGATAATTATGTCACAAATCGTTCATTTCCAGGGCAACCCGGTTACAGTCGCCAATTCCATCCCGCAAGCGGGTAGCAAAGCGCAGACTTTTACTCTCGTGGCAAAAGATCTGTCTGACGTCACCCTCGGTCAGTTTGCAGGTAAACGCAAAGTGCTGAACATTTTCCCGAGCATTGATACCGGTGTTTGCGCCGCATCAGTACGTAAGTTTAACCAACTGGCAACCGAAATCGACAACACGGTTGTGCTGTGCATTTCCGCCGATCTGCCGTTTGCCCAGTCTCGTTTCTGCGGCGCGGAAGGTCTGAACAACGTTATCACTCTCTCCACTTTCCGTAACGCTGAATTCCTGCAAGCTTACGGCGTTGAGATCGCTGAAGGTCCACTGAAAGGTCTGGCGGCACGTGCGGTTGTCGTAATTGATGAAAATGATAATGTGATTTTCAGCCAGCTGGTAAATGAAATCACCACCGAGCCGGATTACGAAGCAGCTCTCTCGGTACTGAAAGCGTAAATTATTATGCCTGATGGTATTGCGCCATCAGGCATTTATCCCACTTATTCTTCGTTCTTCTTCTGGCTCAATCCATATTCCCGCAATTTGTTGGCAATCGCGGTGTGTGAAACGCCCAAACGTTTTGCCAGTTTGCGCGTACTGGGGTAATTGCGATAAAGCTGGGTTAATACCGAACGTTCAAAACGGCTGGTGATTTCGTCCAGCGAACCTTCCATTGCATCTTCACCAACGGCTACAGTTGCAGCGTCATAATCCGGCAGCAAAATATCCTGCGGACGCAGTTCATAACCTTCCAGTTGCGTCAGTGCGCGGTAAATGGCGTTTTTCAACTGCCGCACGTTACCTGGCCATGCATAACGCGTAAGCACGGTATTCAGGTCAGCGGCCAGTTTCGGACGCGGCACGCCCTGCTCGTCAGCAAATCGGGCAACAAATAGCTCGGTTAACGGCATGATGTCCTGCGGACAGTCCCGCAGCGGCGGCAGATTTAACGTCAGCACGTTCAGACGATAATAGAGATCTTCGCGGAACACGCCTTTTTGCACCAGCTCGACCAGATTCTTCTGCGTCGCGCAAATTACCCGCACATCCACATGCACTTCGTGGTCTTCCCCTACTCGACGGAAAGTGCCATCGTTGAGAAAACGCAATAATTTTGCCTGCATTCGTGGCGACATCTCGCCAATCTCATCCAGCAAAACCGAGCCGCCGTTCGCCTGTTCAAAGAATCCTTTTTTCCCCTCCGGCGCATGCCCGAACAGTTCGCTCTCTACAGCATCTTCTGGAATAGAAGCACAGTTCAGCGCCAGATAAGGTTTACTCGCACGCGGGCTTGCCTGATGACAAGCGTAAGCAAAGAGATCTTTACCCGTGCCGGTATCACCCGTGATCAGCAGCGGCGCGCTTAACATTGCTAACTTTTGCGCCTGCTCTACCGCATGCTTCATTTTAGGACTGATGGCGACAATCTGACTGAAAGCGCTGACATCCTGGGCAGCCACATTTTGCAACTGACGGCCCATACGGATTGTTGAGCGTAGCATCACTACCGCACCGGTCAGGACATGCTGGTCGTTTTCATCCTGAAGATAGACAGGTGTTATCTCCATCAGGAAATTTTGTCCATTAATCACTACATGTTCGTTATGTGAATCCTGCGGGTCGCTCTCAAGCCAACGTAAAAAATTAAATCCGTTAATCAATTGCGCAGCGGTATGATTGCGTAAGCGATCCAGTTTTTGCCCGAATAGCTGACAGCTCGCTGGGTTTGCCATGTCCACCTTGCTTTTCATATCGACAGAAAGCACGGGTTCAGGCAATGCTTCAAGCAATGCGCTCAACGCCTGATGTTCTCGCTCGGAAGGCATCCACGGCACAGTGCGCACATCGGTAACGCCCGCAATACGGCGTATTTCCGCCATCAAACTGCTGAAACTGTCAAAATCCAGTTCGGCAAAATTCAGGTAAATCCGCCCGATTGGGTCAATCTCAATACCGCGTAAATCGATGCCTCTTAACACCAGTAGGTCGAGCAATTCGCGGGTCAGACCGAGTCGGTCTTCACAAAAGACTTCCAGACGCATGGGAACCTTCACATGAAAAAGAACAATAAATATGATGATATGACACTATTCGAGTAGCAGGAAGGTTTCTGTCAACAAACATTGACACAACGATGGATAAACGGGCACTTCGGCGTAAAGCTATCCGATCAGCGCCCGAATGTGCACTATTTTTCGCCGGACGTTTTGCTCTTTTGTAACGTCTCTTTTACCTGACCGATGAGCTGACGACGGAAATCACCCAAACGTGGTTTGTCATTGTCAATCCACGGCAGCGGGCGGCAAAGTTCCATAGCTTTGATCCCCAGTCGTGCGGTCAGTAACCCGGCACCTATTCCCTGAGCGGCGCGAGTAGACAAGCGCGCGGCAAGATCCTGCGACATCCAGTCCATCCCCACTTCACGCACCAGTTCGCTGGCACCCGCGAAAGCGATATTCAGCAAAACCAGTTTAAACAGGCGCAGACGGCTGTAATACCCCAGTTCAATGCCATACAGCGTGGCGATGCGATTAATCAAACGCAGATTGCGCCAGGCGATAAACGCCATGTCCACCAGCGCCAGCGGGCTGACCGCAATCATCAACGTCGATTCCGCCGCCGAACGACTGATTTCGCGCCGCGCCTGGGCATCTAAAATCGGCTGGACCAGGTGAGCATACAAACTAACCACTTCACGATCGTTCTGCGTTTCATGGATTGAGGCATACCAGCGTTGCAGCGCCGGATGTGACTGATCGATTCCCGCCTGCTGCGCCAGTTTTTCGCAAAATGCGCGGCCTTTACCCGTGCCGTGGCTGTGCAACAAATCGCGCGCTTCGTCGCGTTCGTGCGCACGCTGGCGCAAGCGCCATAAGCGCCGCCACTCTGTTACCACAGAACCTACGCCAGCACCGATAATCAATGCCCCAGCGGCACATCCACCCAACGCTACCCAGTCCTGAGTTTGCCAGGCGTTCATTGTCCACTGCACGCCCTGACCGACAACGCTTGCGCCAAACAGAGCCAGCCCGCCCATCACCATTTTGCGCCACAGACTGCGTTTCGGACGTAACGCGGCATCCATTACCGCTTCGACTTGCCCCTCTTCTTCCTGCGCTTCGTCGAGCGTTGCCGGGGCAAAATTTTGCGCCTGATTTTCGTCAAAGGTCTGCTGCGCCCTGAATTTTGGACTCTGATCGACCTCCAGCGGACCGTCGAAATCAATACGTGGTTTTAACGGTTCGGTCATCGCAATTTATCTCCTATTAAAAATTCCAGCGCAGCATCAAGACGAATATGCGGTAGCGGTTTGTCGACATCCATTACCTGCGGACGAAACGCTTCAAACTGGAAGCCTTGCTTATCCCAGAACGCCTGACCGGGCAAACGTGCGGGAACTTCGCCAGGATAAACAGTGAGCGGTGCGCCATCGCTGAGTCGATTACCGCGCAGCGCCGGGATTTTCTCACCGTTAACATCAATAATGCCGCTGGTGGTCGCCTGAACTGACGCCAGCCCCAGGCAGTCCATGCTGATCCCTTCGAACGCCGCATTTTGCCAGGCATCCTGAATCAGTTGTTGCAGTAATGAAACCATATTGGCGTGCTGATCGATGGTCACATGGTCCGCTTTAGTGGCAGCAAACAATAGCTTATCGATAACCGGCGAAAACAAACGCCGGAACAGGGTACGCTGCCCGTAGTGGAAACTTTGCATCAGCTGCGTCAGCGCCAGACGCATATCATTAAATGCCTGTGGCCCACTGTTGAGAGGTTGCAGGCAATCCACCAGCACAATCTGGCGGTCAAAGCGCAGAAAATGATTCTTATAGAACCCCTTCACCACTTTCTCGCAGTAATAATTAAACCGCTCGCGCAGCATTCCGGCGTTGGTGTGTTTATCAGCCTGCGCCAGTTTGGACTCTCCCCAGGCATCGACATCTGGCCATGGGAAGAATTGCAGCGCGGGCGCTCCTGCCATATCGCCAGGCAAAACAAAGCGCCCTGGCTGAATAAAGTGCAGCCCCTGCTGTTTACAGTGGTGGAGATAATCGGTCCACGCGGCGGCAATGTCTGCCAGTCGGTTTTCGTCGGCAGGCGCTAACGGATCCAGGCCTTCGCACATCATTCGCCATTTCGCCGACCATTCGCCGCGCTGACCATTGAGTAAGCCCGTCATCTGCCGCGACCAACTTAAGTAATCTTGTGCCAGCATCGGCAGGTCGAGCAGCCATTCGCCGGGATAATCCACAATCTCCAGATACAGCGTAGAGGTATCTTTGAAGTGACGCAGCAGTGAATCATTCGATTTAAAACGTAGCGCCAGGCGGATTTCACTGACGCCGCGCGTTGGCGTCGGCCAGGCGGGAGGATCGCCATATAACTGCGCCAGCCCTTCATCATAGGTGAAGCGCGGAATGCCAAAGTCACGCTGGGGAATGCGTTTTACGCCCAGCAGGCGCTCTTCACGCACCGCACTTAATAGCGGCAAACGTGCTCCGGCATGAATATTGAGCAACTGATTTACCATCGCGGTAATAAACGCCGTTTTGCCACTGCGGCTAAGTCCGGTTACGGCGAGGCGCAGGTGTCTGTCGACACCCCGATTCACCAGCGCATTAAGTTCATTTTTAAGTCGCTTCATTGCTGTCCTGTGCCAGAAAGCCGTAGAAAGGATTAGATACTGGAGATAATAATGTGGGTTAATTTTGATTTATCAAATGAATAAGCGGCGTTATTTACACCGCTCAGGCAATAATTTATTAACCTTTGACCTTCGGCATTTCGATGTCTTTCAGGCCACCGACGTTCTCAACGTGGGTATATCCCATCTCGTTGAGGATCTCTTTTGCCTGCCCGGACTGGCGTCCGGCGTTGCAATACACTTTCACGGTGTCGTTTTTATCTGGAACGGCGGTGGCAATGCGCTCTTTCACTTCCTTCAGGGGAATATTGATGGCCCCCTGAACGTGCTCTTGCTGATACTGCTCTGGAACACGAACATCTATCCAGTGTTCAGCGGCGAAAACAGGCAGTGAAAACACCAGAGTCAGAGCAAGTAAGCCTTTTTTAAACATATAAGTATCCTTCTATGGATGAAAATTGCCATCCATTATACGCCTGAGATCTAACAATTTTTGCGGAACTCCCCTCACCTTTTATAACGCTGCGCCAGTTTATTGGCAGCCCGACTTAATAGCGGTTCCAGCGCCACAGCCAGCAACATTTTCAGCGGTCGGCGAGCAACTGATTTTATCGCCCAACCAGCCACACCCGCCGGGCCATAGCGCAGTGCGGTAAGAAGTACCAGCTTGCCTGCTAATTTAAAACCAGGCTTCATCTTTTGCCCGGCCTGTTGCCAGCGAGTATTCATAACTTTCCTCACAGTTGACGGAAACGACTACGTAGCGTGAAGGTGTCGGAAGTGACATAACGTTCCATCTCGCGTAAACGCGTTTCACTGGCCGCCAGTTCACGGTCGACTTCATCCAGCAATTCGCTGCTGGAAGGTTGTTGTTCACCAAACGCCATGTTGTCAGGCATTGGATCAAGCGCAAATGACAAAATGATGTAAGCAACCAGGGTAAACAGCGCCAGGCCGAAGAAAATCGACAGCACCACCAGAATACGAACCAGTTTTACCGGTACATCAAAATAGTTAGCAATCCCGGCACAGACCCCGCGTACCATGCCTTGCTGTGGAATACGCCATAATTTTTTATTGAGATTAATACCCGCCATTAGCGATCCCTCCAGTTCGGATGTTCAGCATCAAGAATGGATTCCAGCGCCTGAATACGCTCGCGCATCCGTTTTGCTTCATCAGCCAGTTGCGCTAATCGCTGTTGTTCGCTTTGCGAAAGCTCTCCACGACTGGAGCGGTTGCTGTAATGCAGCCATAACCAAATCGGTAAAACAAACAGCACAAAGATGGTTAACGGAATAGCCAGAAATAGCGCGCTCATAAGTACTCCTTAAGGGATGAGCGGCGGCGTGTTCGGACGCCGCCTGGATGTTATTATTGATTGTCTTGCTTCATTTTGGCTTTTAATTGTGCCAGTTGCTCGCTGATTGCATCATCAGCTTTCAGCTCGGCAAACTGATCATCCAGCGATTTTTGTTTGCCGAAACTGTGGCTTTCCGCTTCTGCTTCCATCTGGTCGATACGGCGCTCGAAAGATTCGAAACGGGCCATCGCTTCATCCAGTTTGCCACTGTCCAACTGACGACGCACATCGCGCGACGAGTTTGCGGCCTGATGACGCAACATCAATGCCTGCTGGCGAGCACGAGTTTCGCTCAATTTGTTTTCCAGCTCGCCAATCTCTTTCTTCATACGCACCAGCGTATCGTCCACCAGCGTCACTTCATGTTCCAGGGACTTAATCAGATCGGTCAGTTTCTGTTTTTCAATTAACGCCGCACGCGCCAGGTCTTCTCTATCTTTCAGCAGCGCCAGTTCGGCTTTTTCCTGCCACTCAACTTCACGCGCCGACGCTTGTTCAATACGGCGAGTCAGCTGTTTCTTTTCCGCCAGCGCACGTGCCGAAGTAGAACGCACTTCAACCAGCGTGTCTTCCATTTCCTGGATCATCAGACGCACCAGTTTCTGCGGATCTTCCGCTTTCTCTAACAGAGCGTTGATGTTGGCATTCACGATGTCGGCAAAGCGAGAAAAAATACCCATAATGTTGTCCTCTTGATTTCTTCGTTCAGGATTGTCCTGCTGAACTGTTAATACAATTTGCGTGCCAATTTTTTATCTTTTTGATTTATAAAGATCTGATTGAAGATTCAACAGCAACATGCCAGGATGAATTAGCGAATTACACTAACAAGTGGCGAATTTCATCATGGCAGAATACAAAGATAATTTACTCGGTGAGGCGAACAGCTTTCTCGAAGTGCTGGAACAGGTTTCGCATCTCGCACCGCTGGACAAACCGGTGCTCATCATCGGCGAGCGCGGCACCGGTAAAGAGCTGATCGCCAGCCGTCTGCATTATCTCTCCTCCCGTTGGCAAGGGCCGTTTATTTCTCTTAACTGCGCGGCGTTAAATGAAAATCTGCTGGATTCCGAACTGTTTGGTCACGAAGCGGGTGCGTTTACCGGTGCGCAAAAACGTCATCCAGGGAGATTTGAACGTGCCGACGGCGGTACGCTATTTCTTGATGAACTCGCTACAGCACCGATGATGGTGCAGGAAAAATTATTGCGCGTGATTGAGTACGGTGAACTGGAGCGCGTTGGCGGCAGCCAGCCATTACAGGTGAATGTACGGTTGGTATGCGCGACGAATGCCGATCTTCCGGCGATGGTCAATGAAGGTACTTTTCGCGCGGATCTGCTCGACCGGCTGGCTTTTGATGTTGTGCAACTGCCACCACTGCGCGAGCGCGAAAGCGACATTATGTTGATGGCAGAACACTTTGCCATCCAGATGTGTCGGGAAATCAAGCTGCCTCTGTTCCCGGGTTTTACCGAGCACGCCAGAGAAACATTGCTGAATTATCGCTGGCCGGGAAATATTCGTGAATTGAAAAACGTAGTGGAACGTTCAGTGTATCGCCACGGCACCAGCGATTATCCGCTTGATGACATCATTATTGATCCCTTTAAACGGTGTCCACCTGAAGAAGCCATCGCCGTTTCAGAAACCACCTCGCTTCCAACGCTGCCGCTGGATTTACGTGAGTTTCAGATGCAGCAGGAAAAAGAGTTGCTGCAACTCAGTTTGCAACAGGGGAAATATAACCAGAAACGCGCGGCTGAATTGCTGGGGTTAACCTATCATCAGTTCCGCGCGTTGTTGAAAAAGCACCAGATTTAGCGGAGTTGGGCAATGCGATTCGCCGGATGCGGCGTGAACGCCTTATTCGGCCTACATAATCAATACGTCATTTGTAGGCCTGATAAGCGCAGCGCATCAGGCATTATTGCGTTGGCCTTCGCTTCTGCGTATTAATCTCTCAGCGCATCCTGCAAAATTTTCATTGCCGCATCGAATTGCGCATCCGGGATGGTCAGCGGATACAGGAAACGAATCACGTTGCCGTATGCGCCACAGGTCAGCAGAAGCAGCCCCTGCGCCAGTGCGCGTTGCTGGATTTTCTGTGCAATCGCCGCTGACGGTTCGCCCGTTTGCGGATCGTTAAACTCTGCCGCAATCATCGACCCCAGACCGCGTACCGCAGCAATGGCCGTAACGCTTTCTTTAGCATCAATCAGCGTTTGCGTCAGACGCTGGCCCAGTTGATTCGCGCGTTCGCAGAGTGATTCTTTGTCGATAATGTTGAGCACCGCGTGCGCGGCAGCCACCGCCAGCGGGTTCCCGGCGTAGGTGCCGCCAAGCCCGCCCGGCGCGGGCGCGTCCATAATATTCGCGTTACCGACCACGCCCGAAAGCGGCATGCCACCCGCGAGGCTTTTCGCCATCGTCATTAAGTCTGGCTTATCGGCGTAATGATCCATCGCAAACAGCTTACCGGTACGCGCAAAACCGCTTTGCACTTCATCGGCAATCATCACAATGCCATGCTCGTCGCACAGGCGGCGAATCGCAGAAACCAACTCTTTTGGCGCCACGTTAAAACCGCCTTCGCCCTGCACCGGTTCGAAAATAATCGCCGCCACCTGCTTCGCTTCAATGTCCGATTTAAACAAGCGTTCGATGGCATCAAGGGAATCTTGCGTCGAAATGCCATGCAGTTCTGACGGATACGGCACGTGATACACCGAACCGGGGAACGGGCCGAAGCCGATTTTGTACGGCGCGACCTTTCCAGTTAACGCCATGGTCATATACGTGCGACCGTGGAAGCCGCCACTAAACGCAATCACGCCAGGGCGTCCGGTATGGGCGCGGGCGATTTTCACCGCATTTTCCACCGCTTCAGCACCGGTGGTGAAGAACGCGGTTTTAGCCTGCCCGCTCACCGGGGCAAGGGCGTTAATTTTCTCCGCCAGCGTGACGTAGCTTTCGTATGGCACAATCTGGTACGCCGTGTGGGTAAACTGTTGCAGTTGCTGCTCCACCGCCGCCACCAGTTCAGGGTGACGATGACCGGTATTCAGCACCGCAATGCCTGCGGCGAAATCGATGTACTCGTTGCCCTCAACATCCTTCAGCGTGGCGTTTTCAGCCGACTGGGCGAAGAAGTTACACATCACGCCAACCCCGCGCGGGGTGGCAGAAAGACGACGCTGATGGAATTCATTGTTGCTCATGTTTCACACCTTTTGACTCTTCACGGTTAATCGGAAATTAAACGCCCAGACGATCGCGCAGGCTGTAATAAGCCGCGCCCATCGCGGTAAACGGCACGCGAAGCGTACGCCCGCCGGGGAACGGGTAATGCGGCAGATTGGCGAAGGCGTCGAAACGCTCGGCGTCACCGCGCAGCAGTTCGGCAATCAAGCGCCCTGCAAGATGGGTACAGGTCACGCCGTGGCCGCTGTAGCCCTGCATGTAATAGATGTTGGTATCGAGGCGACCAAACTGCGGCATACGCGACAGGGTCAGCAGGAAGTTGCCCGTCCAGCGGTAATCAATTTTCACGCCCTTCAGCTGCGGGAAGGTTTTCAGCAGTTTCGGCACCACAAGACGCTCAACGTCATCCGGGTCGCGCGCGCCGTAGACCACGCCGCCGCCGTACAGCAGGCGGTTATCGGCGGTAAGACGGTAGTAATCAAGCAGATAATTACAGTCTTCAACGCAGTAGTTTTTCGGGATCAGCGAACGGGCTAACTCATCGGAAAGCCGCTCGGTGGTGATCACCTGCGTGCCGCACGGCATACTGCGCTTCGCCAGTTCCGGCTCCACTTTATCGCCCAGGTACGCATTCCCGGCGACAATCACATACTTCGCCGTCACCTGGCCTTTGGCAGTGCGCACCACTGCTGGCGTGGTGTGCTGGATCTGCGTCACCGCAGAAAGCTCATACACGCGCCCGCCGTTCAGGCGGATGGCATCGGCTTCACCAATGGCGAGGTTCAACGGGTGAATATGCCCGCCGCTGTGATCCAGCAGCGCGCCGGTATAGCGATCGCTGGCGACCTCGCGGCGAATGGCGTTGGCGTCCAGCATCTCCAGCTGTTTATTACCGTAGCGTTCCCAGTTCTCTTTCTGCTCTTCGAGCGTGGCGAGCTGTTTATCATTCATCGCTACAAACAGGCCGCCGGGGCGGTAGTCGCAGTCAATCTGATAACGTTTGATGCGCTCGCGGATGATTTCTCCACCCTCAAACATCATGCTGCCGAGCATACGGGCAGTGTCCATGCCGTAGCTTTTTTCGATAACGTCGATGTCGCGGCTGTAGGAGTTTACAAGCTGCCCGCCGTTGCGTCCGCTGGCGCCGAAGCCGATGCGTGAGGCTTCGAGAACCACCACGTCAAAGCCCGCTTCTGCCAGATGCAGCGCGGAGGAAAGCCCGGTATAGCCGCCGCCAACCACGCAAACATCACAGGTGATTGACTCATTCAGCGTGTCGAAAGGCGCATATTTATTCGCACTGGCGGCGTAATAACTACTGGTATGTTCGGTCATTTCAGGCCTCCAGGCTTATCCAGATGGTTTTCAGTTCGGTGAATTTTTCAAGGGCATGCAGGGATTTGTCGCGACCGTTGCCGCTCTGCTTATAGCCGCCAAACGGTACGGTCATATCGCCGTCGTTGTAGTTATTGACGAAGACGGAACCGGCTTTCAGGCGGCGGCTCATGCGGTGCGCGCGGGAGAGGTCGCGCGTCCACACCGCCGCGCCGAGCCCGTACTGGCTGTCGTTGGCAAGCTGTAGCGCCTGGTCTTCTGATGTGAAACGCGTAACCACCAGCACCGGGCCGAAAATCTCTTCGCGACTTAAGGACGCATTCGGGTCCACATCCACGAAGATGGTCGGGCCGATGGCCGCAGCCAGTTCGGCATTACGACCATCCAGCAGCAGTTGCCCTTTACCTTCGCCTTCCCGAATAAAACTATGAACCGAGTCGGCGTGAGCGCAGTCGATTAAGGTGCCCATGGTGGTCGCGGGATCAAGCGGATGGCCCGGCTGCCAGTTTTGCGCCTGCTGTTTTAACAGGGCTAAGAATTCATCGGCGATGCTCTCTTCCAGCAACAAACGCGTTCCAGCGATGCACACCTGGCCCTGGTTGTAGAAGATACCTGCGGCTGTTGCGCTCGCGGCTTTTTGCAGATCCGGGCAATCAGCGAAAACGATGTTTGCGCTTTTGCCGCCCGCTTCCAGCCAGACGCGTTTCATGTTGCTGTCACCTGCATCTTTCAGCAGCTGTTTCCCGGTGCGGGTTGAACCAGTAAAGGCAATGGCGTCGATATCGTTATGACGAGACAGCGCCTGCCCCGCTTCATGACCAAACCCCGTCACCACGTTCAGCACGCCATCCGGCAGACCGGCTTCTTTCGCCAGCCCCGCGAGACGAATCGCACTGAGCGGTGATTTTTCAGATGGTTTTAGAATCACGCTGTTCCCTGCCGCCAGCGCTGGGCCAAGCTTCCAGCAAGTCAGCAACAACGGGAAGTTCCACGGCACAATGGCGGCAATTACGCCGACCGGTTCACGCACGATCATCGCCAGCTCATGGCTACTGGTGGTCGCCACTTCGCCATACACTTTATCAATCGCTTCGGCGTACCAGCGAATGGCGCGCGCCGCGCCGGGAATATCATCACGCAGGCTGTGACGAATCGGTTTGCCGGTGTCGAGAGTTTCCAGCAGTGCCAGCTCTTCGGCGTGGGCTTCCATTAAATCGGCGAGTTTATTCAGTACCGCTTTACGTTTTGCCGGGGCGGCCTGCGACCAGTCGCCGCGTTCAAATACGCCGCGTGCTGCGCTCACCGCACGGTCGATATCGGCGCTCTTGCCGCGCGCAATATCCGCCAGCGGAGCCTGGGTAACCGGATCAACGGTTTCAAAGGTTTCATTTTCCGCCGCAGCAGTATATTCACCGTTAATAAATAAGCGGGTTTCAATGGCGAGACTTAACGCTTTATCCTGCCAGTAAGCCAGATGATGAAAATTCATTATGACTCCTGTTTCACGTCTATCAGATATATGCAGTTTGTGAACGTCAGGGCGCAGAGATCCCCGGGCCGCATGCCCGTTTATTTCTGGCGACATTCTTTATGGATTGCCGGGCGCATTGCGCTTACCCGGCTTACAGAACAAAAAGATTAAAACGTGGTGGGCGTATGGGCGCTGATAATTCGGCAAATGCCTGCCGACGTATTACTGAAACTGTGCGGGATGCCGGTATTAATGGCATAACTTTGCCCCGCGACGAGGTGGTAATCCTGACCATTAATCGTCAGAACAATTTCACCTTCCAGTACAGTGCCTATTTCCTCACCCTGATGCTTGATTCTTTCCCCAGTGGTTGTGCCCGGCTGGTACGTTTCAAAGATCATCGCCAGCGTGCGATTCGGGTTACCGTTATGCACCAGCTTCATCGACACACCCTGACTGCCCATTTCAATTAAGTCGTCCTGATTAATGACGACCTGCGGTTCATCAGGTTTTTCCGGCTCGGAAAAGAATTCCGAGAGTGACAGACCATACACCTTCAGCAGCTTTTGCAGCGTACTGATGGCAGGACTGACTTTATCTTGTTCTATCGTACTGATAGCACTGTGAGTCAGCCCGGAGAGTTCGGCGGCACGACGTTGTGAAAGCCCCTGCTGCTGGCGGATTTCTGACAAGCGTTTTCCTGGCGCCAGTCCCTCATCACTCATATTTGCATTTCCTTAACTGTAGTGGTCAGAGTCGCTGTTTTTCAGCGATATGGTTCTGACAAGCGGTGATAAAGCCCTCGAACAATATACGCGAAAGCGCGTACTCGCTACTGTTCCATTCCGGGTGCCACTGTACGCCCAGCGCGAAAGGATGATTGATGACGCTCACCGCCTCAACCAGGCCATCCGGCGAGCGAGCTTCAACACGCAACTGCGGGCTAACGACCTTCGCCCCTTGTCCATGCAGAGAGTTTACCCAAAAGTTGCTACATTCAGGTAACAATGCAGACAGTAATCCCCCCTCTTCAACCTGAACTTCGTGCGACGGCGCATATTGCTGCTCCACCGGCAGTTCGGGATCTTCACGATGTTCCAGCAATTCAGGCTGTTCGCACAGTTTGCGATGCAACGAACCACCTGTTGCTACCACCAGTTCCTGTAACCCCCGGCAGATGGCGAAAATGGGGATGCGCCTTTCGAGTGCGGCATTAATTAACGCCATGCTCAGAAGATCACGCCCGGGATCGGCGTCAGGCTCATCGCCGTTTTCACCATATAGGTGCGGCTGCACATTGCTGGGGCTACCTGGAAGATAAATGCCATCGAGTTTAGGCAGCAGTTCTTCAAGTAATGACGGTTCCGCCAGCGCATGTGGCAGCGCAATCGGCAAACCGCCCGCGTGGATGATGGCATTCAGGTACTTTTCTTGCAGAGTCTGGGTCGTATGACCCTTAAGCCTGTTCCTGCACATTACGACACCGATAACCGGATTGTTCATTATATTTTCCATGCTCAATCTCACAAAGTGGACTAAATTATCGCCATTACTGCGGTTTAAATGACCTTTATGTTCAATATTTTTTCAATCTAGCAGTGGGTTTTCATTTTTGCAAACTCAATTTAACATTTGACAAACATTTAGTTTGCATACAGATTCGAATAGTGGTCATTATATTTTACGCTTTGCTAACGAGCGGAAAACAAACCAAAGGCGAAGAATCATGGAAACCAATATCGTTGAAGTAGAGAACTTTGTTCAGCAGTCAGAAGAGAGGCGGGGTAGCGCCTTTACGCAGGAAGTGAAACGCTACCTGGAGCGCTACCCGAATACACAATATGTTGATGTTTTACTTACTGATTTGAATGGTTGCTTCCGTGGGAAACGCATTCCTGTTTCAAGTCTGAAGAAGCTGGAGAAAGGGTGTTATTTCCCGGCCTCGGTATTTGCAATGGATATTCTGGGCAATGTAGTAGAAGAAGCGGGCCTGGGTCAGGAAATGGGTGAACCAGATCGTACTTGTGTGCCAATACTCGGTACCTTAACCCCTTCTGCCGCCGATCCAGAGTTTATCGGTCAGATACTCCTGACCATGGTCGATGAAGATGGCGCTCCCTTTGACGTTGAGCCGCGGAACGTACTTAACCGCCTGTGGCAGCAGCTACGCCAGCGCGGATTGTTCCCGGTTGTAGCGGTAGAGCTGGAGTTCTATTTACTGGATCGCCAGCGCGACGCTGAAGGGTATCTGCAACCGCCCTGCGCGCCCGGCACCGATGACCGCAATACACAAAGCCAGGTTTACTCCGTTGATAACCTCAACCACTTCGCCGATGTGCTCAATGATATTGATGAACTGGCGCAGTTACAGTTAATTCCCGCCGACGGTGCGGTCGCCGAAGCCTCGCCGGGCCAGTTTGAAATCAACCTTTACCATACCGATAACGTGCTGGAAGCCTGCGATGATGCGCTGGCACTAAAACGCCTGGTGCGCCTGATGGCAGAAAAGCATAAGATGCACGCCACTTTTATGGCGAAGCCGTATGAAGAGCACGCGGGCAGCGGGATGCATATCCATATCAGTATGCAAAATAATCGTGGCGAGAACGTGCTTTCTGACGCAGAAGGCGAAGATTCGCCGCTGCTGAAAAAGATGCTCGCCGGGATGATCGACCTGATGCCGTCATCAATGGCGTTGCTGGCGCCGAACGTGAATTCCTATCGCCGCTTCCAGCCAGGCATGTATGTGCCAACGCAGGCGTCGTGGGGCCATAACAACCGCACCGTCGCCCTGCGTATTCCGTGCGGCGATCGTCATAACCACCGCGTGGAATACCGCGTGGCGGGTGCCGATGCCAACCCATATCTGGTGATGGCGGCGATTTTTGCCGGTATTTTGCATGGCCTTGATAACGAACTGCCGTTGCAGGAAGAAGTAGAAGGCAACGGGCTGGAGCAAGAAGGCTTACCCTTCCCGATTCGCCAGAGCGATGCCCTGTGGGAGTTTATCGAGAACGATCATTTGCGCCGCTATTTAGGCGAGCGTTTTTGCCATGTGTATCACGCCTGTAAAAATGATGAGTTGTTGCAGTTTGAGCGCCTCATCACAGAAACAGAAATTGAGTGGATGTTGAAAAACGCATAGTACCCCTTGCGGGGTTGTTTCATCGGCCTGAGCGGAGCCAGGCCTGACATTTGCTGGTAATCCAGACATTTCCCGGATGTCGCGTTATGGAGCGCAGGCGGCAACGGGCTTCCGTTAACGATTAAGACTGTGACGAGGAAATGAGATGATGCCGATGATTAAATCCCCGCATGGCGAGGGAGGCTGCGTGTGCGCCCTCCCTGCGACTGACTGGACTCCGCCCCCTTTGCTTCCCTTGCTAAAAAGGTTTGATTTCAGGTCGACACGACCTCAAACCTTATTACGCAGGGGAGGCAGCAATTATGGCTATTAATTCACCACTGAATATTGCTGCGCAACCTGGCAAAACCCGTCTGCGAAAATCACTAAAGTTGTGGCAGGTGGTGATGATGGGTCTGGCCTATCTCACGCCAATGACCGTGTTCGATACGTTTGGCATCGTTTCCGGTATTAGCGACGGTCACGTTCCGGCATCTTATTTGCTGGCGCTGGCGGGCGTGCTGTTTACCGCTATCAGCTACGGCAAACTGGTTCGCCAGTTCCCGGAGGCCGGTTCGGCCTATACCTACGCGCAAAAGTCGATTAACCCGCACGTCGGTTTTATGGTCGGCTGGTCATCGCTGCTGGATTACCTCTTTTTGCCGATGATCAACGTCTTGTTGGCGAAGATCTATCTCTCCGCCCTCTTCCCGGAAGTGCCACCGTGGGTGTGGGTGGTGACGTTCGTCGCCATCTTAACTGCCGCGAACCTGAAGAGCGTCAACCTGGTCGCCAACTTCAATACCCTGTTTGTGCTGGTGCAAATCTCCATCATGGTGGTGTTTATCTTCCTGGTGGTTCAGGGACTGCATAAAGGAGAAGGCGTTGGCACCGTCTGGTCACTTCAGCCGTTTATCAGCGAGAACGCGCACCTGATCCCGATTATTACCGGGGCGACGATCGTCTGTTTCTCGTTCCTCGGTTTCGATGCAGTGACCACACTTTCGGAAGAGACGCCAGACGCCGCACGCGTGATCCCGAAAGCCATCTTCCTGACGGCGGTCTACGGCGGCATTATCTTTATCGCAGCGTCGTTCTTTATGCAGCTGTTCTTCCCGGATATCAGCCGCTTTAAAGATCCGGATGCCGCATTGCCGGAGATCGCGCTGTACGTCGGCGGCAAGCTGTTCCAGTCGATTTTCCTCTGCACCACGTTTGTGAACACGTTAGCGTCTGGCCTGGCATCACACGCCAGCGTGTCGCGTCTGTTGTATGTGATGGGGCGTGACAATGTGTTCCCGGAGCGCGTGTTTGGCTATGTGCACCCGAAATGGCGGACTCCGGCACTGAACGTCATTATGGTCGGAATTGTCGCGATGTCGGCGCTGTTCTTCGATTTAGTTACCGCCACAGCGTTAATTAACTTCGGCGCGTTGGTAGCGTTTACCTTCGTTAACCTGTCGGTGTTCAATCACTTCTGGCGGCGCAAAGGAATGAATAAAAGCTGGAAGGAACACTTCCACTATTTATTAATGCCGCTGGTTGGCGCGCTGACGGTGGGCGTGCTGTGGATTAACCTCGAAGCCACCTCGCTGACGCTGGGTCTGGTATGGGCTTCGTTAGGCGGCGCATATTTGTGGTATCTGATCCGCCGCTATCGCAAAGTGCCGCTGAACGAAGGTGACAGAACGCCGGTGAGCGAAACGTAATATCCAGGATGCGCGGCGCATTATCCTGCCTGAGGGTAATGCACCGCGCCATTAACTATAAAAAGATGTATGACCCGGATCACGAGTGCTATCATCCGCCCTTATGCTTAGCGCATTAACTCCAGGGGCAAACAATGAACCACGATATCCCATTAAAATATTTCGATATTGCCGATGAATACGCGACTGAATGCGCAGAACCTGTCGCAGACGCAGAACGCACACCGCTGGCCCACTACTTCCAGTTACTACTCACCCGTTTGATGAACAATGAAGAGATCAGCGAAGAAGCCCAGCATGACATGGCCGCTGAGGCGGGGATTAATCCCGCGCGCATTGATGAAATCGCAGAGTTTTTGAATCAATGGGGTAATGAATAATTATTTAATTGCAGACGCTCGGTCAGTATCGTTGCCCGGATAAAGCGTTCACGGCGCATCCGGCTATAAATGACACGCACCGCAGCCTGCTTTAATGGGTTTCTCACGATCGTACCGCTCTGCTCTTCGCTAAGTTGTTCTGTGAGTTATAGTTATAGAGAAATCACGGGTACGAATGTTGAACAGATGGCGACACCACCTGTTCAACGACCAACCACACGGCCCTCATTACGACCCCTGAACACAAACGGTAATGGCAAATGTCATTAAATATTAGTAAGATAGCCTCTTTACATAAAATCCCTTAATATTATGCGCCAGGTATTATCGTCTCTTTTGGTGATTGCTGGACTTGTGAGTGGTCAGGCAATAGCCGCGCCTGAATCCCCCCCGCATGCTGATATCCGCGACAGCGGTTTTGTCTATTGCGTCAGCGGGCAAGTCAACACCTTTAACCCATCCAAAGCGAGCAGTGGGTTAATTGTCGATACCCTTGCCGCCCAGTTTTATGATCGACTGCTGGATGTCGATCCGTATACCTATCGCCTGATGCCGGAACTTGCCGAAAGCTGGGAAGTGCTCGACAACGGCGCGACATATCGCTTCCACCTGCGTCGCGATGTCCCGTTTCAAAAAACCGCCTGGTTTACTCCCACTCGCAAAATGAATGCCGATGATGTGGTGTTTACCTTCCAACGGATTTTTGACCGCAATAACCCGTGGCATAACGTCAACGGCAGTAACTTCCCCTATTTCGACAGTCTGCAATTTGCCGATAACGTTAAAAGTGTCCGCAAGCTGGATAATCACACCGTTGAGTTCCGTCTCGCCCAGCCGGATGCATCCTTCTTATGGCACCTGGCGACCCACTATGCGTCGGTAATGTCTGCAGAATACGCCCAGAAATTAGAGAAAGAAGATCGCCAGGAACAACTCGACCGTCAACCGGTCGGTACCGGGCCGTATCAATTGTCGGAATACCGCGCCGGGCAATATATTCGCTTACAACGTCATGATGAGTTCTGGCGTGGCAAACCGTTGATGCCGCAGGTGGTGGTGGATTTAGGCTCCGGCGGCACCGGACGATTGTCGAAACTCCTGACCGGTGAATGCGACGTTCTGGCCTGGCCTGCCGCCAGCCAGTTATCCATTTTGCGCGACGACCCGCGTTTGCGTTTAACGCTGCGCCCGGGGATGAACGTCGCCTATCTGGCATTTAACACCGCCAAACCTCCGCTAAATAATCCCGCTGTCCGCCATGCGCTGGCACTGGCTATCAATAACCAGCGCCTGATGCAATCCATCTATTATGGTACGGCTGAAACTGCGGCCTCTATTTTACCGCGCGCCTCGTGGGCTTATGACAACGAGGCTAAAATTACTGAATACAACCCAGCGAAATCGCGCGAACAACTGAAAGCGTTGGGGCTGGAAAACTTAACGCTGAAACTGTGGGTACCGACACGATCGCAGGCATGGAACCCCAGTCCGCTGAAAACCGCCGAACTGATTCAGGCGGATATGGCGCAGGTTGGCGTGAAAGTGGTGATTGTGCCGGTAGAAGGTCGTTTTCAGGAGGCGCGGTTGATGGATATGAGCCATGATCTGACGTTATCTGGTTGGGCGACGGACAGTAACGACCCGGACAGTTTCTTCCGTCCGTTACTGAGCTGCGCGGCTATTCACTCGCAAACCAACCTTGCCCACTGGTGCGATCCGAAATTCGACAGTGTGTTGCGTAATGCCCTCTCCTCGCAGCAACTGGCGGCGCGTATTGAAGCCTATGATGAAGCGCAAAGCATTCTGGCGCAGGAACTGCCCATTCTGCCGCTGGCCTCATCACTGCGCTTGCAGGCCTACCGTTACGATATTAAAGGTCTGGTACTGAGCCCGTTCGGTAACGCCTCCTTCGCGGGGGTGTATCGCGAGAAGCAAGAAGAGGTGAAAAAACCATGATTATCTTCACCTTACGTCGTATTTTGTTATTAATCGTCACCTTGTTCCTGCTGACCTTTGTTGGCTTCAGTTTGAGCTATTTCACGCCACACGCGCCGTTACAAGGCGCGTCACTGTGGAATGCCTGGGTGTTCTGGTTTAATGGCCTGATCCACTGGGATTTTGGTGTTTCCAGCATTAACGGCCAGCCTATTGCCGAACAGTTAAAAGAAGTCTTTCCGGCAACGATGGAGTTGTGCATCCTCGCTTTCGGTTTTGCGCTGATTGTCGGGATCCCGGTGGGCATGATTGCCGGGATTACACGCCATAAGTGGCAGGATAACTTGATCAACGCCATCGCCTTGCTGGGCTTTTCCATCCCGGTGTTCTGGCTGGCGCTTCTGTTGACGCTGTTTTGTTCACTCACGCTAGGTTGGCTGCCCGTTTCAGGGCGTTTCGATCTGCTCTATGAAGTGAAACCGAATACCGGCTTTGCGTTAATTGATGCCTGGCTTTCGGACTCACCGTGGCGAGACGAAATGATCATGAGCGCACTTCGCCATATGGTGCTACCGGTGATCACCCTGTCGGTTGCGCCAACAACTGAAGTGATCCGATTGATGCGTATCAGCACCATCGAAGTCTATGACCAAAACTATGTGAAAGCGGCGGCGACTCGCGGTTTGTCGCGCTTTACTATTTTGCGTCGCCACGTGCTGCATAACGCGTTACCTCCGGTTATTCCTCGCCTGGGCTTGCAGTTTTCCACCATGCTGACGCTGGCGATGATCACCGAAATGGTTTTTAGCTGGCCGGGTTTAGGGCGCTGGTTAATTAACGCCATCCGCCAGCAGGATTACGCAGCCATTTCCGCCGGAGTGATGGTGTGCGGTTCATTGGTCATTATTATTAACGTGATATCTGATATTTTGGGTGCCATGGCTAACCCTCTGAAACATAAGGAATGGTATGCCTTACGATAGCGTATACAGCGAGAAGCGCCCGCCGGGCACGCTGCGTACTGCCTGGCGCAAATTCTATGGAGACGCCGCTGCGATGGTCGGCCTGTACGGCTGCGCGGGGCTGGCGGTGCTGTGTATTTTTGGTAGCTGGTTTGCGCCTTACGGCATCGACCAGCAATTTCTTGGTTATCAATTGTTGCCGCCGTCATGGTCACGCTATGGCGAAGTCTCGTTCTTCCTTGGGACCGACGACCTGGGACGCGACGTTTTAAGCCGTTTATTGAGTGGCGCAGCACCTACCGTCGGGGGCGCATTTGTGGTGACGCTCGCCGCGACGATTTGTGGTCTGGTACTTGGCACCTTCGCCGGGGCAACGCACGGTCTGCGCTCAGCGGTGCTTAACCATATTCTGGATACTTTGCTGGCGATTCCGTCCCTGCTGTTGGCGATTATCGTAGTAGCATTTGCCGGACCGAGTTTATCGCACGCCATGTTTGCCGTCTGGTTGGCACTGCTGCCGCGTATGGTACGTTCGATTTACAGCATGGTTCATGACGAACTGGAAAAAGAGTACGTTATCGCCGCCCGTCTGGATGGCGCAACGACGCTGAATATTCTCTGGTTTGCGGTAATGCCTAACATCACCGCCGGACTGGTCACCGAGATCACTCGCGCATTGTCGATGGCAATTCTCGATATCGCCGCGCTGGGCTTTCTTGACCTCGGCGCGCAACTGCCATCGCCTGAATGGGGAGCGATGCTCGGTGATGCGCTGGAACTGATTTATGTCGCCCCGTGGACCGTAATGCTTCCTGGCGCGGCAATTATGATTAGCGTGTTGTTGGTTAACCTCCTTGGCGATGGCGTTCGTCGTGCGATTATTGCGGGGGTGGAATAATGCCATTATTGGATATTCGTAACCTGACCATTGAATTTAAAACCGGTGATGAGTGGGTTAAAGCCGTCGACCGCGTGAGTATGACCTTAACCGAAGGCGAGATTCGCGGTCTTGTTGGCGAATCCGGCTCCGGCAAAAGTTTGATTGCGAAAGCGATTTGTGGGGTGAATAAAGATAACTGGCGTGTTACCGCTGACCGAATGCGTTTTGATGATATCGATTTGCTGCGTCTCTCCGCACGCGAACGGCGCAAACTGGTTGGACACAACGTGTCGATGATCTTTCAGGAACCGCAATCGTGTCTTGACCCTTCAGAACGTGTGGGTCGCCAGTTGATGCAGAACATCCCGGCCTGGACCTATAAAGGCCGTTGGTGGCAGCGTTTTGGCTGGCGCAAACGTCGCGCCATTGAGTTGCTACACCGCGTGGGGATTAAAGATCATAAAGATGCGATGCGCAGTTTCCCGTACGAGTTGACCGAAGGTGAATGCCAGAAAGTGATGATTGCCATCGCACTGGCGAATCAACCGCGTCTGCTGATTGCCGACGAACCGACCAACTCGATGGAGCCAACAACGCAGGCGCAAATTTTCCGCCTGTTGACGCGTCTCAACCAAAACAGCAACACCACTATTTTGCTTATCAGCCATGACTTACAAATGCTTAGCCAATGGGCGGATAAAATCAACGTGCTTTATTGTGGCCAGACAGTGGAAAGCGCGCCAAGTAAGGAGTTGGTGACAATGCCACATCATCCTTACACCCAGGCACTAATCCGGGCAATACCGGACTTTGGCAGTGCGATGCCGCATAAAAGCCGCCTCAATACCCTGCCGGGCGCAATCCCGCTGCTGGAACAATTACCGATTGGTTGTCGTCTGGGGCCGCGTTGCCCTTATGCACAACGAGAATGCATTGTGACGCCACGTTTGATGGGAGCGAAAAATCATCTCTATGCCTGTCATTTCCCGCTGAACATGGAGAAAGAGTGAGATGATAGAAACTCTGCTCGAAGTGCGTAATTTAAGCAAAACGTTCCGCTACAGGACCGGCTGGTTTCGCCGCCAGACAGTCGAAGCGGTAAAACCCTTGAGCTTTACGCTGCGTGAACGCCAGACACTGGCGATTATTGGTGAGAACGGTTCCGGTAAATCGACGCTGGCAAAGATGCTGGCAGGAATGATTGAGCCAACCAGCGGCGAGTTATTGATTGACGATCATCCGCTGCATTTTGGCGATTATTCCTTCCGAAGCCAGCGTATTCGCATGATATTTCAGGATCCGTCGACCTCGTTGAATCCCCGTCAACGTATCTCGCAAATTCTGGATTTTCCACTGCGCCTGAACACCGACCTGGAACCGGAACAGCGCCGCAAACAGATTATTGAAACGATGCGTATGGTTGGGCTGCTACCGGATCACGTCAGTTACTATCCGCATATGTTGGCCCCCGGGCAAAAACAGCGTCTTGGTCTGGCGCGCGCGCTGATATTGCGCCCAAAAGTGATTATTGCCGATGAAGCCCTCGCCTCGCTGGATATGTCGATGCGTTCGCAGCTAATTAACCTGATGCTGGAGCTACAAGAGAAACAGGGTATTTCTTATATTTATGTTACCCAGCATATCGGAATGATGAAGCACATCAGCGACCAGGTGCTGGTCATGCATCAGGGAGAAGTTGTCGAACGCGGTAGCACTGCGGATGTGTTGGCATCGCCGCTGCACGAACTCACCAAACGGCTAATTTCCGGCCACTTTGGCGAAGCATTGACGGCGGATGCGTGGCGTAAAGATCGTTAGTATTCGGTACCTCATTCTGACAGGGGAAATCCCCGTCAGAATGAGGTATTCATTACTTTTGATTGTCGATTCTGGTGAAAGCAACCAGCAATGCCAGCGTATAACACACCGTAATTGCCAGGCTCATTTTTAACAGTGTTTCTCCGCCAAGCCCCGACAATGGCGCGGCTATACCGCCGAAGACAAACATACTCATCCCCATCAACGCAGACGCCGTTCCAGATTCTTGCGTCCCTACTGCACTCATAGCCTCTGCCCCACCAACAGTGCCGATGCCGCTACAAAATGCGATGGTGAAAAATAATGCCACCAGTGCCGGAATGGGTAATTGTATCCATGCGCATAAGACCGTGAGCAATGCACACAAAATTGCCGCTATCAGGCCACCTCTCAGCAATATAATCGCGTTAACTCGTCGCGCCAGGCGCGAGAAGATCCATGAAGCGATGATAAGTCCGATGCCGTTAAGGCCAAACACCAGGCTAAATTGCATTGGACTAAAGCCAAATTCCTTCTGCAACACGAACGACGAAGAGCCGATGTACGCAAACAAACCTGCCAGCATAAAACTTTGAATCAGGCAAAGGCGCATAAAACGGCGGTTCTGCACCACGCTTCGTCCGGTTAATAGCAATGATGAGCCCCTTTTATTTTCTGGCAATGTCTCATTGATAAATAACAGGCAGCCCAGCAACAGTACGGTGCTAATTTCAGCCATCACCCAGAATAAAGTGCGCCAGTCAAACGTGCTGACAATGTACCCGCCCAGCACTGGCGACAACACCGGTGCCAGGCCATTCACCGTCATTAACAGCGCAAAGAACTGGGTCAGCGTTACTCCCTGATATTTGTCACGAGCAATAGAACGAGAGAGCACCGAACCACCCGCCCCTGCGATCCCTTGAATAAAACGCCAGACCACCAGCCAGTAAATATTGTTCGTTGTCGCGCACAAAATGGAAGAAACAATAAACAATAGCAACGACAAGATTAACGGACGTTTACGCCCTATTTTGTCGCTCAGAGGGCCAAATAACAGTTGTCCGACGCCAAGACCGATCAGTGATGCGGTCAGCGTTAATTGCGTTATGGTCGTGGTTGCCGCCAGTTGCTCAGACATCTCCGGCAATGCCGGCAAATAAAGATCGGTACACATCGGGCCGATACCGGCTAAAAGACCAAGAATCAACGCCCATGAAAGAGAGACTCTAGCCATACTATTCCTTACTTGAGTGATGACATGCCGCCGCCCAGCGACTGCCAGATCGTGATCCGGTTCGTAAAATCAGTCAGTTGCAATGCCAGCAGCTCCTGCTGTGCGCTCCACAAGCTGCGCTGTGCCGTCAACACGGTCAGGTAATCACCAACACCCGCCTGATAGCGACGCAAGCCAACATCGACCGTTTGTTGTTCAGCTTTAACATACTGGCGCTGTGCATCCAGTTGCTCTTCAAGCGTGGTCCGCCGCGCCAGTGCGTTAGCGACATCTTTAAATGCGCTCTGAACGGTTTTTTCATAGGTGGCAATGAGTCCACGCTTTTGTGCTTCTGCGTAACGAAGCTGCGCCAGATTACTACCGCCGGTGAACAGCGGTAATGTTACCGATGGCGCAAATGACCAGATCTGCATTCCGTGGCTGAACAGCGATGACAATGCGTCACTGCCAACACCAGCGCTGGCAGTCAGCGAAATCGTCGGGAAAAAGTTAGCCCGCGCGGCGCCAATATCGGCATTGGCGCTCTTCAGATTATGTTCTGCTTCCTGGATATCCGGGCGACGCAGCAGAACGTCAGATGACACTCCCGCAGGAACCAGGCTTATCATCTGTTCCGGCAGGCTTTCCAGTGTTCCCGGTAGCAGATTTTCCGCAAGCGTTGTACCTGCCAGTAAGTTCAGTGCATTTTTATCCTGCATCACTTGTGTCTGATAGTTGGCAACGCTGGCGCGCGCTTGCTGATAAACACTCATCGCCTCACTGACATCTGTCGCTGCCGCCGTGCCAACCTGTTGCTGGCGCTGGATAATTTTCAATGAGTTTTCTGCACTGGCCATCGTTTCTTTTGCCAGGGCCAGATTGCTGTTATCAGCCGCCAGGGTCAGCCAGGCAGTGCTGATTTCAGCAATCAGCGTTAAACGGGTGTTCTGGGCTGTAAATTCACTGGCAAGCCAGGTTTCCCGCGCCGCCCGAGATAAACTCTGATTACGACCAAACAGATCTAACGTAAAACTGGACACCGTGCCGTCAGCCTCGGCAGTGGTTCCCGTACCATTCGTCAGCGAACGACTGCGGGTCGAACTTAAGGCCGCATTCACCGTCGGGAATAACGACGCATTAGTTTGCCCATAGAGCGCCCGTGCGGAGTCAATATCAGCTATCGCTTTTTGCACATCGCGGTTACTGTTCAGAGCAATGGTCACCACCTGCTGCAATCGGGGATCGTGGATCACCTGCTGCCAGTCATGGCTGATTGCCTTTCCCTGGCCCTGTGCTCCCGGCAAGGTCGCCGGGATTGGGGATTCAGGCGTGCTGTAGTGGGGATCGAGCGAGACACATCCCGCACTCAACAGCACCAGAAAAATAAGAGAACGACGCAACATAACTTACTCCTGACGGCGCGGTTTACTGGCAAACAAACGTTTCACCAGTACAAAAAACAGAGGAACAAAGAAAATAGCCAGCAACGTAGCGGTCAGCGTACCGCCAATAATGCCCGTACCAATGGCGATACGGCTGTTCGCACCTGCGCCGGTCGCCATCGCCAGCGGCATTACCCCCGCAATAAACGCCAGCGAGGTCATGATGATTGGGCGTAGACGAGTCTGCGCCGCGCGTAATGCCGCCCGACTCAGGGAATGGCCCTCAGCAAGTGCCGCTTCAGCAAATTCAACAATCAGAATGGCGTTTTTCGACGACAAGCCGATAGTGGTTAATAGCGCCACCTGGAAGTAAACATCGTTGTTTAAATCACGCATCCAGGCCGCCAGCGCCGCGCCAAGAAGCCCCAGTGGGATCACCAGAATGACCGAGAACGGGACTGACCAGCTTTCGTACAGGGCTGCAAGGCAGAGGAAAACCACCAGAATAGAGACTGCGTACAGACTTAATGCCTGACCGCTGGCCAGTTTCTCCTGCAATGACAAACCACTCCAGGCCCAGGTTGTTCCCGCAGGAAGACTGTTTGCCAGTTCCTCCATTTTTGTCATTGCATCGCCGGAACTAAAGCCAGTCGCGTTTTCGCCCTGAATTTCATAGGCCGCAGAACCGTTGTAGCGCACCAGTTTTTCCGGGCCATAGATCCAACGCGTAGTGGCAAAAGCAGAGAACGGTGTCATGGCGTTATCGCTACCGCGCACAAACCATTTTCCTAAATCTGACGGCGCAGAACGAAATTCACTGTCGCCCTGAATGTAGACTTTCTTCACACGACCACGGTCAATAAAGTCATTCACATAAGTACCGCCCCACGCGCTTGCCAGCGTGTCGGTGACATCACTTAAGCTCAACCCCAGCGATACGGCTTTATTGTTATCGATATCTACCTGCAATTGCGGCATTTGCGGCAGGTCATTGGCACGTACAGAAATCAGCTCAGGGCTTTGATTAGCCTGCTCAATCAACTGATTACGCATTTTAAGCAAGGTTTCGCGGTCAGTCGCACCACTTGCCATTAATTCAAACGTAAAGCCATTGCTATGCCCCAGACCATCAACTGCAGGCGGCGTCATGGCAAATACCGTTGCATCACGAATTGCCCCCAACTCTTTGGTTGCCCGTAAGGCGATAGCCTGGGCGGTATTTTCTGCCCCTTTACGTTGTGACCAGTTTTTCAACGAGACAAACGCCATCCCGGTATTCTGTCCGCTGCCACTAAAACTGAAACCATCAACGGTAAAGATGACATCGGTATTTGCTTTCTCGTTAATCAGGAACCAGTCAACAATCTGGCGATTCACTTCTGCTGTACGAGCTGCGGTCGCCCCAGCTGGCAACGTGTACTGCACCATGATTTCGCCCTGGTCTTCAGTGGGTAAGAAACTGCCCGGCAGTTTCCACATCATCAGGGCCATTCCGCCACCCAGCACGACATAAACACCCATCGTTCGGGCAGCACGGCGCAGGACATAAATTACGCCTCGCTTATATTTATCTTCAGTACGGCGGTAAAAGCGGTTAAATGCGCCGAAAAAGCCTTTTTTATGCGGCGGAACATGCTGGAGGACGGAACCGCACAGCGCGGGAGTCAAGGTCAATGCCACCACCACGGAAAGCAGCATTGCGGAGATAATGGTTATCGAAAACTGACGATAAATTACTCCCGTAGATCCCCCAAAGAAGGCCATCGGCAGGAATACGGCTGACAACACCAGCGCAATAGCAACCAGTGCGCCAGAAATCTCGCCCATTGATTTTTCCGTGGCTTCACGCGCGGGCAACGCTTCGTCACGCATAATGCGTTCGACGTTCTCCACTACCACAATGGCATCGTCCACCAGCAAGCCGATCGCCAGCACCATTGCAAACAACGTCAGGGTATTAATCGAATAGCCAAACAACGCAAGAACGCCGAATGTGCCCAGCAAAACGACGGGGACAGCTAACGCCGGAATCAGTGTGGCACGCAGGTTTTGCAGGAATAAATACATCACGCAAACCACCAATACGATGGCTTCAAAAAGCGTCTGAATTACGTCCTCTACGGAGATTTTAATAAATTCAGTGCTGTCTTTCGGGTATGCGATGTCGTATCCCTGCGGCATGTTCCGCTGAAACTCTGCGATTTTATCCTTGACCAGCGTCGCCGTATTCAGCGCATTCGCACCGGGCGAAAGCATTACAGCAACCCCGGCAGACGGGTGACCGTTAAGTTTGCCGATAGCGGTATAATCTTCACTGCCCATCTCAACGCGAGCCACATCTTTTATACGAACAACTGCGCCGTCTGACTGGCTTTTCACGATAATATTTTTGAACTGATCCACCGTCTGCAAACGAGACTGCGCACGTACCGTTGCGGTCAGTTGCTGAGTATCCGGTGAAGGCAATGCCCCTATTTTCCCGGCAGTAACCTGCACGTTTTGCGCTTCAATAGCACTTTGCACGTCTGAAGGCATCAGCGAGTAAGACGCCAGTTTGGCCGGGTCGAGCCAGATGCGCATAGCGTATTCTGCGCCAAAGACTTGCAGACTCCCCACACCTTCAACGCGCGCCAGCGGGTCCTGAACGTTACTGACCAACCAGTCGGCGATATCCGAACTGGAGGCTTTGTCAGTGGTGTCATACACGGCAGCAATCAGCAAAAAGTTGCTTTGTGATTTTTCCACTGTGACGCCAGTTTGCTGCACTTCACTCGGTAAGCGCGACTCCGCCTGCTGAATTTTATTCTGCACCTGAACCTGTGCAGTGTCGGGATCGGTACCTTGTTCAAAGGTCACATTAATACTGACCGAACCATCAGAGCTGCTGGTTGAGCTGAAATAGAGCAAATTATCCAGCCCGGTGAGTTGCTGTTCGATAACCTGGGTCACGCTGTTCTCCAGCGTTTCGGCTGAAGCACCGGTATAAGTGGCTGATATTTTAATGGTCGGCGGCGCAACGTCAGGATATTGCGCGACGGGTAATGTGCGAATGGCCAGAATACCCGCCAACATAATCAAAATGGCGATAACCCAGGCAAAGACCGGACGGCGGACAAAAAAGCGCGAAAACATCAGGCGTTGCCTCCATTAGCCTGAACTTCAACAGCCTTGACGGTCTGCCCTGAAGTGACTTTGGCGGAACCTTCAACAATCAGTCGGTCGCCGTTATGCAGGCCGTTCAGCACCAGCCATTTATCACCATACGTTTCTCCCGTTTCGAGCGTTCGCTGCTCTACTTTATTGTCTTTATTCACCACCAGCGCAGTTGCATTGCCTTTAGCATCGCGCGTGACGCCCTGTTGAGGCGCGAGAATAGCGTCTTCCATCACGCCTTCATCAACACGGGCGCGAACAAACATGCCTGGTAATAACTGTTGTTGTGGATTGGGGAAAATCGCCCGTAATGTCACCGAGCCGGTAGACTCATCCACAGCGACTTCGGTGAGTTCCAGACGCCCTTTTTCGCTGTAGGTTGTGCCATCTTCCAGAATAAGTGAGACGCTCATGGTGTCACTGTTGGTCGCCAGTGACTGTTTACGCAGACGTAATAAATCGACACTGGAGCGAGTGAGGTCGACATACATTGTATCCAGACCACGAATAGTCGTTAACGCTGTATCCTGCGACGCGGTCACCAGTGCGCCAGGGGTCACCGACGAAATGCCAATACGCCCCGAAATCGGCGCGGTTACCGTGGCCCAGTCAAGATTAATGCGCGCGGTTTCCAGTGCGGCTTTTTTCGCTTCAACACTGGCTTTATCTTGTGCGCAGGTAGACTGAGCATCATCAGCATCCTGTTGTGAGACACCGTTATCTTTCACCAGTCGGGCATAACGCTGCGCTTTCTGGCAATCGGCTTTTACCAGTGCCTGTGCCTGTTGTAATGCTGCCCGGGCTTCATTCCATGCCGCCCGATAACTGGCCGCATCAATTTGGTACAATGGTTGTCCGGCCTTAACTAAATCGCCTTCAGTAAATAGGCGTTTCTGGATAATTCCCCCAACCTGCGGACGTACTTCAGCACTGAGTGCCGCACTGGTGCGTCCGGTTAATTCACTGACTACCGAAACCGGTTGAGATTTGAGCGTAACAACGCCCACTTCTGTTTCCGACGGGGATGAATTGTTATTTTGCGTATTATCACAACCAGATAAGAGTAGCATTGCCACTACAGACGTTGCTATATACTTCATTATTTTCTCCAGGGTGAACAATACCCTCCCCATTAAAATTAATGAGGATATGTCAGGGATATTCAGATATAACGAACCCGCATCGCGAAATGAATTTCGCAATGAAATAAGGGGGATTAATATCCCCCACTATCGGTTAATTCTTTTCTTATTAATTTATCAACATACTAACAATGTCCTGATATATTTTTTGCAGACGTTGGGGATCGCTTTTTTGCGGTGTTAAGCGACGATAAACCGTACCTTCCATCATGGTGGCAAGCACTTCAACGCAGCAACGAATGTGCTCATCGCTAAGATGGGGATGCATTCTTTTCATATGTGCACAACCGTTAGCGAACATTCTGGCGTCAGCTTCCTCGAGCATCGCCATCACCCGTGGGTTGCGTGTGGCTTCTGCAGCCACTTCCAGCATCAACGCGTCGTCGTCCTCATTTAAGGATTTCCGCAAAGCAAGAACTTCCGGGAAGTGATCGGTACGCGCGTCAATGTCCATCTGGGCAATACGAAAGTCGATGATACGGCGAACCATCTCTTCAATAATGGCGTCTTTATTGGCGAAGTAACGATATATCTGACCCACGCTAAGTTGAGCTTCGCTGGCAATTTGCGACATACTGGCGGCGTGAAAACCGCAGCGACGAAAACACCGACGGGCGGCGTTGATGATTTCATCCTGACGCTGTTTGTGACGTATCTCCATCTTGCTGGTCATTTCTGTCTGCTGTCCTTCCACTTAGTGAGAACGATCGTTCTCATTTTTGCCAATTATACATTTCTCCAAAGTGAGGGAAAGTATTTTTATCTTATTCATGGTGTATATTCTGATAATGAAGAGATTGTGGAGATTCTGTGAAGATAGTTGACAATATTAAATTGGGGGCTATTTGTCAGAGATAAGACCGCGACTTGTTGTCGCCAGATTATTAATCGTCGATGACACAACAAACGCCGGACCTGATAAATCCGCGTCTGTTTTATCATCAAACTTACCGGAAGTAATACGAATAGTTTTAAAGCCAGACGCTATAAGATATTTCCACAATCGGCCCCTCGCAGGCGTCGCAAAATGCTCTGGACTGCTGATTCTCTCCGGTACAGAAAGCGCAACTATAGCCACCCACAGCCAGGTTGATTATAATAACCATTTATCTGTTCGTACTGTTTACTAAAACGACGAATCGCCTGATTTTCAGGCACAACAAGCATCAACAATAAGGATTAAAGCTATGGGTTTTCTTTCCGGTAAGCGCATTCTGGTAACTGGTGTTGCCAGCAAACTGTCCATCGCCTACGGTATCGCTCAGGCGATGCACCGCGAAGGAGCTGAACTGGCATTCACCTACCAGAACGACAAACTGAAAGGCCGCGTAGAAGAATTTGCCGCTCAATTAGGTTCTGACATCGTTCTGCAGTGCGATGTTGCCGAAGATGCCAGCATCGACACCATGTTCGCTGAACTGGGTAAAGTTTGGCCGAAATTTGACGGTTTCGTACACTCTATTGGTTTTGCACCTGGCGATCAGCTGGATGGCGACTATGTTAACGCCGTAACGCGTGAAGGCTTCAAAATTGCCCACGACATTAGCTCCTACAGCTTCGTTGCAATGGCAAAAGCTTGCCGCTCCATGCTGAATCCGGGCTCTGCTCTGCTGACCCTTTCCTACCTGGGCGCTGAGCGCGCTATCCCGAACTACAACGTTATGGGTCTGGCTAAAGCGTCTCTGGAAGCTAACGTGCGCTATATGGCCAACGCAATGGGGCCGGAAGGTGTGCGTGTTAACGCCATTTCCGCAGGTCCGATCCGTACGCTGGCCGCTTCCGGCATCAAAGACTTCCGTAAAATGCTGGCACACTGCGAAGCCGTTACGCCGATTCGTCGTACCGTTACCATCGAAGATGTGGGTAACTCCGCAGCGTTCCTGTGTTCCGATCTCTCTGCCGGTATCTCCGGTGAAGTGGTCCACGTTGACGGCGGTTTCAGCATCGCTGCAATGAACGAACTGGAACTGAAATAATCGTTCTGTTGGTCAAGATGGGCGGCGTTCTGCCGCCCATTTTCTCTGTTATACCTTTCTGATATTTGTTATCGCCGATCCGTCTTTCTCCCCTTCCCGCCTTGCGTCAGGATAACGATTTCCGTTATGACCAAGGAGCGCCCATGGAACAACGCCATAGTTCAGGCAAAAGCCACTGGTATCATGAAATCCAATCCAGCACTTCAGAGCATAACGTTCTGCCACTTGTACCCGAAGCCGCAAAGGTCAACGACCCTTTTTTGCTCGACGTGATTCTTGAGGAACAAACGCTGGCCCCCTTTCAGTCATGGCTGGCACCCGCACGTGCACTCGCCGGAGCGTTGTTCCCGGATCAGCTGGCCGTGACCCGCTTGCAGACATTCACCGCTTATGAACGCCTGTCTACAGCCCTGACTGTTGCTCAGGTCTGCGGCGTCCAGCGGTTGTGCAACTACTATTCCGCGCGCCTGACACCACTTCCCGGACCGGATCCCTCCAGGGAAAGTAATCATCGGCTGGCGCAAATCACACAATATGCCCGCCAACTGGCCTTCTCTCCATCTATTATCGACGGTCGGTCCCGTGAGCATCTTAAAGATGTCGGCCTTACCGCCTGGGACTGTGTGTTCATTAACCAAATTATTGGCTTTGTCGGTTTTCAGGCGCGAGTGATTGCCACATTGCAGGCTTATCTCGAGCAACCCGTTCGTTGGCTACCCGGTCTGGAGATGCAAAACTACGCCGATGCCTCACTGTTTGCGAATGAATCAACTCGCTGGCGTACCTGCTACGCCGTAGAAAAATTACCTGAAGATGCGGTGAATAGTTCGTCGGTTGAACTCAGCCAACTGACCGAAATACTCAATCTTCACCCCGCTCTACTTTCACGCCTTGAGGAGCTATTCGCCAGCACATTGGTTAGCGCCAAAACCAACCATCAACTTGCGACGTTGTTAACCGCGCGGATTAATGGCAGCGCCGCTTGCTTCGCTAGCCAAACATATTCAACAGCAGAATATAAAGAGGCAATCCTCGTTCTACGTCAGGGCGAAAATGAAATTAATCGGTGGGCTGATAGCCATTGTGTTGAGCGCGCTACCGTTCAGGCGATACAATGGCTGACCCGAGCACCCGATCGCTTTAGCGCCGCCCAGTTCAGCCCATTACTCGAACACGAAATATCATCAACGCAGGTTATTAATTTGTTGGTATGGAGCGGGCTTTGTGGCTGGATCAATCGCTTAAAAATCGCGTTGGGTGAAACATATTAACCTTGCTGCGTCAGACAGAATCGCGTAAAACTGTCAGCCGCTCTAATGGCCACCAAAATAGACAATTATGTTTCAGGACAACCCGCTGCTAGCGCAGCTTAAACAGCAACTGCATTCCCAGACGCCCCGCGCTGAAGGGGTGGTAAAAGCCACTGAAAAAGGCTTTGGCTTCCTGGAAGTCGATGCACAAAAAAGTTATTTCATTCCGCCGCCGCAAATGAAAAAAGTTATGCATGGCGACAGAATTATCGCAGTCATCCACAGCGAAAAAGATCGTGAATCTGCCGAACCAGAAGAACTGGTTGAACCTTTTCTAACCCGCTTCGTGGGTAAAGTTCAGGGCAAGAATGACCGTCTGGCCATTGTCCCTGATCATCCATTATTGAAAGATGCCATTCCTTGCCGCGCAGCCCGTGGCCTGACACATGAATTTAAAGAAGGCGACTGGGCAGTTGCCGAAATGCGCCGTCATCCATTGAAAGGCGATCGTTCTTTCTATGCAGAACTCACGCAGTACATCACTTTTGGCGACGATCACTTCGTGCCGTGGTGGGTAACTCTGGCGCGTCATAACCTGGAAAAAGAAGCGCCGAACGGCGTTGCTACTGAAATGCTCGACGAAGGTCTGGTGCGCGAAGATCTGACTGCACTGGATTTTGTCACCATCGATAGCGCCAGCACGGAAGATATGGATGACGCCCTCTTCGCGAAGGCGCTCCCGGATGACAAACTGCAACTGATCGTGGCGATTGCCGATCCAACCGCGTGGATTGCAGAAGGTAGCAAACTGGACAAAGCGGCAAAAGTTCGTGCATTCACCAACTATCTGCCAGGTTTCAACATCCCAATGTTGCCGCGTGAGCTTTCCGACGATCTCTGCTCACTGCGCGCCAATGAAGTTCGCCCGGTACTGGCGTGTCGGATGACGCTCTCCGCAGATGGCACCATTGAAGACAATATCGAGTTCTTTGCCGCTACTATCGAGTCCAAAGCGAAACTGGTTTATGACCAGGTTTCCGACTGGCTGGAAAACACCGGCGACTGGCAGCCAGAAAATGAGGCCATTGCCGAACAAATTCGCCTCCTTGCGCAAATTTGTCAGCGTCGCGGCGAGTGGCGCCATAACCATGCACTGGTGTTTAAAGATCGCCCGGATTACCGTTTTATTCTCGGTGAAAAAGGTGAAGTGCTGGATATCGTCGCCGAGCCTCGTCGCATTGCCAACCGTATTGTCGAAGAAGCGATGATCGCCGCTAACATTTGTGCGGCCCGCGTACTGCGCGATAAGCTCGGTTTTGGCATCTATAACGTGCATATGGGCTTTGATCCGGCAAATGCTGAAGCGCTGGCAGCATTGCTAAAAACGCACGGTCTGCATGTCGATGCTGAAGAAGTGCTCACGCTGGATGGTTTCTGCAAGCTGCGTCGCGAACTGGATGCGCAACCGACCGGTTTCCTCGACAGCCGTATTCGTCGTTTCCAGTCCTTTGCCGAAATCAGCATTGAACCAGGCCCTCACTTTGGCCTCGGCCTGGAAGCGTATGCCACCTGGACCTCACCAATCCGTAAGTATGGCGACATGATCAACCATCGTCTGCTGAAAGCGGTCATCAAAGGCGAAACGGCGACGCGTCCGCAGGATGAGATCACCGTTCAAATGGCCGAGCGTCGTCGTCTCAACCGGATGGCGGAACGTGATGTCGGTGATTGGTTATACGCACGCTTCCTGAAAGACAAAGCCGGGACCGACACCCGTTTTGCGGCAGAAATTGTCGATATCAGCCGTGGCGGCATGCGCGTGCGTCTGGTTGATAATGGCGCTATCGCTTTTATTCCTGCGCCATTCTTACACGCCGTACGCGACGAACTGGTTTGCAGTCAGGAAAATGGCACCGTGCAAATTAAAGGTGAAACGGTTTACAAGGTAACCGATGTTATCGACGTCACTATTGCCGAAGTTCGTATGGAAACTCGCAGCATTATTGCTCGTCCGGTAGCGTAATATTCTTTTGCGGCCCATTCATTACGGATGGGCCGTTTACTTGACTCGTCTCCGCATTCATTTTTATCCCCCCAGATTTTTTTCACAGACTTTCGTTTGTAAACTGGCGTTTTTCCAAAACTGGATTACAAATAAATATATAAATAAAACAATACGTTTAGCCGTCGCTAATTTTATGTAATTCATGTTGGACCTTTCTTTTAATCGCGAACTCCGCTGTTAACCGGAAGACACGCTTCATGAAAACAGTTAGGGAGTCCACAACGTTGTACAACTTTCTCGGATCGCACAATCCATACTGGCGTTTATCGGAAAGCAGCGATGTTTTGCGCTTTTCCACCACCGAAACCACAGAACCTGAACGTACTTTGCAGTTATCTGCCGAACAGGCTGCTCGCATCAGGGAAATGACGGTCATCACTTCCAGCTTGATGATGAGTCTGACCGTCAATGAGAGCGATCTTTCTGTGCATCTGGTTGGACGAAAAATCAATAAGCGCGAATGGGGCGGCAACGCGTCTGCATGGCATGACACACTTGCAGTAGCCCGCGATTTATCGCATGGGCTTTCTTTTGCTGAACAGGTAGTGTCTGAAGCTCATTCCGCGATAGTCATTCTTGACAGCCGGGGAAATATCCAACGGTTTAACCGATTATGTGAAGAATACACAGGTTTCAAAGAGCACGATGTCATTGGTCAAAGCGTATTTAAGCTGTTTATGAGCCGTCGTGAAGCTGCAGCATCCAGCCGCAATAACCGCGGCTTTTTTCGCAGTGGTAACGCTTATGAAATTGAGCTCTGGATACCAACGCGCAAAGGTCAACGGCTATTTCTGTTTCGCAACAAATTTGTGCACAGCGGTAGCGGCAAAAATGAGATCTATTTAATCTGTTCCGGCACCGATATTACCGAAGAGCGTCGCGCCCAGGAACGACTTCGCATACTGGCAAATACCGACAGCATCACTGGACTACCGAATCGTAACGCCATGCAGGCGTTAATCGATCATGCCATTGATCAAGCTAACGACTGTAAGGTTGGTGTTGTATATCTTGATTTAGACAATTTTAAAAAGGTAAACGACGCTTACGGGCATTTATTTGGCGACCAGTTATTACGTGAGGTGTCACTGGCCATTTTAAGCTGCCTTGAACAGGATCAGGTGCTGGCGCGTCCTGGCGGGGATGAGTTTCTGGTACTGGCACCCAATACATCACAAAGCGCACTGGAAGCGATGGCATCGCGTATTTTAACCCGGCTTCGCCAACCCTTCCGCATTGGTTTAATTGAAGTCTATACTGGCTGTTCCGTCGGTATTTCACTTTCGCCACAACATGGTATGGACAGCGCAGCCATTATTCGCCATGCCGACACCGCAATGTACACCGCAAAAGAAGGTGGGCGCGGACAGTTCTGTGTTTTTTCGCCAGAAATGAACCAACGGGTTTTCGAATATCTTTGGCTTGATACCAACCTGCGTAAGGCGCTGGAAAACGATCAGTTAGTGATTCATTATCAACCGAAAATCACCTGGCGCGGTGAAGTACGAAGCCTGGAAGCGTTGGTGCGCTGGCAGTCGCCTGAACGCGGACTCATTCCCCCGTTAGACTTTATTTCCTATGCAGAAGAGTCTGGACTAATTGTTCCATTAGGACGTTGGGTGATTCTCGATGTGGTGCGTCAGGTGGCAAAATGGCGTGATAAAGGCATTAATCTGCGGGTAGCGGTGAACATCTCTGCGCGCCAGTTTGCCGATCAAACTCTTTTTACCGATCTGAAGCAGGTTCTTCAAAAACTGAATTTTGAATACTGCCCTATTGATATCGAGTTAACTGAAAGCTGTCTGATAGAAAATGATGAACTCGCCCTCTCCGTTATCCAGCAATTTAGTCAGTTAGGCGCACAAGTGCATTTGGATGATTTTGGCACCGGCTACTCTTCGCTTTCGCAACTGGCCCGCTTTCCCATTGATGCGATTAAACTTGACCAGGCTTTTGTCCGTAATATTCACAAACAACCTGTCTCGCAGTCATTAGTGCGTGCGATTGTCGCCGTCGCCCAGGCATTGAATCTGCAAGTCATCGCCGAAGGCGTGGAAAGCACAAAAGAAGATGCCTTTTTAACCAAGAACGGCATCAATGAGAGGCAAGGATTTTTGTTTGCCAAACCAATGCCTGCTGTGGCCTTTGAACGTTGGTTTAAACGTTACCTGAAACGCTTATAAAGAGACGAATGTATATAATTAGCGATATATAATCTTATCACATATCATTTTCTCGAATGAAAATTGGCCTTTGCCACTATACGCTTCTCTTTTAGTGGCAATTTTTGCATTATTCATTTTTGCCTTTATTTGCCATAAGGATACCCTCATGTCTGAATTTGATGCCCAGCGCGTTGCCGAACGTATTGATATTGTGTTAGATATCCTTGTGGCGGGCGATCACCACTCTGCGATCCATAATCTCGAGATACTAAAAGCAGAACTCTTGCGCCAGGTTGCTGCATCTACGCCAGACATCCCGAAGGCACCGTGGGAGATTTAACAGTCGTGCTTTCAGGCTTTCCATTTAGCAGAAAAGGATGCCAGGCGCGTCAGCTTTTTTATTGAATATTATAACGTTATAAGAATTACAGCGATGAATTCCCGACAACAAACAATTCTACAGATGGTCATTGACCAGGGTCAGGTTAGCGTAACCGAACTGGCAAAAGCCACGGGTGTTTCTGAAGTTACTATTCGCCAGGATCTCAACACCCTCGAAAAACTGAGTTATCTGCGCCGCGCGCATGGTTTTGCAGTTTCGCTTGATAGCGATGATGTTGAAACCCGGATGATGAGTAATTATACGTTGAAGCGTGAACTTGCCGAGTTTGCGGCCTCTCTGGTTCAGTCAGGTGAAACTATCTTTATTGAAAATGGCAGCAGCAATGCCCTTCTGGCTCGCACGTTAGGCGAACAGAAGAAAGATGTTACCATCATTACGGTTAGCAGCTACATTGCGCATTTGTTGAAAGACGCGCCCTGTGAAGTCATTCTACTTGGTGGCGTGTACCAGAAAAAAAGCGAAAGCATGGTTGGCCCCCTGACACGTCAGTGTATCCAGCAGGTTCATTTCAGTAAGGCATTTATTGGTATTGATGGCTGGCAACCTGAAACTGGATTTACTGGACGCGACATGATGCGTACCGACGTAGTCAATGCCGTGTTGGAAAAAGAGTGCGAAGCAATAGTTCTGACGGACAGCTCAAAATTTGGTGCCGTACATTCTTACTCCATCGGCCCTGTTGAGAAAATCAAACGGGTCATTACCGACTCGAAGATACCTGCAAGCCACCTGTTGCATCTTGAGCATAATAGACTGACGGTTCACGTCATCAACAATTAATTTCCCCTCCTCTACGGATGATTTGCACTTTCGCAAATCATCCGCTCTAAGATGATTCCTGGTTGTTAATTAAGACTATTTACCTGTCCTTAAAACTTCAAAGTTGTAAACTTAACATTAGCGATATAACAGGAAGTGACTGTCACCTGCGTGATATAACCCTGCGCGAGAGGATTTCACGGAAAATAACTTTTTCAGAAAGCGTCTTAACTATTATAGTTAAAGAGAGCTTACTTCCGTGAATCATAAATTCAGGAGAGAGTATTATGTTTGTAACGAGCAAAAAAATGACCGCGGCTGTTCTGGCGATTACGCTGGCTATGTCTCTGAGTGCCTGTTCTAACTGGTCTAAACGAGATCGTAATACCGCAATCGGTGCGGGTGCAGGTGCTTTAGGTGGCGCAGTACTGACTGATGGCAGCACGCTGGGTACGTTAGGCGGTGCAGCAGTCGGTGGTATTATCGGTCACCAGGTCGGTAAATAATCGTAAATAAATGTCGATTAGCGACTCGCAATTATAATACGCTTAACTCTGTTCAGTACGAAATAACTGAATAATACACACAGTAAAATAAACGAAAGCCACGAATATTTTCGTGGCTTTTTTTGTTAACCGCCGGCGAGTTTTACCTTCATGCCTTTCGCTTCAAGCATTGATTTTAATAAATCACGCTTATCTCCCTGAATTTCGATAATTCCTTCTTTTACTGACCCTCCGCAGCCGCATTTTTTCTTCAGTTCTGCCGCTAGCTTTATCAGTTCAGCTTCATCGAGATCAACACCAGTAATCAGGCAAACACCCTTACCTTTGCGACCGCTGGTTTGACGTTGAATACGCACAACGCCATCACCTTTAGGGCGTACAGGGGCTACTTTCGGTTCATCGATACGTCCAGTCTCCGTTGAATAGACCAGACGGCTGTTGGAATCACTCATTATGCACTCCGCTGTAACGAGGCGTTGATCGCTTTCAGCGTTTGCGCTGGATCCGCAGATTGCGTCACCGGGCGACCAATCACCATATAATCAACCCCAGCTGCCAGCGCCTGTTCTGGCGTCATAATACGGCGCTGGTCTCCAGCATCACTCCCCTGCGGACGAATACCCGGCGTAACCAGTTTGAAGTCCTGACCAAACGCTTGTTTAAAACGAACGGCTTCCTGGGCAGAACACACCACGCCATCAAGACCACATTTTTGTGTCAGCGCCGCCAGACGCTCTGCATAATCCGCTGGTGACAGTGTCACGCCGAGATCCGCCAGATCGCTTGATTCCATGCTAGTCAGCACAGTTACCGCTATTAACAACGGCGCGTCTTTGCCAAACGGAACCAGCGCCTCACGAGCAGCGGTCATCATACGCGCCCCGCCAGAGGCATGAACATTCACCATCCACACACCTAAGTCAGCCGCTGCGGCCACGGCGTGCGCTGTTGTGTTGGGAATGTCGTGAAATTTCAGGTCAAGGAAGATATCAAAACCACGCTCTTGCAGTTCACGGACAAACTGTGGCCCAAACAGCGTAAACATCTCTTTGCCAACTTTCAGACGACAATCGCGTGGGTCGATTTTGTCGACAAATGCCAGCGCAGCATCACGATTATTATAATCAAGGGCAACAACGACGGGAGAACGCGTAACAGCGCGGGAAGAAGATGAAGCAGTTAACGTCATGACCAGACCTTCTTGATGATGGGCACCGGAAGTGGCGCGAAAAAGGTAAACGGCGTGCATTCTACCCGTGGAAATAAAAAATTAACAGTTGCGATTTCTCCCCTGTCAGGCTTTTCCATGCAGGCGTTACCGAAGCACATTTGTTGATAACAACCATTAGTATGTTGTAACTAAAGTCGATTTTTTTTTTTAAACTACAGGCCATCCAGACCACGAATTGGTTTAATGGTCGACCAGGCCCGACAGGACGGACAATGCCAGTAGAGGGTATAAGCTGTAAAACCACACTTCTGGCAGCGATAACGCGGCTTACTGCGTACCTTCTCACCAACCATATCGCGCAGCACCATCAGGCTCTCTTTTGCACGCCCTTCTTCCGCTTCATTGAGGTGGTAATCCATCAATTTGTGGAACACGCGCATGGTTGGATGACGTTGCAACTGCCGCGTAATGTAAACCTGAGCTGCATCGCTCCCGTCACGCGATTCAATGATGTCAGCAAGCATCAGTTCAGCATCAGCACCCGTATTTTCTTCCACCGCTCGCTGGAGAAACTCTGCCCATTCGTCAGTTTTACCCAACTGCTGATAGCAGGTTTGCAGCATTTCCAACGTTTCGCTGACCAGTTCTCTGTCCTGAGAAATAACGCGTTGCAGGCTTTCGACGGCTTTGCCGTACTCGCCTTTGGCCATAAACACACGCCCCATCATGATGGATACGCGCGCGCTGTTTTTGTCGGCCGCCGCCCCTTTTTTCAGCAAGGTCATGGCACGATCGAGATCGTCGCTGGCAATGTATTGAAGAGCTAATTCACAATAGAAATGAGCTATTTCGACCCGCTGTTTATCTTTACCCAGTTTAACCAAACGTTCGGCGACATCGATCGCCTTTTGCCATTCACTGGTGGCCTGGTAGATTTGCAGGAGTTGTTGCAAAGCGCCAACACGGAAGTCAGTTTCATCAGTCAATTGATTAAACATATCTTCCGCACGATCGTACAACCCGGCAGCCATGTAATCACGACCCAGTTGCTGAATTGCCAACAGGCGCTGTTCATAGGTCAGCGAGGCGCTTTCCATTAAAGTTTGGTGGATGCGAATTGCGCGATCGACTTCGCCACGGGATCGGAACAAGTTTCCGAGCGTAAGGTGGGCTTCAACGGTGCCGGTATCCTCTTTGAGCATATCGAGGAACAGGTCCACCGCTTTATCTTGTTGATTACTAAGCAGAAAGTTAACCCCCGCCACGTAATCACGTGACAGGCGGTTGGCTTCATCTTGCTTGTTTTGTTGCGCACTTCTGCGGCCCATATACCAGCCATAGGCAGCGGCTACAGGCAAAAGCAGAAACAACAACTCCAGCATAGAAGGTTATTCCTTCGCCACTGACGCATGCGGCGCTACCGCCACATCAGTCGCGGGTGAAAGCTGGTTTTCCAGTCGCTTTATTTTACGTTCAGCACGCGCCAGAGAAACACGAACTCGCAGCCAGAACAGTCCGCAAATTAACCAACCGATAGCAAAACCCGCAGCAAACAATACCGCCAGCAAAGTAGAGATACGATACTCCCCTTGCGCTAACAGATAGTTAAACGTCACCTGTTGATCGTTCTGCGCACCTAACGTGACCGAAATCACGAAAATCGCCAACACCAATAAGAAAATGAGTAAATATTTCACATTACTTCCCGTTATGTGGTTAGAGCGCATAAATTATGGTCAACTTACCGCAATAGCCCTTTAAAGTACCATTTTCACGCCGACTGCGAAATGGCAACTACGTGCATTGTTGGTGATTTAAGGGCGAAAATCAGAAAATCAACCAGCGTTAACTTTCTTCTTCTCGTTGCGCTATCTCACGATTTTCTTCCGGAGGTGGTGTTAATGGCCCACAAATTCGTTGAGCAAGCCAGGTTGCCACCGCCACCAGCGCCCACGAAATCAATGTAGCCACCACCAAATCACGCGGCCAATGCATCCCGAGCAGTAGGCGGCTTCCCATGACTCCCGTGGCCCAAACCAGCAAGAGTACAATGGTGAACGTTCGCCGACGCGGCCACAGTAACCCAACGGCCAGCAGCGCCCAACTGGCAGCAAACATCGTGTGACCGGAAGGAAAGGCAAATCCCGTCTCTTTCTGCCAGTGAGAGCGTAAATAGCCCGGTATATTATTTTCTGCAGCCAACTGTTCTTTCACTAAACTTCCGCGTTCCGCACGTTTTAAAGTGTAGAACTCCTCAACCGGAATATGATGTGTTTTTTCCAGCCATATCACAAAGGGGCGCGGCTCCTGAACTTTATCTTTTATCCAGGATTTCACGCCTTGTCCAATGAGGATCGCCGCAGCCAGAATGGTAAACAGCATAATTGCGGCTTTGAGGCGAAAACGCAGACACCAGAGAAACCAAGCGAATAAAATCAGATGTGTAATGACGCCCCAAGGCTGAGTAACGGTTTCAGTGACCCAAAAGGCCGCTTTTAACAGCCAACTTTGATCTCCTGGTTGCCAACGCCAGCCAGAAATCCATACAGCTACCGGCATTACAAGTAATAGTGCAGCTCCCACTGCGGTACGCCTGGCAATCGAACGCATGGCCTCTCCTTTTTATAATTCCCACAATCATAACTGAAAATGCCTGCTCCAGTAAAAATTGACAGATTTGTGCCATTCAGTGAACGATTGGCGCGTCGTGATTAGGAGAACCCCTTCGCGTTATGGCAAAATAAGCCAATACAGAACCAGCATTATCTGGAGAATTTCATGCAGCTTAAACGTGTGGCAGAAGCCAAACTGCCAACCCCATGGGGCGATTTCCTGATGGTGGGATTTGAAGAACTGGCAACCGGACACGATCATGTCGCGTTAGTTTATGGCGACATTTCAGGACATACTCCTGTCCTGGCACGCGTCCATTCTGAGTGTCTGACCGGTGATGCCCTGTTCAGCTTGCGCTGCGATTGTGGCTTCCAGCTTGAAGCGGCACTGACGCATATTGCCGAAGAAGGCCGTGGTATTTTGCTGTACCACCGTCAGGAAGGACGTAACATCGGTTTGTTGAATAAAATCCGTGCTTATGCGTTACAGGATCAAGGTTACGATACTGTAGAGGCCAATCATCAGTTAGGTTTCGCCGCTGATGAACGTGATTTCACCCTCTGCGCCGACATGTTCAAGTTACTGGGCGTTAATGAAGTCCGTCTGTTAACCAACAACCCCAAAAAAGTCGAAATTCTGACCGAAGCAGGTATCAACATTGTTGAGCGCGTGCCGTTGATTGTTGGCCGTAACCCAAATAACGAACACTATCTCGATACTAAAGCCGAGAAAATGGGCCATTTGTTCAACAAATAACCCTGTTCGCTACAGACTTAATATATTTGCCGGATGATCCACATCCGGCAAATAAAGCTGAATTACTTCAACATATTACGAATGACATAATGCAAAATACCGTCGTTCTGGTAATAGGTTAATTCTGTTGCAGTGTCGATACGACAACGGCACGGCACAACGTCCTGCACACCATCAGCTCGCGTTAGTGTCACAGGAACCGTAGCGCCAGGTTGCAGATTTTGCAGATCGGCAATATCAATCTTCTCTTCCCCCGTCAGCCCTAACGATTTACGCGTCACACCTTGCGGGAACTCCAGCGGCAAAATACCCATGCCGATTAAATTCGAACGGTGAATACGTTCAAACGATTCTGCAATCACCACGCGAATACCGAGCAGACGCGGGCCTTTTGCCGCCCAGTCTCGACTCGAACCTGACCCATATTCTTTCCCGGCAATTACCGCCAGCGGTGTTTTCTCTTGCTGATAGCGCATCGCCGCATCATAAATAGAGATAACATCATTGCTTGGTAGATGGCGCGTCATCCCCCCTTCAACACCAGGCACCATTTCGTTACGAATGCGAATATTGGCGAACGTGCCGCGCATCATCACTTCATGGTTACCACGACGCGAACCGTAGGAGTTAAAATCTTTACGCTCAACACCACGACCTTGTAGATATCGACCCGCGGGGCTATCAGGCTTAATGCTGCCTGCCGGAGAGATATGGTCAGTGGTAACCGAATCACCCAGCATTGCCAGAATTCGCGCGCCGTGAATATCTTCCACTGGCGCAGGGGTTGCCTGCATTTCATCAAAGAAAGGCGATAAGCGAATGTAGGTCGAATCATCCTGCCATCCGTAGGTATCTGATCGTACAACCTTAATCTCCTTCCACTCCGCAGTCCCTTCGAAAACTTCCGCGTACTCCTTACGGAACATTTCAGTGGAGACTTGCGCAACAGCGCGAGCAATCTCTTGAGTCGATGGCCAGATATCTTTCAGATATACCGGATCGCCTTTACGATCGTGCCCCAGAGGTTCGGAAGCCAGGTTGATATTCATATTGCCCGCCAGTGCATAGGCAACCACCAGCGGCGGCGAAGCCAACCAGTTGGTTTTAACCAGCGGATGAATACGTCCTTCAAAGTTACGGTTGCCAGACAGTACCGCGCCAACGGTTAAATCGCCCTTTTTGATCGCGGTTTCGATAGGATCGGGCAACGGACCAGAGTTACCAATACAGGTGGTACAACCATAGCCCACAAGGTTAAAGCCCAGTTCATCAAGATATGGCGTCAGTTTGGCTTTTGCCAGATAGTCAGAAACCACTTTCGAGCCAGGCGCGAGAGACGCTTTGACCCACGGTTGTCGTTTCAGCCCCAGAGTTACGGCTTTTTTCGCCAGTAATCCGGCCGCCATCAGCACGCTGGGGTTAGAGGTGTTGGTGCACGACGTTATCGCGGCAATAACCACTGCACCATCAGGCAACTGATACTGATGCCCGTTCATAACATAATCGACCGGCTGGCGATCTTTATGCGTGGCGTTGACTTCCAGTTCGTTACTGGCAGCAAAAGCTTTTGGCACATCAGGCAGCGCAACACGATCTTGTGGACGCTTTGGACCGGCAAGACTAGCGACTACGTCGTTCATATCCAATTCAAGCGTACTGGTAAACACCGGTTCATCACCTGCGTTCCGCCACATCCCCTGCGCTTTAGCATATTTCTCAACCAGTTCAACCTGGTCTTCACTACGGCCGCTTAACCGCATGTAATCGAGAGTGACAGCATCGATTGGGAAGAAGCCGCAGGTCGCACCATATTCCGGCGACATATTGGCAATGGTTGCACGATCCGCCAGTGGCAGTGAATCCAGACCATCACCGTAAAATTCGACGAATTTACCTACTACGCCATGTTTACGTAGCATCTGAGTAACGGTCAGCACCAGGTCGGTGGCGGTAATACCTTCACGCAGTTTACCGGTGAGTTTAAAGCCCACCACATCAGGAATAAGCATGGAAACTGGCTGACCTAACATCGCCGCTTCCGCTTCGATTCCACCAACGCCCCAGCCCAACACACCAAGACCGTTAATCATGGTCGTGTGCGAGTCGGTGCCGACGAGCGTATCCGGATAAGCAATCCATTCCCCCTCCTGCAATTCACTCCACACCGCTTTGCCGAGATATTCAAGGTTCACCTGGTGGCAAATCCCAGTGCCTGGTGGCACAACGCTAAAACGACTGAACGCCTGTTGCCCCCATTTCAGAAACACATAACGCTCGTGGTTGCGCTCCATTTCCAGGCGTACGTTTTCCTCAAATGCCTCATCATCGCCAAAGCGATCGACGGTAACCGAGTGGTCAATCACCAGATCGACCGGTGAGAGCGGATTCACCTTCGCGGTATCGCCACCGAGACGTTTTACTGCTTCCCGCATCGCCGCAAGATCAACAACAGCAGGTACGCCGGTAAAATCCTGCATCAGCACTCTGGCTGGACGGTAGGCAATTTCGCGATCGGCATGGGCATTTTTCAGCCATCCCGCCAGCGCATGAATATCTTCTTCGGTGACCGAATTGCCATCCTGCCAGCGCAGCAGGTTTTCGAGCAGAACTTTGAGTGACTTGGGCAGACGGGTGATATCGCCCAGTGATTTGGCAGCAAGCGGCAGGCTGTAGTAGTGGTAAGTTTTATCTTTGGCCTGCAACGTGTCCTTACTGGCTTCTCGTAGGGTTGACGACATAGCTCCTCCTTAATAACAGGGTTGCGATGCCCTGATTCTCTTCAGGGTGAATATTAAAGATAACACAAACATCGCGTAACGATTTGATAACAACCCAAATTGATAAAAGAGGAGAAACCTTGTGGCAACGCAAAAGAAAACCCCGCCGCAGCGGGGTCAGGGATCAGTGAGTAACGATCCAGATGAGTTCGGCCCAGAAGAGCATCGACAGAGAAAATGCGCCCATCCAGGACCAGTATTTCGTATTTGTAGTGATCATAGGCTACACCCTTAACTGTTATTACTTTATGTTGAGATAACTCAACCTGTTATTGCTGTGGTGTATTAAAAGCCGTTATATTCATTAATATATTGGGTAACAAGAATGATGATAATTATTGTTTCTGCTGATCATCTTCAGCAAACATCTCTATAAAGGCTTGCTGTTGCGGTGTTAGTTTCCAGCTATGGGGTATAACGACGGAACAATCCCGTTTCGTTTCCGTTGCATTGTCATTCTGCTGACATAATGGTGACGGTTCCTGATGTTGCTCCTGAACGACCATAGTTATCCCCACACTTTCCAAATCAGCAGTGCGACAACCACCCAAAAGAGCGCAGAACCAAGAAATACCGCAAGCCAGGCTTTGCGTTTTAATTCAGGGTCCCGGCGGGGGGCCTGATTTCCAGAAGGCATTGCTAACCTCATATAATCGCCATCACTTATCAGCAAGACGCTAAACGATTGGTATAATTAATCAAATGATAGGACAAATCCTAATGAAACTTTAGTCAAAAATCCAGCGAATTTACGAATCGTTTCCAGTGAATAATTCAATCTTTTGACCTGAAATAGATATTTGAAGAGTGGAGTTTGCAACGCGGATAAATAGACACTACTTTATGCTCGATTTGCCATAAAAATTTTGTGGATATTTATATTGTGAGCGACTAACAAATAAAAAGGAATAGAGAATATATTCCGGCACCTTTGTCACATAAAAAGATGCCGGAAATAACGTGGGTAATTATTTTTCTGGCAATTTGATATCTTTGAACATGACTTCAATTTCTTCATTGGAACGCAGTGCAACGGCGGCATCAACGACGTCTCGCGTTAAATGCGGCGCAAAACGCTGAATGAAATCATACATATAGCTGCGTAAAAACGTACTACGGCGAAAACCAATTTTAGTTGTGCTGTGGCTGAAGATATCATGTGCATCGACACGCACCAGATCGGGGTCTGAAACCGGATCGACCGCCATGCTGGCAATGACCCCTACTCCCAACCCAAGACGAACGTAGGTTTTAATGACGTCAGCATCAGTTGCTGTGAAGACAATTCGCGGCGTCAGCCCTGCGCGGTTAAAGGCTGTGTCCAGTTCGGAACGGCCGGTAAAGCCGAAGGTATAGGTTACTAGCGGATACTGCGCCAGTTCTTCAATCGTGATTTCCTTTTTGCCCGCCAGAGGATGATCCGGGGTTACCACAATGGCCCGGTTCCAGTGGTAGCACGGCAACATCACTAAATCTTCATATAAATGCAGGGCTTCCGTGGCGATTGCGAAATCGGCATTACCTTTAGAGACTGCATCAGCAATTTGTGTCGGCGAGCCCTGATGCATATGCAAAGAAACGCGAGGATAACGCTCGATAAAGCCTTTAATGACATTTGGCAGCGCATAACGTGCCTGAGTATGGGTAGTGGCAATATACAGCGAACCTTTATCAGGCCAGGTGTGTTCACCGGCTACCGATTTAATGGCGTCGACCTTTGACAACACTTCACGAGCAATACGGATAATTTCCTGCCCTGCGGGGGTTACCTGCGTCAGGTGCTTACCGCTACGGGAAAAAATTTGAATGCCCAGTTCATCTTCCAACATTCTGACTTGCTTACTGATCCCGGGTTGTGATGTGTAAAGTCCTTCAGCCGTTGAGGAGACATTCAGGTTATGATTGACTACCTCAACAATATAGCGAAGTTGTTGTAATTTCATGTTAAACCATCCAATTAGACGCCATCAGAACATCGTTTTTTCGCCACACCTGGCGGGTGACTAATACGATTTAATAATAAAAAAAGTGATAACTATAACCACTATATCATTTATAGCTTTAGTGTATAGGTGTGTAGAAAAAATAATATGCAATGAAAAAGGGCCGCTTTTGCGACCCTTTGTTTATAAAAACCTGACAGGCTTAAAGGTTATTTTTTCCCTTCAACCCATTTGCCATCAACATAAAATGCTGACCAGCCAGTTGCCTTTCCGTCTTTTTCCGAAGAGACATATTGCTGTTTGGTTTTACGGCTAAAGCGAACCATTGTCTTATTACCGTCTGGATCTTGCTGCGGAGCCTCCGCCAGATAACGCAGTTTTTCCGGCAGACGGTCGCGGAAGCGATAAAGCTCTTCAACCAGTGGCGCACGCGTTTCACGAGATTTCGGGAAGGTGTTGGCAGCCAGGAACACTCCAGCAGCGCCGTCACGGAGCACGAAATAAGCATCCGATTTTTCGCACGCTAATTCTGGCAGCGGAACCGGATCTTCTTTCGGTGGTGCCACTTCGCCGTTACGTAAAATCTTACGCGTATTTTTGCACTCTTCGTTGGTGCAGGCCATGTATTTACCGAAACGCCCCATTTTCAGGTGCATTTCAGAGCCACATTTTTCACACTCAACGATCGGGCCGTCATAACCTTTAATGCGGAATTCGCCCTCTTCGATCTCGTAACCATCGCAGGTTGGGTTATTACCACAAACATGCAACTTACGTTTTGGATCGATGAGATAGCTGTCCATCGCCGTGCCACATTTCGGGCAACGGCGTTTGGCGCGCAGGGCGTTAGTTTCAGCGTCTTCGCCTTCCAGTACGTTCAGTACTTCGTTTTCCGGCACCAGGTTAATGGTGGTTTTGCAACGCTCTTTCGGCGGCAGCGCATAGCCAGAACAGCCAAGGAATACCCCGGTGCTCGCTGTACGAATACCCATTTTGCGACCACAAGTCGGGCAGTCAATGCTGGTCAGAACCATCTGGTTCGGGCGCATACCGCCCTCTTCCGGATCTTTTTCCGCTTTATCAAGCTGCTGGGTGAAATCCGAGAAGAAGTGATCCAGTACGGCTTTCCATTCCGCTTCGTGATTTGCCACCTGGTCGAGACTGTTTTCCATCTGCGCGGTGAAGTCGTAATTCATTAATTCGCGGAAATTTTCCTCCAGGCGATCGGTTACGATTTCACCCATTTTTTCCGCATAGAATCGACGGTTTTCCACACGCACATAGCCACGATCCTGAATGGTCGAAATAATCGACGCATAGGTAGACGGACGACCAATACCGCGTTTTTCCAGTTCTTTAACCAGCGAGGCTTCGCTGAAACGGGCTGGCGGCTTGGTAAAGTGCTGTGCCGGAGTCAGTTCAACAAGCGACAGGGAGTCGCCTTTATCGACTGCCGGTAAAATACGATCTTCATCGCCTTTACGCAGCGCAGGCATTACTTTCGTCCAGCCATCAAAGCGCAGAATACGTCCGCGTGCTTTCAGGCGGAAATCACCTGCACCAACGGTCAGCGTGGTGGAATCATATTTCGCCGGGGTCATCTGACAGGCAACAAACTGACGCCAGATTAACTGGTAAAGTTTCTGTGCGTCCGCTTCCATATCCTTCAGCGATTCCGCCATCACATTGACGTCAGAAGGACGAATCGCTTCGTGCGCTTCCTGTGAGTTTTCTTTGCTGGCGTACTGATTCGGACTTTCTGGCAGATATTTATTACCAAAGTTATCGCTGATATAACCGCGAACCATATTTACCGCGTCCTGACTCAGGTTAGTGGAGTCGGTACGCATGTAAGTGATATAGCCTGCTTCATACAGACGCTGCGCCATCATCATGGTCTTTTTCACGCCAAAACCAAGACGGGTGCTGGCAGCCTGTTGCAGCGTAGAGGTAATAAAAGGAGCGCCAGGTTTACTGGTGGTCGGTTTGTCTTCACGTTCCAGCACGCTATAGCGCGCTTTTTCCAGCAGACTTACCGCAGCCTGAGTTTGTTCTTTATTGACCGGACGGAACGGTTTGTCATTCTGATGGGTCACCTGCAAAGCCAATGCCTCGCCGGATGGCGTGGTCGTGCTGGCATCCACTTCCCAGAACTCTTCCGGTACGAACGCTTTAATTTCACGCTCACGTTCAACCACCAGGCGGACCGCCACCGACTGCACTCGCCCGGCAGACAGACCACGAGCAATTTTTTTCCACAGCAGCGGAGAAACCATATACCCCACCACGCGGTCCATAAAGCGACGCGCCTGCTGGGCATTAACACGATCGATATTCAGCTCACCTGGCTTGTTAAATGCCTGACGAATCGCGTTTTTCGTAATTTCGTTAAATACCACTCGGCTATAGCGCGCATCATCACCACCGATCACTTCCCGCAGGTGCCATGCAATGGCTTCCCCTTCGCGGTCAAGGTCGGTTGCGAGATAGATGTGGTCGGCTTTTTCAGCCAGTTGTTTCAGTTCAGAGACGACCTTCTCTTTACCTGGCAACACTTCATAGTGCGCCTCCCAATTGTGCCACGGGTCAACCCCCATACGGTTGACGAGAGCGCCACGTTCATCCTTTTTAGGCTTTTTAGCCGTCTTGGTGGAGGTAGAGTCGGCACTCTTTTTGGCAGCTGAGCCACTGGTCGGCAAATCGCGGATGTGACCGACGCTGGATTTCACCACGTAGTCACTACCCAGATACTTGTTGATCGTTTTGGCTTTTGCCGGGGACTCAACGATGACAAGAGCTTTACCCATATTCACCTTACCTAATTTGATTCTTCCAGGAATGCGTCGCACATTGATAAACCTTCCACTGGCAACGAGTTACCGATATGGACTCGCTCTCTGCGGATATCAACCCCTTGTCGTGACTCTGTTCACGATAATTCAGGTGACTGAGTTAACAGGTCTTGGCCTACAGGCGCTATAGCACGACGTAATTTTGGTCGAATGTCAAGCAAATCTATTGCCAGATTGACGAAAGCGTCACACTGTACCTGATAAAATCCGTTACGCAACTTTATTAGCATGCAAAATCCAAAGTTGCCAGTAAGGCGCTCTTGCCGTCAGCGTGGTATATTTGTCTGCAAGCCATGCCTGGCGTAGACTAATGTCCTTGTTTAAGGAGTAAATAATGAACAAAGAGACACAACCCATCGACCGCGAAACGCTGTTGAAAGAGGCTAACAAAATCATACGTGAGCATGAGGATACGCTCGCAGGGATTGAAGCCACCGGCGTCACGCAGCGTAATGGCGTGCTGGTGTTTAGCGGCGATTATTTTTTAGATGAACAAGGATTGCCGACAGCGAAAAGCACCGCGGTGTTTAATATGTTCAAACACCTGGCCCATGTGCTCTCGGAAAAATACCATCTGGTCGATTAAAGCAAAACGCGAGGTTTTACCCTCGCGTTTATCTTTTACATCAACGGTTTTTGCCCGCGTTGCCACCAGCGTAGCAACAATCGGTCGGCGCTCTCTGCCGCGCTGCCAGTGAATCGATCGATCAACCGTTTACGCTGCATATAGCGTACATTGACCACTTCACGACCTTCCATCAGGCTAAGGATCACTTCATCACTGGTATTGATTTCGTCAACCAGGCCTTTCTCCACCGCCTGTTGTCCGTACCAGTGTTCACCGGTTGCCACCATTTCAATGTCCAGAGACGGACGCATACGCTTCACAAAATCTTTAAATAACTGATGAGTTTCGTTCAGTTCTTCGCGGAATTTCTCGCGCCCTTCTTCGGTGTTTTCACCCAGCACTGTCAGTGTGCGCTTATACTGCCCGGCAGTGTGCAGTTCGATATCAATATCTTTGCTTTTCAGGAAGCGGTTAAAGTTGGGCATTTGCGCCACAACACCAATAGAGCCAACAATTGCAAACGGCGCTGAAACAATTTTATCCGCCACACAGGCCATCATGTAACCGCCGCTGGCAGCCACTTTGTCTACCGTAACGGTTAAAGGAATATTTTTATCGCGCAGGCGCTGCAACTGTGAAGCCGCCAGGCCGTAACCATGTACCATGCCACCGGGGCTTTCCAGACGCAGAACGACCTGATCCTGCGGTTTAAATGCCGCGAGTACCGCAGTGACCTCTTCACGTAGCGCGTTCACTTCATGCGCGTCCATGCTGCCTTTGAAATCCAGCACCCAGACTCGAGGCTTGCTTTCGGCTGTCACCTCGCCCAGTTTGGCTTTTGCTTTCGCTGCCTTCGCTTCTTGCTTGTGCTTTTTCTTCTGCGCTTTGTGCCACTGTTTTTGCTGATGTGGATCCATCAGCGCCGCAGCCAGTTCTTCTTTCATCTCCTTATACTGTTCGCTGAGATTGTTGACCCGTAACTCGCCACGCTGGCGTTTATTACGTTGAGCAACATTGACAATAATGGCGGCAATAGCCGCAATCGCCACCACAACGGTGACGATTTTCGCCAAAAACAAACCATATTCAGACAACAATTCCACGAGTCCCACCTTGGTTAAACAACGCTTTGGCTCACAGTTTACAACAGGCATGTTAAGCCGTCTCGCAGAGATGTTATTGCAGGGAAAGTATGACAAAGTATTCATTTTACGGCGTTATCGCCCCAGGCTGATTGAAATGCCCTCCTGTTTCAGGCATAAAACCCCAAAGTCATAAAGTACACTGGCAGCGCGACTGTTGATGTCGTCGGGGAGTAGCCATGCATTACCAACCAAAACAAGATTTACTCAATGATCGTATTATCCTGGTGACAGGCGCCAGCGACGGCATTGGTCGTGAAGCCGCCTTAACTTATGCGCGCTATGGCGCGACGGTCATTCTGCTGGGCCGGAACGAAGAAAAATTACGTCAGGTGGCCCAGAGCATGTTCGAAGAGACAGGACGCCAGCCGCAATGGTTTCTTCTCGATTTGCTGACCTGTACGTCCGAAGACTGCCAACAACTGGCACAGCGTATTGCTGTTAATTACCCGCGTCTGGACGGCGTGCTGCATAACGCCGGATTGCTCGGCGATGTTTGCCCAATGCGCGAGCAAAATCCGCAGGTCTGGCAGGACGTCATGCAGGTCAACGTTAATGCCACCTTTATGCTCACCCAGGCACTGCTTCCTTTATTACTCAAATCGGACGCGGGTTCGCTGGTCTTTACCTCATCAAGCGTTGGGCGTCAGGGGCGAGCCAACTGGGGCGCATATGCGGTGTCGAAATTTGCCACCGAAGGAATGATGCAAGTGCTGGCCGATGAATACCAGCAGCGCCTGCGTGTGAACTGTATTAACCCAGGTGGTACACGTACTGCAATGCGTGCCAGTGCTTTCCCCACCGAAGATCCACAGAAACTCAAAACACCCGCCGATATCATGCCACTCTATTTATGGCTGATGGGCGATGACAGCCGCCGTAAAACCGGCATGACCTTTGACGCCCAACCGGGCCGCAAACCAGGAATTTCCCAATGAGTGATGAACGCTACCAACAGCGTCAGCAGCGTGTTAAAGAGAAAGTTGATGCTCGCGTGGCGCAAGCGCAGGATGAGCGTGGCATTATCATCGTCTTTACCGGCAATGGAAAAGGCAAAACCACCGCGGCATTTGGTACCGCAACTCGCGCGGTTGGCCATGGCAAAAAAGTGGGGGTCGTGCAGTTTATTAAAGGTACCTGGCCTAACGGCGAGCGCAATTTGCTGGAGCCGCATGGCGTCGAGTTTCAGGTGATGGCAACGGGCTTTACCTGGGATACGCAAAATCGCGAGTCTGATACCGCCGCCTGCCGTGAAGTCTGGCAACATGCAAAGCGGATGCTGGCAGATTCCTCAGTGGATATGGTTTTGCTCGATGAGCTGACGTATATGGTGGCGTATGACTATTTGCCACTGGAAGAAGTGATGCAAGCCTTAAATGATCGTCCACATCAACAAACGGTGATTATTACGGGTCGTGGCTGTCATCGGGATATACTTGAACTGGCAGATACCGTCAGTGAATTACGCCCCGTCAAACATGCGTTTGATGCAGGTGTTAAGGCGCAAATCGGGATTGACTACTAAGTGAAAGCACCTCAAAAGATTGCCTCTTGAGGTGCTTTAATCATAATTATATTCAAGCGGCAATAGCGAAATTCAGAATGCGTGTAATCTCATTCAAATGTCCCTGATATGCTTCATGATTCTCTGCGTCAACATCTTCAATAAATAATATCAATTCTGTAATTAACGCATTAGCATCGTCATAATTTATCTCGGCTAACTCTGGCGAAGTTTCAGTACCATAGTTAATCGTCAGGTTGTTCATAACTGTGAGGATATGGATAAAATATTTATGACAAACATTGCATGTGGTTTTATTTCCCAGGGTATTATACAGCATATCAAGTAATGCCAGTATCCTACGATTTTGTACATCGTTCATAAAAAGCCTCCTATAACATTATTCCGCTAGCAATAAGTAGTTTTGCCAGCCCCTCAGACGCCTTTAATCCACTAATTACTTGTGCGCGTAATATTTCATTTAATCTTTTTTGTTCAGCAGCCGTACGTGTTTTATTAACGTATAAGCTTTTCAGATAATCACCCTTATCTATAAAGGCATTTAAAGCCTCAATCGCAGGCATGGCAGGTGCCGATGCCTGTAGTCTGGTTTCATTCACATTGATTACTGAACTTAGAAACTCCTTCCTGTTTTTCAGAGTGTTAAACTCTGTATTCTTAGAGTTTTTAGATGCCGTATTATAATAAAACATATTATCATGCACATTCGCAAAGGTATAATTTTCAATCTTATTGCTTTTTGTATAAATATCATTGCGCAAAACTGCCATGTTCTTTATAAGTCTTACCCAGTTTTCATCTACCGTTTTGCCTATTTTTCCAGAATTGACTTTAATTATATATAACTCATTGAAATAATTTACCAAATCTTTAACCGCTGCTGCAGATTGAGCTAAATCTTTGCTATGTGAAACACCAAGTAGTGTTTGTGCGTTGTTTGCGTGATCCAGAGCCTGTTTAAGTAATGCCACTTGCTGACTTTCCGTAGTTGCCATATCCTCTGTCAGAAGTTCCACATAAGCGCTCATGCTATTAATGACTTCCATTGAAGCCAGTAATTTTTCTTTCTCGAAAGGGACTAATTGTACTTGTTTTGTATTTGGCCCTGAACGCTGACATAATTTTCCGCCATTCCCATCACCGCCTATATCAATGGTATAATCAGGTCGCAGGGCACAATCCGGATTAGTCGCGTAGAAATTAACAAGGAAGTTTTCACGAGAAGCATAGTATTGTTTAAAGAAACTTGCATTCGCCGCTACTGCTTTGTTACCCGCAGTAATAACAGTTTCAGCTTGTTCGTTTTTCAATGCTTCAGTTGCACAACCTGAAAGCATTAACAGCGATAGAAATATTCCACTATATCTAATCATAACCCACCTCTTGACGTTGAGTTTATCTCAGATAATTAAATAGTAATGTGGCTATTTCCGGGTATTATTCATAAGCAAGTATGAAATTAAATTAAAATACTGCGACTATTTATCATGCTTCAAATGAAGAAAAGGCCCCGCAGGGCCTTTATTTTATACTTATCTTAAATTAACCGTTATTATTACGTCCGCCAGAACGGCGACCACCGCTCACCTGGCTATGACGTTTCACCGCACGACGAATCTGATTCGCCTTCATACGACGACGGTCTTTTTCTACAGCGACTTTAGAGCTGGTTTCTGGCGGCAGTTCCACCAGTTCACGCAGATAGTTAGTCTGGGCGAGATCCAGCTCTGTCCAGCCGCCGCGTGGCAGTCCTTTCGGCAGTGGAATATCACCGTAACGCACACGGATCAGGCGACTTACCTGCACACCAACCGCTTCCCAAAGACGACGAACCTCACGGTTACGACCTTCGGTCAGAGTCACGTTGTACCACTGGTTAATCCCTTCACCACCGCTGAACTTGATGGTTTTAAAGGCTGCCGGACCATCTTCCAGTTGCACGCCACGACTTAAATCACGCAGTTTCGCGTCGTCAACCTGACCAAATACACGCACGGCATATTCACGTTCAACTTCACGGCTGGGGTGCATTAAACGGTTTGCCAGTTCACCATCGGTGGTAAACAGCAACAGACCGCAGGTATTAACGTCCAGACGACCAACGGCAATCCAGCGCGCACCGCGCAGCTTCGGCAGACGATCAAACACGGTCGGACGCCCTTCCGGGTCATTACGTGTACACAACTCACCTTCTGGCTTGTAATAGGCCAGAACGCGACAAATTTGCTCGGCGGATTCACGAACCGAAATCAGGTGACCATCGATACGGATTTTTAGCCCAGGGGTAACTTCAACGCGATCGCCGAGTTTAGCAATTTTGCCATCGACACTCACACGACCGGCTTCAATAATAGATTCGATTTCACGGCGAGAACCGTGGCCGGCACGCGCCAGCACTTTCTGTAACTTTTCGCTCATTGAGCTTCCTTTTGGTGTCGCCTTCCCAGGCGTCTGATATGCTTTTGTGCAACAGTGAGTCAGAACTTACATCTGACTCACTGATAGTAAAGTCTGTTTGAACTCTTCAGGCCTTAAGTAAACGACTCGACGTTTTAACTGGCCTGGCTTTGAGGCGCAACATACTACACTATCTTTATGGTTAAAGCTTGTTTCGATTAACGTCGATTTGGTTACCAACCACCACCGCCTCCACCTCCCGCACCGCCACCAGCGCCAGAACCACCACCGGAATAGCTCCGCCCCAACAAACTGGTATAGGCCCCGCAACTCAGGTGCGTCTGTAATGATAATAAAACGCCGTTACGGGCAATCTCTGGAGCGCGAATCGCCGAAGAAAGCGAAGGGGCAATGCGTAACGCCCATTCCCTCCCCAAATTTGCCGATATAGCCCAACCTAACAACGCGTAATCCAGTTTCCGAGTTTCCCCTTTCCGCCGCCGCCCACTGTGTGTTGCCGCCTCTTTACGCGCAAGATAGTTAACGATAGCTTCACCGTGGGCATAACGTTGCTGCCCGGTTTGGGTAAACTTTGGCAGAAAAATATACCCCATGCCAGTGAGATAACCGGTCAGGAAAACAGCGCTAAAATAACCCGCTGGCATATACCAGTAAAAGAATACATCTCCGACATTGATATAGAGAGAATAGAAGGCCACGCCTGAACAAATCAGTGGTAAAAACAAAGTGATGATTACACGATTAACGCAAGGCTTGTCATCATCGCGGGCAAACAAAAGCTCAAGGGAACAAAATAAAAAAGGAAGAAGCCAGCAGATCATAATAAACATATCGCCCACCAGACTCATTCCTGCCCAACCTACGGGACTCAGGTTACCGTAGAGAATGACCGCCAATATCGCCATTCCCCCCCATTGCAAAAACGCATCAGGTCGGTAAAACGAAGACTTTTTACGCGGCAGATAAAATTTCTGCATCCGTAAAAACGCCCTGCGTAAGACTCTGTTGCGCCTCCCCGTGAGAATGACCTTATCGCCTTTACGAAATAACGCTTCCAGTAATAACTGCTCTGCGGGCAGTAATACCGCATTATTTCTGGTGGCGCCTTCATTAACACGGATCAGGGTTTGCTGGTTCTTGTCATACTGATCTTCCAGATGAATTTTTCCTTTCACAATCAGATTTACGATATCGGCACAAAAACCTTTATCGTCGTAAACCAGTTTCGCATCGAGACGTAACATGCCGGGCGTGTAATCTGGCGGAATGACATCGGTTTCAATCACATCTACCGGCGTAAATTGCGGCCTGCGCTTCCAGAGATATAACCATCCGCACGCCAGGAGCAAACACGGTAACCAAATGATAAGAGACGATGTTGAGGGCCAAAAAAGATGGCTAAAAATATTCGTCGTGTGTTGTGCCGGGGCATTATCCAGCAAGGCATGAGGCCAGCGGTAGAGTACCGTGAAGTCTTCACGATAAAACGGATCGCGGGATTCAATTCTTCCGTCCTCAAGGATGCGGCCATTTCGATATGTGTCGCCCTCATCTCCGGTAAAGAGATCGATTTCACTAAATGGATTACCCGCAATATTAGAGAACTTGAGTGAAAATCGGGTCTTATAGATTTCAAACGACCAGTTGTTACCGGTCACGTTCCAGATTAGCAGGTCAGAATCACCCTCGCGTAGGAAAGCATTTTTAACCTGATAATGAATTTGATAATGATAGTCGCCTTGAGGCAAGAAACGTTGTTTATCGCCCACGACAATACTCATTAACCCGATATGCCAGTCAAGATGCCAGGGTTCAGGAACGCCGTCACGGGTGACGCCAACAATACGATAGTTCAGCAGTGCAGCATCCCCATTAGGCTGCATCCATAGTCGTGGTAAATCACGAGAAAACCCGTGCTTAATCTGCTGATTTCGCGCCTGAAAATAAATGTTCTCTTTGATGTCGAGCACCCCATCCGGTTGCAGAGTGGCTTCAACATCAAAGAGCGAGATCCCTTCTTCATATGAAGGGATCTTCGTGTTTTTCGCATAACTCAACGAAGAGAAAAAAAGCCCAACTATCAACAGCAAAATGCAGCGATTTATCCCTGCCATAGTCTTCCATCCGTGGAACGCAATTTGTTATAAGAAAGGCTTCACATCACCTACGCCTTCACGCACCACGACCGGCGTATCATCGGTAAGATCAATGACCGTTGTCGGTTTCTGCCCGAGATAGCCACCGTGAATAATCAAATCTACCTGTTTTTCCAGACGGTCTTTAATTTCTTCCGGATCGGATTCGGTAAATTCGCTGCCCGGTAGCATCAGCGATGTGGAAAGCATCGGTTCGCCCAATACTTCAAGTAACGCCTGCGCAATCGGGTTAGAAGGCACACGCATCCCAATGGTTTTGCGTTTTTCCTGCAACAGACGGCGTGGCACTTCCTTCGTCCCCTTCAGGATGAAGGTATAGTTGCCCGGCGTGTTGTTTTTCATTAAACGAAACGCAACGTTATCCACGAATGAATAGGTCGAAAGTTCAGAAAGATCGCGACACATCAGGGTAAAGTTGTGACCGTCCGGCAGCTGGCGAATACGACAAATACGCTCCATCGCGTTTTTATCTTCAATTTTACAGCCGAGCGCATAGCCGGAATCAGTTGGATAAACAATCACCCCGCCTTTACGCACGATCTCCACCGCCTGGTTGATCAGACGTTGCTGCGGGTTATCAGGATGAATATAAAAAAACTGGCTCATAATTCCCTCTCTGTGGTGTTCTGCGGCTGTTCCCATAGCTGCCAGACGCCTTCAACGCCTGCAGGCAGCCAGAGTTTACGACCCAGTTCGATCCACGGGCATGGCTGATGAAAATCAGATCCTTGTGATGCCCATAAATGATGCTGGCGGGCAAGTGTCGCCAGCTGGGTACGTTCATTGGGCGATTGCTGGCACTGCGCGACTTCCATCGCGTCGCCGTGGTGTTCGGCAAAATGCGCAACCAATCTTTTCAGCCATTTAGCACTAAGATTGTACCGCCCAGGATGAGCAAGCACCGCCTTACCGCCAGAATGATGAATGACATCAATAGCTTGTTCTATTGTACACCACTGTGGCGGAACGTATCCGGTTTTCCCGCGCGCCAGATACTTTTTAAAGACATCCGCCATTGAACTGGCTTTGCCGCACTCCACCAGGAAACGCGCAAAATGACCGCGCGTCACCGCGCCGCCCTGTGCCAGTCGTTGCGCGCCTTCCAGCGCCCCAGGTATTTGCGCTTTTTCAAGTCTTTCGGCAATTAGCTGCGCCCGCTGATTGCGCCGTTCTGTCTGCTGCGCGAGGAACTCACACATTAGCGGATGAGTAATATCAATATTCAGCCCGACAATATGAATTTCATGATTTTCCCAGACCGTGGAAATTTCCACGCCGGGGATAAGATTCAGCGCCAGTCCCGAACGTGAAATTTCCTCTCTTGCTGGCGCGATTGCAGCTGTGGTGTCATGGTCGGTGATCGCCAGGGTGCCAACGCGCATCTCGACTGCACGGTGCACCAATGCTTCTGGCGTCAGGCAGCCATCGGAAGCTGTGGTGTGGCTGTGCAGGTCGTAAATCACTGCGTAATTCGTGTCGCTCAAGGCGCACTCCCGTTTTGGATAATGTTTTTGGCGCCGACATCATAACGGTTCTGGCAAATATTCTGAAATGAGCTGTTGACAATTAACCATTGAACTAGTTAACTAGTACGAAAGTTCACGTAAAAAGGGTATCGACAATGAAAGCGATTTTCGTACTGAAAGGTTGGTGGCGCACTTCCTGAAACGGGCAGTGTATTCACCATGCGTAAAGCAATCAGATACCCAGCCCGCCTTATAAGCGGGCTTTTTTTTGAACAAAATTAGAGAATAACAATGCAAACACAAAAACCAACTCTCGAATTGTTAACCTGCGAAGGCGCTTATCGCGACAATCCCACCGCGCTTTTTCACCAGTTGTGTGGGGATCGTCCGGCAACGCTGCTGCTGGAATCCGCAGATATCGACAGCAAAGATGATTTAAAAAGCCTGCTGCTAGTGGACAGTGCGCTGCGTATTACAGCTTTAGGTGACACTGTCACAATTAAAGCACTCTCACGCAATGGCGAAGCCCTGTTGACGCTACTGGATAACGCCCTGCCTGCGGGTGTGGAACATGAACAATCACCAAACTGCCGTGTGCTGCGTTTCCCCCCTGTTAGTCCACTGCTGGATGAAGACGCTCGCTTATGCTCCCTTTCGGTTTTTGACGCTTTCCGCTTATTGCAGAATCTGTTGAATGTACCGAAGGAAGAACGAGAAGCCATGTTCTTCGGCGGCCTGTTCTCTTATGACCTGGTGGCGGGGTTTGAAGATTTACCGCAACTGGCAGCGGAAAATAACTGCCCTGATTTCTGTTTTTATCTCGCTGAAACGCTGATGGTGATTGACCATCAAAAAAAAAGCACCCGTATTCAGGCCAGCCTGTTTGCTCCGAATGAAGAAGAAAAACAGCGTCTCACTGCGCGCCTGAACGAACTACGTCAGCAACTGACCGAAGCCGCGCCGCCGCTGCCGGTGGTTTCCGTGCCGCATATGCGTTGTGAATGTAATCAGAGCGATGAAGAGTTCGGTGGCGTAGTGCGTTTGTTGCAAAAAGCGATTCGCGCCGGAGAAATTTTCCAGGTGGTGCCATCTCGCCGTTTCTCGCTGCCCTGCCCTTCACCACTGGCGGCCTATTACGTGCTGAAAAAGAGTAATCCCAGCCCGTACATGTTTTTTATGCAGGATAATGATTTCACCCTGTTTGGCGCGTCGCCGGAGAGTTCGCTCAAGTATGACGCCACCAGCCGCCAGATTGAGATCTACCCGATTGCCGGAACACGTCCACGCGGTCGTCGTGCCGATGGTTCACTGGACAGAGACCTCGACAGCCGCATCGAACTGGAAATGCGTACCGATCATAAAGAGCTTTCTGAACATCTGATGCTGGTGGATCTCGCCCGTAATGATCTGGCACGCATTTGCACCCCCGGCAGCCGCTACGTCGCCGACCTCACCAAAGTTGACCGTTACTCTTACGTGATGCACCTGGTCTCCCGCGTGGTCGGTGAGCTGCGCCACGATCTCGACGCCCTGCACGCTTACCGCGCCTGTATGAATATGGGGACGTTAAGTGGTGCGCCGAAAGTACGCGCTATGCAGTTAATTGCCGAGGCGGAAGGTCGTCGCCGCGGCAGCTACGGCGGCGCGGTAGGTTATTTCACCGCGCATGGCGATCTCGACACCTGCATTGTGATCCGCTCGGCGCTGGTGGAAAACGGTATCGCCACCGTGCAAGCCGGTGCTGGCGTAGTCCTTGATTCTGTTCCGCAGTCGGAAGCCGACGAAACCCGTAATAAAGCCCGCGCTGTACTGCGCGCTATTGCCACCGCGCATCATGCACAGGAGACGTTCTAATGGCCGACATTCTGCTGCTCGATAATATCGACTCTTTTACTTACAACCTGGCAGATCAGTTGCGCAGCAATGGGCATAACGTGGTGATTTACCGCAACCATATTCCGGCGCAGACCTTAATTGAACGTCTGGCGACCATGAGCAATCCGGTGCTGATGCTTTCTCCTGGCCCCGGTGTGCCGAGCGAAGCCGGTTGTATGCCAGAACTGCTTACCCGCTTGCGTGGCAAGCTGCCAATTATTGGCATTTGCCTCGGACATCAGGCGATTGTCGAAGCTTACGGGGGCTATGTCGGTCAGGCGGGCGAAATTCTTCACGGTAAAGCGTCGAGCATTGAACATGACGGTCAGGCGATGTTTGCCGGATTAACAAACCCATTGCCGGTGGCGCGTTATCACTCGCTGGTTGGCAGTAATATTCCGGCAGGGTTAACCATCAACGCCCATTTTAATGGCATGGTGATGGCAGTACGTCACGATGCGGATCGCGTTTGTGGATTCCAGTTCCATCCGGAATCCATTCTTACCACTCAGGGAGCTCGCCTGCTGGAACAAACGCTGGCCTGGGCGCAGCAGAAACTAGAGCCAACCAACACGCTGCAACCGATTCTGGAAAAACTGTATCAGGCGCAGACGCTTAGCCAACAAGAAAGCCACCAGCTTTTTTCAGCGGTGGTGCGTGGCGAGCTGAAGCCAGAACAGCTGGCGGCGGCGCTGGTGAGCATGAAAATTCGCGGCGAGCACCCAAACGAAATCGCCGGAGCAGCAACCGCGCTACTGGAAAACGCCGCGCCGTTCCCACGCCCTGATTATCTGTTTGCCGATATCGTCGGTACCGGCGGTGACGGCAGCAACAGTATCAATATTTCTACCGCCAGTGCGTTTGTCGCCGCGGCCTGTGGGCTGAAAGTGGCGAAACACGGTAACCGCAGCGTCTCCAGTAAATCCGGCTCGTCGGATCTGCTGGCGGCGTTCGGTATTAATCTTGATATGAATGCCGATAAATCGCGCCAGGCGCTGGATGAGTTAGGTGTTTGTTTCCTCTTTGCGCCGAAATATCACACCGGATTCCGCCACGCGATGCCGGTTCGCCAGCAACTGAAAACTCGCACCCTGTTCAACGTGCTGGGGCCACTGATTAACCCGGCGCATCCTCCGCTGGCGTTAATTGGTGTCTACAGCCCGGAACTGGTGCTGCCGATTGCCGAAACCTTGCGCGTGCTGGGGTATCAACGCGCAGCGGTGGTGCACAGCGGCGGGATGGATGAAGTTTCCTTACACGCGCCGACCATTGTTGCCGAGCTGCACGATGGTGAAATTAAAAGCTATCAACTGACCGCTGAAGATTTTGGCCTGACGCCCTACCACCAGGAGCAACTGGCAGGTGGAACACCGGAAGAAAACCGTGACATTTTAACACGCTTGTTACAAGGTAAAGGCGACGCCGCCCATGAAGCAGCCGTCGCGGCGAATGTCGCCATGTTAATGCGCCTGCATGGCCATGAAGATCTGCAAGCCAATGCGCAAACCGTTCTTGAGGTACTGCGCAGTGGTTCCGCTTACGACAGAGTCACCGCACTGGCGGCACGAGGGTAAATGATGCAAACCGTTTTAGCGAAAATCGTCGCAGACAAGGCGATTTGGGTAGAAGCCCGCAAACAGCAGCAACCGCTGGCCAGTTTTCAGAATGAGGTTCAGCCGGGCACGCGACATTTTTATGATGCGCTACAAGGCGCGCGCACGGCGTTTATTCTGGAGTGCAAAAAAGCGTCGCCGTCAAAAGGCGTGATCCGTGATGATTTCGATCTGGCACGCATTGCCTCGATTTATAAACATTACGCTTCGGCAATTTCGGTGCTGACCGATGAGAAATATTTCCAGGGGAGCTTTGATTTCCTCCCCATCGTCAGCCAAATCGCCCCGCAGCCGATTTTATGTAAAGACTTTATTATCGACCCTTACCAGATCTATCTGGCGCGCTATTACCAGGCCGATGCCTGCTTATTAATGCTGTCGGTTCTGGACGACGAACAATATCGCCAGCTTGCCGCTGTCGCCCATAGTCTGAAGATGGGTGTGCTGACCGAAGTCAGTAATGAAGAGGAACTGGAGCGCGCCATTGCATTGGGAGCAAAGGTCGTTGGCATCAACAACCGCGATCTGCGTGATTTGTCGATTGATCTCAACCGTACCCGCGAGCTTGCGCCGAAACTGGGGCACAACGTGACGGTAATCAGCGAATCCGGCATCAATACTTACGCTCAGGTACGAGAGTTAAGCCACTTCGCTAACGGCTTTTTAATTGGTTCGGCGTTGATGGCCCATGACGATTTGAACGCCGCCGTGCGCCGGGTGTTGCTGGGTGAGAATAAAGTGTGTGGCCTGACTCGCCCACAAGATGCCAGAGCCGCTTATGACGCGGGCGCGATTTACGGTGGATTGATATTTGTTACAACGTCACCGCGTTGCGTCAGCGTTGAACAGGCGCAGGAAGTGATGGCTGCGGCACCGTTGCAATACGTTGGTGTGTTCCGCAATCACGATATTGCTGATGTGGTGGACAAAGCAAACGCGTTATCGCTGGCAGCAGTGCAACTGCATGGTAATGAAGATCAGCAATATATCGACGCACTGCGTGACGTGCTGCCCGCAAACGTTGCCATCTGGAACGCATTGAGCGTCGGTGAAACTCTTCCCGCACGCGATTTTCAGCACGTCGATAAATATGTTTTCGACAACGGCCAGGGTGGAAGCGGGCAACGTTTCGACTGGTCACTGTTAAACGGTCAATCGCTTGGCAACGTCCTGCTGGCGGGGGGCTTAGGCGCAGATAACTGCGTGGAAGCGGCACAAACCGGCTGCGCCGGGCTTGATTTTAATTCTGCTGTAGAGTCGCAACCGGGCATTAAGGACGCACGCCTTTTGGCCTCGGTTTTCCAGACGCTGCGCGCATATTAAGGAAAGGAACAATGACAACATTACTTAACCCGTATTTTGGTGAGTTTGGCGGCATGTACGTGCCACAAATCCTGATGCCTGCTCTGCGCCAGCTGGAAGAAGCTTTTGTCAGCGCGCAAAAAGATCCTGAATTTCAGGCCCAGTTCAACGACCTGCTGAAAAACTATGCCGGGCGCCCAACCGCGCTGACCAAATGCCAGAACATTACGGCTGGCACGAACACCACGCTGTATCTGAAGCGCGAAGATTTGCTGCACGGCGGCGCGCATAAAACCAACCAGGTGCTGGGCCAGGCTTTACTGGCGAAGCGGATGGGTAAAACCGAAATCATCGCCGAAACCGGTGCCGGTCAGCATGGCGTGGCCTCGGCACTTGCCAGCGCCCTGCTCGGCCTGAAATGCCGTATTTATATGGGTGCCAAAGACGTTGAACGCCAGTCGCCTAACGTTTTTCGTATGCGCTTAATGGGGGCGGAAGTGATCCCGGTGCATAGCGGTTCCGCGACGTTGAAAGATGCCTGTAACGAGGCGCTGCGCGACTGGTCCGGCAGTTATGAAACCGCGCACTATATGCTGGGCACCGCGGCTGGCCCGCATCCTTATCCGACCATTGTGCGTGAGTTTCAGCGGATGATTGGCGAAGAAACGAAAGCGCAGATTCTGGAAAGAGAAGGTCGTCTGCCGGATGCCGTTATCGCCTGTGTTGGCGGCGGTTCGAACGCCATTGGCATGTTTGCTGATTTCATCAACGAAACCAACGTCGGCCTGATTGGCGTAGAGCCTGGTGGTCACGGTATCGAAACCGGCGAGCACGGCGCACCATTAAAACATGGTCGCGTGGGCATTTATTTCGGTATGAAAGCGCCGATGATGCAAACCGAAGACGGGCAGATTGAAGAATCATACTCCATCTCCGCCGGACTGGATTTCCCGTCCGTTGGTCCACAACATGCGTATCTCAACAGCATCGGTCGCGCTGATTATGTTTCAATTACCGATGATGAAGCACTGGAAGCCTTTAAAACGCTGTGCCTGCACGAAGGGATTATCCCGGCGCTGGAATCCTCCCACGCGCTGGCCCATGCGCTGAAAATGATGCGCGAAAACCCGGAAAAAGAGCAGCTACTGGTGGTTAACCTTTCCGGTCGCGGCGATAAAGACATCTTCACCGTTCACGATATTTTGAAAGCACGAGGGGAAATCTGATGGAACGCTACGAATCTCTGTTTGCCCAGTTGAAGGAACGCAAAGAAGGCGCATTTGTTCCTTTCGTCACACTCGGTGATCCGGGCATTGAGCAGTCGCTGAAAATTATCGATACGTTGATCGAAGCAGGTGCTGATGCTTTGGAGCTAGGCATCCCCTTCTCCGACCCACTGGCGGATGGCCCGACGATTCAAAACGCTACACTGCGTGCCTTTGCGGCGGGTGTGACCCCGGCGCAGTGCTTTGAGATGCTGGCACTGATTCGTCAAAAACATCCGACCATTCCTGTTGGCCTGCTGATGTACGCCAACCTGGTGTTTAACAAAGGCATTGATGAGTTTTACGCTCAATGTGAAAAAGTCGGCGTCGATTCGGTGCTGGTTGCCGATGTGCCAGTTGAAGAGTCCGCGCCCTTCCGCCAGGCCGCGTTGCGTCATAATGTCGCACCTATCTTTATCTGCCCGCCGAATGCTGATGATGATTTGCTGCGCCAGATTGCCTCTTACGGTCGTGGTTACACCTATTTACTGTCGCGTGCGGGCGTGACCGGAGCGGAAAACCGCGCGGCATTACCGCTCAATCATCTGGTCACGAAGCTGAAAGAATACAATGCTGCGCCTCCATTGCAGGGCTTTGGTATTTCCGCCCCAGATCAGGTAAAAGCAGCAATTGATGCAGGAGCTGCGGGCGCAATTTCTGGTTCTGCAATTGTTAAAATCATCGAGCAACATATTAATCAGCCAGAGAAAATGCTGGCGGCACTGAAAGCTTTTGTACAACCGATGAAAGCGGCGACGCGCAGTTAATACGAGACAAACCGCCAGAAAACATCTGGCGGTTTATTGACGGGCAAATAATTAAAAACGATAACCCGCAGAGAACATAAATACCCACGGATCAAGGCGGACATTGTCAGAGTAATGTCCTGCTGGCAGCACTGCGCCGTTGGATTTATATTTCACGTCGGTATCGATATCCATGTACCAAACCGACATATTCAGCAGCCAGTCACGGTTGATGAGGTAATCCACACCGACTTGTCCTGCCACACCCCATGAATCTTTCAGACTAAGGTCGGATAAACCAAGACCTTCACCGGTGTCATTGAAGTCATTATTAAAAAAGGTAGTGTAGTTAATACCCGCACCAATGTAAGGACGGAATTTACTGCCGGAATCGCCAAAATACCATTGTGCCATCAGTGTTGGCGGTAAATGGTGGACTGTCGCAATATCTCCGGTTGTGGCTGTGCCAACCTTATGACGAAACGGAGATGCCGCCAGCAATTCCACACCAATGTTATCAGTCGCCATATAGGTGAAGGTCAGGCCCAGTTGGGTGTTATTGGTCACGCTAAAGCCACCCAGGCTTCCCAGAGTTCCATCCGCGCCTTCCGTTGGACGTACCGTTGCCGAACCTGCACGAATAAAGAACTCGCCTGCTTCGTGAGCATAGACGCTACCAGAGAGAAGTGTACTGACTGCCAATGCCGCCACTGTTAATTTTTTCATATTCGCTCCGTCGTTATGGTTATAAAAACGTGACGAATATACCTACATTGGAGTAACAAATGATCCTGCATAGATCACATTGCATTCGCTAAATGACCATTTATTGATCTGGATTAATTTAGAAGTTGTATCGCAAATCCTGGTTAACATGATTCAAATCAATTTGAATGCTTTCCATCTCCGAAAGTATTCTTTTGCTACCTTATTGGCCTTTTAAGCAGGCGGTAAGTTGCGGTATTTATGCAAACAGCCCTTCTGCTTGTCAGGAATTTGTCGTGTCTGGAGAAAGCAATGGATCCTGTGATCGCACCCACGCACGCTGTGGATTACCTGCGCTTTACAAAGATATGCTTTTCCATACAAGTCGTGATGCTGCCACTGAAGGGATAACCAGGGTACAATTGCCCGCTAATTAACACCTGCATAAAACTCAAGGAGAGTGCATGTCTATCACGGCGCAGTCCGTATACCGTGACACCGGAAATTTCTTCCGTAATCAATTTATGACCATTCTGTTGGTATCGTTGCTTTGTGCATTTATCACAGTGGTGTTAGGACATGTTTTCTCACCCAGTGACGCACAGCTTGCGCAGCTCAATGACGGCGCGCCCGTTAGTGGCGGCGGTGGGTTGTTCGATCTGGTGCAAAATATGTCCCCGGAACAGCAACAAATTTTGCTGCGTGCTTCCGCTGCGTCCACTTTTTCAGGATTAATCGGTAACGCCATACTCGCCGGAGGCGTAATATTAATCATCCAACTGGTGTCCGCGGGTCAGAGAGTCAGTGCGCTACGCGCTATTGGTGCCAGTGCGCCGATATTGCCAAAGTTATTTATTCTGATTTTTCTGACTACCCTTTTAGTACAGATTGGCATCATGCTGGTGGTCGTTCCGGGAATTTTAATGGCCATTTTACTGGCACTGGCGCCGGTGATGTTGGTGCAGGATAAAATGGGCGTTTTCGCCTCTATGCGCAGCAGTATGCGGCTGACATGGGCGAATATGCGTCTGGTGGCACCTGCAGTACTAAGCTGGTTACTGGCAAAAACACTGTTGCTGCTGTTTGCCTCTTCGTTTGCCGCATTAACCCCGGAAATTGGTGCCGTACTGGCGAATACCTTAAGCAACCTGATTTCAGCCGTATTGCTTATCTATCTGTTCCGCCTGTACATGTTGATTCGCCAATAACCTGAAGTATTTGATTACGGAATCGTAAAATGAAGCAGTTTCTTGATTTTTTACCGCTGGTTGTCTTCTTCGCGTTCTACAAAATTTATGACATCTATGCGGCAACTGCGGCGCTCATCGTCGCCACGGCGATTGTGCTTATTTATAGCTGGGTTCGCTTCCGGAAAGTTGAGAAGATGGCCCTGATCACCTTCGTTCTGGTGGTTGTTTTCGGTGGTCTGACGCTGTTCTTCCACAATGATGAGTTTATTAAATGGAAGGTCACTGTCATCTACGCTCTGTTTGCCGGTGCTTTGTTGGTTAGCCAATGGGTAATGAAAAAGCCGCTGATTCAGCGCATGCTGGGTAAAGAACTCACTCTACCGCAGCCGGTGTGGTCGAAACTGAATCTGGCCTGGGCAGTCTTCTTTATTCTTTGTGGGCTGGCGAATATCTACATCGCATTCTGGCTACCGCAAAATATTTGGGTCAACTTCAAAGTGTTCGGTCTGACCGCCCTCACCTTAATCTTCACACTGTTAAGCGGTATTTATATCTACCGCCATATGCCTCAGGAAGATAAATCATAATCTGTCTGCCGGCCCTTCGGGGTCGGCGCTGCATATCCTCTGTTCTCATTTGGAAAATCATAGTAGCATCGCGCCTGTGATTTTCCTTTTATGTCGGTTTTACCATGTCTACAACACCTAACGTCCCTCAGGGCGATCTTGTTTTACGTACTTTAGCCATGCCTGCCGATACCAATGCCAATGGCGATATCTTTGGTGGTTGGTTGATGTCGCAGATGGATATTGGCGGTGCCATTCTGGCAAAAGAAATTGCCCACGGTCGCGTCGTGACCGTGCGGGTTGAAGGAATGACTTTCTTACGACCAGTTGCGGTTGGTGATGTGGTGTGCTGCTATGCGCGCTGTCTCCAAAAAGGGACGACATCAGTCAGCATTAATATTGAAGTATGGGTGAAAAAAGTGGCGTCTGAACCGATTGGGCAGCGCTATAAAGCGACGGAAGCGTTATTTAAGTATGTTGCCGTCGACCCTGAAGGAAAGCCTCGTGCCTTACCTGTAGAGTAATAGTCAAAAGCCTCCAGGTTGGAGGCTTTTGATTTTCAGGTTATTGAATCTCGGTGGTGCCGTTAATTTTAAACAGGATATTCACCACAATCCCACTTCCGGGTTTGCCCGGCTCATAACGCCATCTGCGCATCGCGTTTTTCACTTCGCGCTCAAACATGTTCGCCGGTTTGGCTGAAAGAATTTGTACGTTATCCACGCGACCATCCGGTGTGACGTCAAATTTAACTTTAACCTGCCCTTCAATGCGTAGTGCCTGCGCGCGCGCCGGATACTGCGGTTGATTACGGCTTAATGCCCGTGGACCAGACGCGACACTTGTGACCGGTTTGCTGGTTGCAGCCGTTGCCGTACTTGATGTCGGGCGAGCTGGTGCCGTATTTTCAAACGGTGACGCCGGACGTGACTCTACCGGTTTGACATCGCGTTTCGGCTGCTCCTGTACCTTTTTCACCGGCTTCGGTTTTGGCTTAGGTTTCGGCTTCGGCTTTTCAATGACTACCGGAGCTTCTTTTGGCGGTTCTGGTATCGGCTCAGGCTCCGGTTCTGGCTCCACCACTGGTTCCGGCGGCGGTTGAACGGCTTGTGGCGGTTCAAGCTCGGCCGGGGCAACCATGGTGACAGAAATCGGCTGCGCGGGCGCAGGTAGTTCAATAACCTGATGTACCGAGGTATAGAGTAGACCCGCCACAACAGCACCATGAATGCAGACAGAAAGTAACGTCGGCCAGGGGAAGCGGCGAGGTAAATCAAGGGTCATTGAAGTCATAATCGTTTCAGTAAAAAAACCAGGCCTCGATTTTAAATGCAAATAGCAATCATATTCAATAAGGCAAGGCGATCAGGATCAGTGAAAACGCAATTTTTGGCGCTGTTAACCTTACTTTTAGTGACGCCTTAACAAAGACATCATCTTTCCGTTGCAGATCTTCGCCCTTTCAAATAACGTACTTTATAACTTTTCCGAACAAGGAGTTGTGCCCGTGTTGTATGTTATTTACGCTCAAGACAAAGCCGATAGCCTCGAAAAGCGCCTTTCCGTTCGTCCGGCACATTTAGCGCGTTTGCAGTTACTGCATGATGAAGGGCGTCTGCTGACCGCCGGTCCAATGCCAGCGGTAGACAGTAACGATCCAGGCGCCGCAGGATTTACTGGCTCAACCGTTATTGCTGAATTTGAATCGCTGGAAGCAGCCCAGGCTTGGGCAGATGCCGATCCGTACGTGGCTGCGGGAGTCTATGAGCACGTTTCCGTGAAACCCTTTAAGAAAGTGTTCTGAATATCAACATCCAGGGGCGCGGTGACAGAAACCGTGCTCTTGTTTTTTCTTTATATTTACCGATGCCCCCAATCCACCACCACAAACAGATAATAACTTTATCTGTATCTCCCTATATACCCTCGGCATCTCCGTCTAAAAATGACAAAATTTCTCTGCCTGATTCGGTTTTGATCAATCAAAACCTTTGATTGCTGCGGATAAAGTCATCTACTATGGTTTAACACATTCACGTGCCGCATGTTTTTCACATTCTGTACGCGTGAAGATAATTAAACAAAATTGTGGTTACAGAGGTATCAGTGAGTCACTGGGCTACATTCAAGCAAACAGCGGTAAATTTATGGGTGACCCTGCGGCACGATGTTATCGCGCTGGCGGTCCTTTCAAATGGATTGCTTATTTTTAAAACAATTTATGGCATGTCGGTCAATCTGCTCGATATTTTTCATATCCAGGCGTTTTCAGAACTTGACCTCTCCTTGCTGGCCAATGCGCCACTGTTTATGCTCGGCGTCTTTCTTGTTTTGAACTCGATCGGCTTGCTATTTCGGGCAAAGCTGGCATGGGCTATCAGTATCATTTTATTGCTGATAACGCTGATTTACACCCTGCACTTTTATCCCTGGCTGAAATTCAGCATTGGTTTTTGCATCTTTACCTTGATAATTTTGTTGGTGCTGCGTAAAGACTTCTCTCACAGTAGTGCTGCAGCCGGGACAATTTTTGCTTTTATTAGTTTTACGACGTTACTGTTTTACTCTACCTACGGCGCCCTTTATTTAAGCGAAGGTTTTAATCCGCGAATAGAGAGTCTAATGACCGCGTTCTATTTTTCGATAGAAACTATGTCAACCGTGGGCTACGGCGATATCGTCCCGGTTTCTGAATCAGCGCGCCTGTTTACTATTTCGGTCATTATTTCCGGTATTACCGTTTTTGCCACCTCCATGACCTCGATTTTCGGCCCGCTTATCCGCGGAGGATTCAATAAACTTGTGAAAGGAAACAATCATACAATGCGTCGTAAAGATCACTTTATTGTTTGCGGGCATTCCATTCTGGCAATCAACACGATTCTGCAACTGAATCAACGCGGACAAAACGTCACGGTTATCAGCAACCTGCCAGAGGATGACATAAAACAGCTTGAACAAAGACTCGGTGACAATGCCGATGTTATCCCCGGTGACAGCAATGACAGTTCAGTACTAAAAAAAGCGGGAATTGATCACTGTCGGGCTATTCTGGCGTTAAGTGATAATGACGCCGATAATGCTTTTGTCGTTCTGTCGGCGAAAGATATGAGCAAAGATGTTAAAACCGTGCTTGCCGTTAGTGATAGCAAAAACCTGAATAAGATTAAGATGGTGCATCCGGATATTATTCTTTCACCGCAGCTGTTTGGTAGCGAGATACTGGCGCGTATTCTCAATGGGGAAGAAATTAATAATGATATGCTCGTCTCGATGTTGCTGAACTCCGGGCATGGTATTTTCAGCGATAACAATGACGACGAAACCAAAACTGACAACAATGAATCTGCGCAAAAATAGAATTTAACGGCGGAAAGATAATCTTAATGGGCACCGCGTTGGTGCCCAGAACATTTAGATATTGTAGATCGCAAACAATAACGAGTTTCGCTGTTTGTTTAGAAGGCACTTCCTGATGCTGTGGATACGCATATTTCGGCGTGACTGCCCCTCAAGCCAACGCGATTTCCGTCGGCTAGCCTGACGCTGCATGCGCCAGCGCCCCACTTCCGTTCTACTCCGCTTCATGTTAACTACTCTATGCAATAACAGAGCGGTCATTATACCCCCGGTCCCGACGCTGACCAGTGCTTTTACCGCGTTTTTATTTGCCAGATGAATCCATATGCGTAAACTCATAACAATGCGCTTTCAAAAGGATTTCTAATCTATGACAACCGTTTATACGTTGGTGAGTTGGTTGGCCATTCTGGGATACTGGTTGCTCATTGCAGGCGTAACTTTACGCATTCTAATGAAACGACGCGCAGTTCCCTCCGCCATGGCCTGGCTGTTGATCATTTACATTCTGCCGTTGGTCGGAATTATTGCTTATCTGGCTGTTGGCGAACTCCACTTAGGCAAACGACGCGCCGAACGCGCCAGAGCGATGTGGCCTTCCACGGCGAAATGGCTTAACGATCTTAAAGCCTGTAAGCATATTTTTGCGGAAGAAAATAGCAGCGTCGCTGGACCGTTATTCAAGCTCTGCGAGCGTCGTCAGGGGATCGCCGGGGTCAAAGGTAATCAGCTGCAACTGATGACCGAGTCTGATGATGTGATGCAGGCGTTAATCCGCGACATTCAACTCGCTCGCCATAACATTGAGATGGTGTTTTATATCTGGCAACCAGGTGGTATGGCAGACCAGGTGGCAGAATCTTTGATGGCCGCCGCACGACGCGGTATTCATTGCCGATTAATGCTCGACTCTGCGGGGAGTGTTGCTTTTTTCCGTAGCCCGTGGCCAGAGTTAATGCGAAATGCCGGTATCGAAGTGGTCGAGTCCTTAAAGGTTAACCTGATGCGCGTATTCTTACGCCGCATGGACCTGCGCCAGCACCGCAAGATGATCATGATCGATAACTACATTGCCTACACCGGCAGCATGAATATGGTCGATCCGCGCTTCTTCAAACAGGATGCGGGCGTAGGACAATGGATTGATCTGATGGCTCGCATGGAAGGCCCTATCGCCACCGCGATGGGAATTATCTACTCTTGCGACTGGGAGATTGAAACGGGAAAACGTATTTTACCACCACCGCCTGATGTCAATATTATGCCGTTCGAGCAGGCCAGCGGTCATACGATTCATACCATCGCTTCCGGCCCTGGATTCCCGGAAGACCTGATCCACCAGGCTTTGCTGACTGCGGCTTATTCAGCTCGTGAATATTTAATCATGACGACGCCCTACTTCGTCCCCAGCGATGATTTACTTCACGCAATCTGCACGGCGGCGCAACGCGGGGTTGATGTCAGTATTATTTTGCCGAGGAAAAATGACTCAATGCTGGTAGGCTGGGCCAGTCGCGCATTCTTTACAGAACTACTTGCTGCTGGGGTTAAGATTTATCAGTTTGAAGGTGGGTTACTGCATACCAAGAGCGTGCTGGTCGATGGCGAATTAAGTCTGGTTGGCACCGTTAACCTCGACATGCGTAGCCTGTGGCTGAATTTTGAAATCACGCTGGCTATCGACGATAAAGGTTTTGGTGCCGATCTGGCTGCCGTTCAGGACGACTATATTTCTCGTTCGCGTCTGCTCGATGCGCGGCTGTGGTTAAAACGTCCACTCTGGCAACGTGTCGCCGAGCGACTGTTTTACTTCTTCAGTCCGTTGCTGTAAAACGTCGCCAACAGAGATTAAACAGGTAGTGACTATGGATATGGATTTAAACAATCGCCTGACTGAAGATGAAACGCTTGAGCAGGCCTACGATATTTTTCTCGAACTGGCCGCTGATAATCTCGATCCGGCTGATGTTCTGTTGTTCAATCTGCAGTTTGAAGAGCGCGGTGGTGCAGAGTTATTTGATCCGGCGGAAGACTGGCAGGAACATGTTGATTTCGACTTGAACCCGGACTTTTTTGCCGAAGTGGTGATTGGTCTGGCAGACAGTGAAGATGGCGAAATCAACGATATTTTCGCCCGTATTTTGTTATGCCGCGAAAAAGATCACAAACTTTGCCATATTATCTGGCGGGAATAAATAATCGCTTTTGGCGTGATAAAGGGCTGACAACTGTCAGCCCTTTTTGTTTTTAAAGCGGATCGACTTTCAGGCAAGAAACGGCATGTCTGAAACTCCCCTCCAGCACAGGTCGTGTTTTGGCACACTCCGGACCGGCAATCGGGCAACGAGTGCGGAACACACAACCAGAAGGCGGGTTGATGGGCGACGGTAATTCCCCTTCCAGTAACTGGATAGATTTATTCCTCTCCAGATCAGGGTCTGGAATGGGGACTGCCGACATCAATGCTTTGGTATAGGGATGCAACGGATTGTGGTAGACCTCATCATACGTCCCCAACTCTACCGCATGGCCGAGATACATCACCAACACGCGATCGGAAATGTGTTTTACCACGGCCAGATCGTGAGCGATAAAAATTAATGACAATCCCATCTCACGTTGCAACTGCTGGAGTAAATTCACCACCTGCGCCTGGATTGACACGTCCAGCGCCGACACCGGTTCGTCACAGATAATCAGCTTCGGTTCAAGAATAAGTGCACGCGCAATCCCGATGCGCTGACACTGACCGCCGGAAAACTCATGCGGATAACGGTTAATCAGGTTAGGTAGCAAGCCGACTTTCATCATCATCACCTTCACGCGCTCGCGAACTTCCTGGCGTGACATTTTCGGATGATAGGTACGCAGCGGTTCAGCGATGATCTCGCCGATGGTCATACGCGGGTTTAGCGATGCCAACGGGTCCTGGAAAATCATCTGAATATCACTGCGAACGGCACGCCATTCATCGGGCTTCATGCCCAGCAACTCTTTACCTAACCAGGCAACATGACCGTCGGTAGCTTTGACCAAACCGATGATGGCACGGGCAAAGGTGGACTTTCCACAACCTGATTCCCCTACGACGCCCAACGTTTCCCCTTCATATAACCTGAGCGTCACACCATCAACGGCCTTAAGGGTTTTCGGCGGTTGCCAGAACCACTGTTTGCCATCTTTGATCTCAAAGTGCACTTTCAAATCGGCAATTTCGAGGAGGACTTTTCTTCCTTCGGTTACAGCATTCATAACAGTTCCTCCACCGGTTTAAAGCAGGCACGCAGTCGGCCTGGCGTGAACTCTTCCAGCGGCGGCGCGCTACTGCAAATCTCCATCGCATACGGACAACGCGGCTGGAACGGGCAACCTTTCGGCAAACGTAGCAGGTTTGGCGGGTTACCCGGGATGGTCAACATAGTTTCACCTTCCGCATCAAGACGCGGCACCGCATTGAGTAAACCGATAGAATAAGGATGAACGGGTTCATAAAAGACATCGCGCGCGTTGCCATATTCCATCGTGCGCCCAGCGTACATCACCAGAACTTTGTCACAGATCCCCGCAACCACACCGAGATCGTGGGTGATCATGATAATGGCAGTATTAAATTCCCGCTTCAGTTCATTCAATAGCGTCATGATCTGCGCCTGTACTGTCACGTCCAGCGCAGTAGTCGGTTCATCGGCAATCAGCAATTTAGGTCGACACAGCAACGCCATCGCAATCATCACACGCTGACGCATGCCACCAGAAAACTCATGAGGGAACATCTTCATGCGCTTACGCGCTTCTGGCATTTTCACCGCATCGAGCATTCGTACCGATTCTTCAAACGCTTCGGCCTTGCCCATACCTTTATGCAGCATCAGCACTTCCATCAACTGCTCGCCGACGCGCATGTATGGATTTAACGAGGTCATCGGGTCCTGAAAAATCATCGAGATTTGTTCAGCGCGCAGTTTATTAAGTTCACGTTCTGGCAGATTGAGGATTTCGCGCCCATTAAAGGTTGCCGATCCACCAATGCGTCCGTTAGCCGCCAGCAGCCCCATTAAAGCAAACGCGGTTTGCGACTTACCGGAGCCAGATTCACCAACGATACCCAGCGTTTCCCCGGCACGCAGGGAAAAATTTAAATCATTGACCGCCGTGACGTCACCGTCCGGGGTACTAAATGTCACTCGCAAATCTTTCACGTTCAGCAGTGCGTCAGCCTGTTGCTGTGCGAGCGGCACGGTTGCAGTTTCAATTACGCTCATGGCTGCACTCCTTAACGATCTTTCGGGTCGAGGGCATCACGCAAGCCATCGCCGATAAAGTTGAAACAAAACAGTGTCACCACAAGGAAACCTGCCGGAAATAGCAGCAACCACGGAGAGACTTCCATCGAGTTCGCACCATCACTGAGCAATGCGCCCCAACTACTTAATGGCTCTTGCGTACCCAGTCCCAGGAAGCTAAGAAAAGACTCAAAGAGGATCATGCTGGGTACCAGCAGAGAGGCATAGACCACCACCACACCAAGCACGTTCGGCACAATGTGGCGAATCACAATGCCGGGCGTAGATACACCGCCAACTTGTGCCGCCTCAATAAACTCTTTGCGCTTCAGACTAAGGGTTTGACCACGCACGATACGTGCCATGTCCAGCCAGGAAACCATCCCAATCGCTACGAAAATCAGCAGGATGTTTTGACCGAAAAAGGTCACCAGCAAAATGACGAAGAACATGAACGGAAAGGAGTTGAGGATTTCCAGCAGGCGCATCATTACGGAATCCACCTTGCCACCAAGATAACCGGAAAGTGAACCGTAAAGCGTTCCTACGACTACTGCCACCAACGCTGCAGCAACACCAACCATTAATGAGATGCGCCCACCAATGGCAACGCGCACCAGCAGATCGCGACCGGAAGAGTCGGTACCAAAGTAGTGACCAGATTCCATATCAGGGGCGCTGGACATCATCGCCCAGTCGGTGTCGTCATAGGCAAATTGCGAGAGCATCGGCGCCAGGATAACAAACAGTGCAATAAGCACCAGTACAATCAGACTGGCCACTGCTGCACGGTTATGCATAAAACGTCGACGTGCGTCCTGCCATAAACTGCGGCCTTCGACCTCCAGCTTTTCACTGAAATTCTCCAGCGTCTCGCTGTTTTTCTTACTTAACATCATCGCGAGCTCCAGTATCAGTAACGGATTTTCGGGTCGATAACCGCATATAGCACATCGACAATGGCATTGAACAAAATGGTTAAAGCACCAACCAGAATGGTCAGGCTTAACACCAATGAATAGTCACGGTTCAAGGCACCATTAACAAACAATTGTCCGATGCCCGGCAAACCGTAAATGGTTTCGATAACCATAGAACCGGTGATAATGCCAACAAATGCGGGTCCCATATAAGAAAGCACCGGTAGCAACGCGGGCTTTAATGCGTGGCGGAAAATAATGCGCCGCATGGGCAGACCTTTCGCGCGTGCGGTACGAATGAAGTTGGAGTGTAAAACTTCAATCATCGATCCACGGGTGATACGCGCAATACTGGCGATATAAGCCAGTGATAAGGCAACCATCGGCAGGATCATAAATTTCAGCGCCCCACCATTCCAGCCACCGCCCGGTAGCCAATGCAAAATGATCGCGAATATCATGACTAATAATGGCGCAACGACAAAGCTTGGTATAACCACTCCCGTCATAGCCAATCCCATGACGGTATAGTCCCATTTGGTGTTTTGTTTTAATGCGGCAATAACGCCAGCACTAACGCCCAGTACCACTGCGAGGAAAAATGCAGCAGCTCCCAGTTTTGCTGAAACGGGAAAACTGGATGCGACCAGGTCATTGACCGAATAATCTTTATATTTAAATGAAGGGCCGAAATCGCCATGAGCCAGTTGTTTCAGATAGCTGAAATACTGCGTCATGATGGGATCGTTAAGATGATATTTCGCTTCAATATTGGCCATTACTTCTGGCGGTAACGTACGTTCGCCGGTAAAGGGACTTCCCGGCGCGAGGCGCATCATAAAGAACGAAATAGTAATAAGAATAAATAGCGTCGGAATCGCTTCCAGACAGCGACGTAGAATAAATTTTAACATTGCCGTACCTTCTGGCCTGTGCCTTCTGTAATGCGATAAAAAGCAGACACCGTGGAGCAGGATACACCTGCCCCACGCATTGCCATTAGTGCTTCACAATGTACATATTTCGGGTGTAGGTATTATCCAACGGATCTTTACCGGTATAACCCCCAACCCACGGTTTTACCAGACGCGCGTTCACGTAGTAATAAACCGGAACAATGGCCGAATCTTTATCCAACTGTTGCTCTGCTTTCGTGTACAGCGCCGTGCGCTGTGCCTCGTCTGTAGCTTTCAGGGTTTCCGCCATAATGCTGTCAAAGGCCGGACTCTTATAATGAGCGGTGTTCATCGAACTGTTCGACAACATGGTGTTCAGGAAGGAAGTCGGTTCATTATAGTCTGCACACCAGCCTGCACGGGCCACATCAAAAGTACCCTGGTGGCGGGTATCGAGGAATGTTTTCCATTCCTGGTTAACCAGTTTAACGTTCACGCCGATATTTTTCTTCCACAGTGAAGAGGCGGCAATCGCCAGCTTTTTATGCAGATCGGACGTGTTATATAACAGATTAATCGTTAGCGGTTTGTCTGCGGTATAGCCCGCTTCTGCCAGCAGTTTTTTCGCTTCTTCGTTACGTTTTTCCTGGCTCCAGCCAAACCATTCTGGTTGCGTCAGTTTTGCGCCATCGGTATATGGCGGTGTGTAACCATAGGCCGGCATATCGCCCTGCGCTTTGACTTTATTAACAATGATATCGCGATCCATACCCAGTTTCAGTGCGGTACGCACACGCACATCATTGAATGGCGGTTTCTGGTTGTTAATCTCGTAATAGTAAGTGCACAGGTATGGATCAACGTGAACTTCGTTCGGGATTTCTTTTTTCAGTTTCTGGAACAGTTCGATCGGCATGTTGTTATAAGTCATATCGATTTCGCCACTACGATAGCGGTTAACATCAGTGACTTCAGAAGCGATCGGTAAATAGGTCACCTGGTTAATTACCGTTTTAGCGTTATTCCAGTAGGTCGGGCTGCGCTCAAGAACGATACGTTCGTTAACAACCCAATCTTTTAATGTATAGGCGCCGTTAGTAACGATATTGCCTGGCTGGGTCCATTTTTCGCCAAATTTCTCAATAGCGGCTTTTGGCACCGGGGAAGTAGATGGGTGAACCAGTAACTTATAGAAGTACGGAACAGGTTCACTTAAGGTGACTTCTAATGTGTGGTCATCGAGGGCTTTAACACCGAGATCGGTAATTGGTTTCTTCCCCTCCAGTATTTCATCAATACCCGCAATATGCCCGTATTGTAAGTAGCTTGCGTAGGGGGAAGCGGTGTTCGGATCAACAGAACGTTGCCAGCTATACACAAAGTCTTGTGCCGTGACTGGCGTGCCGTCAGACCATTTCGCATCTTTACGCAGGTGGAACGTCCAGACTTTAGCATCTTTGTTATCCCAGGATTCAGCCACGCCAGGGGCCGGATGACCATCAAGATCGCTAACCAGCAAACCTTCAAACAGGTCACGGCTGATATTAGACTCAGGAACCCCTTCAATTTTGTGCGGATCTAATGACTGAACTTCAGAACCATTGTTGCGTACCAGCGTTTGTTTTTCCGCTAGTGTGACTCCTGCGGGTACATCAGCTGCCAGTGCGATATTCCCTGCCATAAGCGCAGCCAGAACGCCTGCTGCCACTAAACTTCTCTTGGTGATGTTGGTCATTGTGTTTTGGACTCCCTCATTATAATTACTGGTTTTTACCAGCATGTGTAATCCCGGATTAGGATACCTGTACAGCTCGGAGACTTTTTGCTGCCAGGTTGCTTTATCGTTACTAATTGCTATCACCGATTTTATTTATTCTGGTGATTCAGATGACCACCTTATGTCGATTCTTACTGTGTCTCCCCTGTCGAGACACATTATTTTTTGCCGCGTCTTTTAATCGCAAATCATTCTCATTGCCAATAAAAATCGCCAAACGGTTGGCCGAAAAGTATCAAATGCCCTTCTTGCCCGCCAATACATTTTGCAAAATTGTTACGCAATTCTCTTTTACTAACCATACCAGTACGTATACCCCTCGTTATCCCATCAATAAAATAATTTAAAAACAAAGGGATAGAACTACAGAAAGCAATACTGACTTTTCCGGTTATAGTCCAGACAGAAAATTCGCACAATAATTTAACAATTGAATGCTATTTAGCACTTTTCTCTGCCAAAGGCAGTAGAATTACTAATATCATTTCAATTATTCTTCAGCAAGGCCCAGGATTATGATGTGATGAAAATAACATGATGATGCGGATCGCCAGATAAGGATAGTCTTATAACCATCTGTAAAATGGGAAAAAAATTATCTATTTCTTTTGTTAACTGCGTTGGGTTGCGGTAAAAATAATGATGAAAGAAACGGAGCATCATGACTCCGTTTCATATGAAAGGAATTAATTGAGCAGACCAGGGAAAATCCCTTTGATACCATTGACGATAAATTCAATCCCTAATGCCATTAGCAATAACCCCATAATCCGGGTAATGACGTTGATGCCAGTCTGACGCAGAACCCTCACCAGCCAGGGTGCCATGCGGAATAACCCCCAGCAACATAAAGCGAACAACGCGATTGCTACAAAAAAACCGAACAGATAACCAATGCTGTGATAACGCGTTCCCCATACGATGGTTGAACTGATTGCCCCTGGTCCTGCCATCAGAGGTAATGCGAGCGGTACAACGCCAATGCTTTCACGAATTGCGGTTTCTGATTTTTCTTGTTTGTTCTGTTTATCCTCACCAAGCTTACCGCTGATCATCGACATTGCAATTGTCACGACCAGTATGCCGCCTGCGATGCGGAACGAATCAATAGATATTCCAAAAAGTTGCAGAATCGTGTCGCCGAGAAACAGTGCGATCCACAAAATAATGGCTACAGACAAGTTGGCGGTCAGATTTGTTTTGTTTCTCGCTGCCGCAGTCTGATAGCTGGTCATACTGATGAACACGGGGATGATCCCTACCGGGTTAACCAGCGCAAATAACCCGATGAAAAACTTAAAATAAACGGGAAAATCAAAAAGTGTCTGAATCACGGTTAGCTCCGAAGCAAAAGCCGGATAATGTTATCTTTAAACAAGGGTAAAAATACGTGCTGACAATACGCCTTTTGTCAGCATTTTTCACCTCCTAACTATCTAAAATTACTATCATTCATTATTGTTATCTAGTCGTACAAAACATGCTAAGGTAGCCAACAATTAATACTACAATTTATTAACTATTAGCTATTATGGCTAAAAGCGGAGCTGAAAGGTGTCAGCTTCGCGAAATTTTGATCTGGATCACTTAATCGGTACCCAGAAGTGAGTAATCTTGCTTACGCCACCTGGAAGTGACGCATTAGAGATTAATGACTCTAATGTTTAAACTCTTTTAGTAAATCACAGTGAGTGTGAGCACGAGTAAGATTTTGATTTTCAAAGGTTAAGCAAATCATCATCGCACTGACTATACTCTCGTATTCGAGCAGATGATTTACTAAAAAAGTTTAACATTATCAGGAGAGCATTATGGCTGTTACTAATGTCGCTGAACTTAACGCACTCGTAGAGCGTGTAAAAAAAGCCCAGCGTGAATATGCCAGTTTCACTCAAGAGCAAGTAGACAAAATCTTCCGCGCCGCCGCTCTGGCTGCCGCAGATGCTCGAATCCCACTCGCAAAAATGGCCGTTGCCGAATCCGGCATGGGTATCGTTGAAGATAAAGTGATCAAAAACCACTTTGCTTCTGAATATATCTATAACGCCTACAAAGATGAAAAGACCTGCGGTGTTCTGTCTGAAGACGACACTTTCGGTACCATCACTATCGCTGAACCAATCGGTATTATCTGCGGTATCGTTCCAACAACTAACCCGACTTCAACCGCTATCTTCAAATCTCTGATTAGCCTGAAGACCCGTAACGCCATCATTTTCTCACCACACCCGCGTGCTAAAGATGCAACCAACAAAGCTGCTGATATCGTTCTGCAGGCTGCTATTGCTGCTGGTGCACCAAAAGATCTGATTGGCTGGATCGATCAACCGTCTGTTGAACTCTCCAACGCACTGATGCACCACCCTGACATTAACCTGATCCTTGCGACCGGTGGTCCAGGCATGGTTAAAGCAGCATACAGCTCCGGTAAACCGGCGATCGGCGTAGGCGCAGGCAACACCCCAGTTGTTATTGATGAAACTGCTGATATCAAACGTGCAGTTGCATCCGTACTGATGTCCAAAACCTTCGACAACGGTGTAATCTGTGCTTCTGAACAGTCTGTTGTTGTTGTTGATTCTGTTTATGATGCTGTACGTGAGCGTTTTGCCACCCACGGCGGCTACATGCTGCAGGGCAAAGAGCTGAAAGCTGTTCAGGACGTTATCCTGAAAAATGGCGCGCTGAACGCAGCTATCGTTGGTCAGCCAGCTTATAAAATTGCTGAACTGGCAGGCTTCTCTGTACCAGAAAACACTAAGATTCTGATCGGTGAAGTGACTGTTGTTGATGAAAGCGAACCATTCGCTCATGAAAAACTGTCCCCGACTCTGGCAATGTACCGTGCGAAAGATTTTGAAGACGCGGTAGAGAAAGCAGAGAAACTGGTTGCTATGGGCGGTATCGGTCACACATCTTGCCTGTACACCGACCAGGATAACCAGCCGGCACGCGTTTCTTACTTCGGTCAGAAAATGAAAACTGCCCGTATCCTGATCAATACCCCGGCTTCTCAGGGCGGTATCGGTGACCTGTACAACTTCAAACTCGCGCCTTCCCTGACTCTGGGTTGTGGTTCCTGGGGTGGTAACTCCATCTCTGAAAACGTTGGTCCGAAACACCTGATCAACAAGAAAACCGTTGCTAAGCGAGCTGAAAACATGTTGTGGCACAAACTTCCGAAATCTATCTACTTCCGCCGTGGCTCTCTGCCAATCGCGCTGGATGAAGTGATTACTGATGGCCACAAACGTGCGCTCATCGTGACTGACCGCTTCCTGTTCAACAACGGCTATGCTGACCAGATCACTTCTGTACTGAAAGCAGCTGGCGTAGAAACTGAAGTGTTCTTCGAAGTTGAAGCTGACCCGACTCTGAGCATTGTTCGTAAAGGTGCAGAACTGGCGAACTCCTTCAAACCAGACGTGATTATCGCGCTGGGTGGTGGTTCCCCGATGGATGCTGCGAAAATCATGTGGGTTATGTACGAACATCCAGAAACTCATTTCGAAGAACTGGCGCTGCGCTTTATGGACATCCGTAAACGTATCTACAAGTTCCCGAAAATGGGCGTGAAAGCGAAAATGATCGCAGTCACCACAACTTCCGGTACCGGTTCTGAAGTTACACCGTTCGCGGTTGTAACCGATGACGCAACTGGCCAAAAATATCCGCTGGCAGACTATGCTCTGACCCCGGATATGGCGATTGTTGACGCCAACCTGGTTATGGATATGCCGAAGTCCCTGTGTGCTTTCGGTGGTCTGGACGCAGTAACTCACGCCATGGAAGCATATGTTTCTGTACTGGCTTCTGAGTTCTCTGATGGTCAGGCTCTGCAGGCGCTGAAACTGCTGAAAGAATATCTGCCAGCGTCCTACCACGAAGGGTCTAAAAACCCGGTAGCGCGTGAACGTGTTCACAGTGCGGCAACTATCGCAGGTATCGCGTTTGCTAACGCCTTCCTGGGTGTATGTCACTCAATGGCACATAAACTGGGCTCTCAGTTCCACATTCCGCATGGTCTGGCAAACGCCCTGCTGATTTGTAACGTTATCCGCTACAACGCGAATGACAACCCGACCAAGCAGACTGCATTCAGCCAGTACGACCGTCCGCAAGCACGTCGTCGTTATGCTGAAATTGCAGACCATCTGGGTCTGAGCGCTCCGGGCGACCGTACTGCTGCTAAGATCGAGAAACTGCTGGCATGGCTGGAAACGCTGAAAGCTGAACTGGGTATTCCTAAATCTATCCGTGAAGCTGGCGTTCAGGAAGCAGACTTCCTGGCAAACGTTGATAAACTGTCTGAAGATGCATTCGATGACCAGTGCACCGGCGCTAACCCGCGTTATCCGCTGATCTCCGAGCTGAAACAGATCCTGCTGGACACCTACTACGGTCGTGATTACGTAGAAGGCGCAACCGTTGCTAAAGAAGCAGCTCCGGCTAAAGCAGAGAAAAAAGCGAAAAAATCCGCTTAATCGGTAGCTCTGTATAACATCATAAACGGTCCCATTCGGGGCCGTTTTTTTGTTTCAGACAAAGAACGGCTATGTAAACTCAAATAATCCAGCTGTATTAATTCATCATGTTTGCATTGTCGGAAAACGAGCACAAAGCGAGATTGTCGACAAATAACTCTACCTCGTAGGTAATGAGGCATCGACGCACTAAAATCGTTCTGTGGTACGTTGAGTGATGATTAAGAATAGAGAAAGAATGATGACTCGGAAGAAGTTAGTAAAACGGACTGACAGGAGAAAAGCGCCCTATTCACCCTGTCAGTAAAGAAAAATTTATTAGTCGTGCCGATGATTGTCCTGAATCGCCGTCAAAGAGCCGATCTCTAACGCTTCTTTATAGTGTTTACGGCAAACCGAGACGTAACGCTCATTACCACCAATAACCACCTGTTCACCTTCGTTATAAGGTCTACCCGCCAGATCAAGACGTAGCACCATGCTTGCTTTGCGGCCACAAAAACAAATAGTTTTTAATTCGACCAGTTTGTCTGACCATGCCAGTAAGTATTGGCTACCAACAAACAATTCACCGCGAAAATCGGTACGCAAACCATAACAAAGTACGGGTATATCGAGTTGATCGACAACCTCCGATAATTCATATACTTGTTGTCTGGTTAAAAACTGGCATTCATCAACAAGTACGCAATGAATTGTCTGCTGTTCGTGTTCCGTACGAATCTCATCAAATAATGATGAATTTTGGTTAAATAATTTTGCAGGTGATGACAAACCTATACGCGAGCTGACTTTCCCTGCCCCGAAACGATCATCAATTTCCGCCGTATATACGACAGTGCGCATACCGCGTTCCTGGTAATTGTATGAAGATTGCAACAATGCCGTAGACTTACCCGCATTCATTGCGGAATAGTAGAAATATAGCTGCGCCATCAGCCACAGGCCCTCAATGATATGAAATAAAGTTGGCAGGAGTTTATCATAATTCGTCAGTTTTACAGCGTAACAGTGCGCACAGAAGTAGTATATTCGTCATCCATTACGAATGGCTGGCATAATCCTTCAGAGCTATCTTTACCACGGCCTTGCTTGTTATAAACGCGTAAATGACTCTTGGTAACTATTCACAATCTTTAACCTGTTGCGCACGTAATAACCCCTGTTGGCCTCCAGGAAAGAGCAATACGAAGTCCTTGCACTTATTGCGACTGTTCTACTTTTCATCATTCGCTTAATAGGGGATTTTCATAAACAGGGCTAATACCCAAGAGTGAAAAGGCTCCAGCGCATGTTAATCTCCACATAAAATGTGACATGAATCAGGAAGTTTTAACCTTAAGTGATGCGAAAGCATCGATGTAAATAGGGCTATATGCCACGTCATTTCTGGCTAATTTTATGAAAAGATATTTATTGTCGGTACGAAATAAAGAACATTTTTGAATTCCTTACATTCCTGGCTATTGCACAACTGAATTTAAGGCTCTATTATTACCTCAACAAACCACCCCAATATAAGTTTGAGATTACTACAATGAGCGAAGCACTTAAAATTCTGAACAACATCCGTACTCTTCGTGCGCAGGCAAGAGAATGTACACTTGAAACGCTGGAAGAAATGCTGGAAAAATTAGAAGTTGTCGTTAACGAACGTCGCGAAGAAGAAAGCGCAGCTGCTGCTGAAGTTGAAGAGCGTACTCGTAAACTGCAGCAATATCGTGAAATGCTGATCGCTGACGGTATTGACCCGAACGAACTGCTGAATAGCATTGCTGCTGTTAAATCTGGCACAAAAGCTAAACGCGCACAGCGTCCGGCTAAATATAGCTACGTTGACGAAAACGGCGAAACCAAAACCTGGACTGGCCAGGGCCGTACTCCAGCTGTAATCAAAAAAGCAATGGATGAGCAAGGTAAATCCCTCGACGATTTCCTGATCAAGCAATAATCTTTTCTTGATTCTGTTTGCTTAAAATCCCGCCATTGGCGGGATTTTTTATTGTCCGTTTTAAGACTCTCTGATAAGAATACGCTATAAAAAAACGGCATTGATCACTCAATGCCGTTTCGTAGAAAACATCGTGATAGATGTTACTTCTTAATGCCTATCTCTTCTTCAAGCCAGGCTTTAAATTCAGTACCCAGAGTGTTGTGGCGAATACCGTATTCAACGAAGGCCTGCATGTAACCTAATTTATTACCGCAGTCATGGCTCTTCCCTTTCATATGATAGGCTTCAACCGTTTCTTTTTCGATTAGCATATCAATCGCGTCGGTGAGCTGAATTTCATCACCTGCTCCCGGAGGGGTTTTTGCCAGCAGCGGCCAAATATCAGCACTGAGAACATAACGGCCGACAATAGCAAGATTCGACGGCGCTACATCTGCTCTCGGTTTTTCTACCACACCGACCATCGGTACACTTTCGCCAGGCGCTAAATCCACACCTTTGCAATCCACAACACCATATGCCGTCACATCAGCAACAGGCTCCACCATTATCTGGCTGTGGCCAGTTTCATCAAAGCGACGAATCATCTCTGCAAGGTTATCCTGCGATAAATCGGATTCATATTCATCCAGAATAACGTCAGGCAAAATAACAGCCACAGGTTCATCACCAACTACCGGATGGGCACACAATACTGCGTGTCCCAAACCTTTCGCCAGTCCCTGACGAACTTGCATAATAGTCACGTGTGGTGGACAAATGGACTGCACTTCATCAAGCAACTGGCGTTTTACACGTTTTTCCAGCATTGCTTCCAGTTCAAAACTGGTATCGAAATGGTTTTCAATAGAGTTTTTAGATGAGTGAGTGACCAGCACAATTTCAGTAATGCCAGCCGCAATACATTCATTCACGACGTATTGAATTAATGGCTTATCGACAAGCGGCAGCATCTCTTTCGGGATAGCTTTCGTCGCCGGCAACATCCTGGTTCCTAATCCCGCAACGGGGATAACGGCTTTTTTGACTTTCGTATTAATGGCAGCCATTTAAATTCTCCTGGACTGTTCGTGTATTGAACGTGTTCATATTTCTGTGTCGCATCCCAGTATATCAGTACCCTGACGAGGCCTGGTTCTGAAAAGGAGGCGAGTTAACATAATTAAGACAATTACTTAAACGAATGGCGACGATAGTACCACCAGCCGACACCAGCGCGTAATGCAATTTTATCCCATATAATCGTTTGCTCATTCCGCAGACAACATCAAGCGCAGTCTTCCACCTGTTCCCCAAATTTGACATTGCCAGGCATCACATCGCTGGCTCAATTGATTCAAATAGGCGTTGCCTAATGTTCCTAACGGAACGCCATTACTGATTTGAATCTGGTGTTCACCAGCATTTAACGTTGCATTCAGACCAGCGGAAACCAAAATGAGATTTTTTAATTCACGATGATAATAGCCGACTAATAGCGGGAACTGACCAGGCAGATTGGCCTGCCGCAGTAAATGATTTACCTGCTTCAATAACGCACCCAACTCTGGCAAACGCTGATTTTGGTGGGCAATCTGTTCCTGTAATAACCCATTAAACAGCGCACGTAATAACAAGGCGGCAAGGACACCATTATGTCCGGCGCGAGTTACATCGAGACAATAAAAAGCCAGATCGTTTTCCGAAAGAGCTGCAATATCAAGCACCAGCCCCGGTTTATCAACGGCCACCAGTTGGCGATAATTAACCCGGCAATGGGAAATCACCTGCTGAACCGGAGGTTGTAATTCTTGCAATAATTTAGCAGCCGCGGTGGGATTATCCACCATCGCATCCCAGTCGCGAAAAAGCCGTTCTTCTTCCTCTACACGCGAATTAAACATGCTGGGATAGAGACACGCAAAAACCATCTCGCGCAGACGGTTGAGATCTTTAACTGGTTTTAACAAAACATCTTCCACGCCCAGACGTAACGCTTTCGCGATATCTGCCATGTTTTCCGTAGCGGAAATCACCAGGACAGGTGTTTGGTCACCCCGGTTGCGAATATGTTCCAATAGTTTCAGGCCGTTCATTCTCGGCATTGCAATATCACATATCATTAGATCGGGTGTGAAACCGCCCAGTAGCTCAAGGGCATCCACCCCATCAGCTGCCAGTACCGTTGTCGCTCCCAATGAGGAAAACCACGAATCCAGAAGCGAGCGAAATACCGCCTCATCTTCAACTATGAGAATCTGTTTTCCGACCAATGGCTGCGTCATGTTCTCTCCCCTGACTGGCTTTATTCAATAGTGGCATGCTATTGCCATCAGTGCCTGTCAGAATTAACTTAAGTGTAGATAAAAAATCAGGTCAAAACGTTAGTTCGAACTAGCGGTAAAAGCTCATCCATTTTCTTCTCAACCGCCAATTGTCCTGCCGAAATGGCAGCCTGCGCACGATGAAAATCGAGCGTGGAAATCTGTGGGCAAACGGGTTGAATCAGAATATCAGGCGGGTCCCCTGCCATACGGTTTCTTTTAAGGCGGTTTTCCAATACCTGAATAGAGGTAGTCATAATCTCTGTTGCTGTCGGTGCCGTGACGCCTCGACGCGCAGTAATACTACTTAGCCGCTCTTTCAGCCGCGCATGCCAGGGTAGATCATCTTCACTCTCGCCATTTTCAGCACTGACATTAAATGAAAGAAGATCTTGCTGCATTAAGTGAGCGTCGTGCTGGAGATCAACCGCAATTACGATATCTGCGCCCAACGCACGAGTCAGAGAGATAGGAATGGGATTAACGACTGCGCCATCAACAAGCCAGTAGCCGTTATGCGCGACCGGTGCCATCAAGCCAGGAATACTGCAGGATGCACGAATAGCGAGATGGAGATCACCTTCGGTAAACCATAATTCGCGCCCTGTGCTTAGATTGGTGGCGACTGCAGCGAAGCGGCGTGAACAATTCTCGATTTCTGTTTCTGGCATTATTTCACGATACCGATTGAACACACGCTCGCCGCGCAGCAGCCCACCGCGCTGCCAGGAGAGGTCCATCAGTCGTAAAACATCCCAATAGCTAAAAGAGGTAACCCACTCTTCCAGCGCAGATAATCGATCACAGGCATAGGCTGCGCCTACCAGCGAACCAATTGAACATCCTGCGACGATATCAATTTCAATGCCCATTTTTTTAAGCGCGTTAATGACGCCAATATGCGACCATCCTCGTGCAGCACCGGATCCCAGTGCCAGCCCTATTTTTACTTTTCTCATTGTTCCTGAAAGCGTCCCCTGGAATGCAGCCGTAGCCACATCGCTACCGCTCGGTTAACATAGTGCTACTCCGGCGGTTAAAACGCCGTTATTGTTTCCAGGGAGATTATTTGTGTCTAAGCTTTGTCCCTGTGGTAGTGCTGTCGAGTATAGCCTATGTTGCCACCCTTATGTGTCTGGTGAAAAGGTTGCACCAGATCCCGAACGTCTTATGCGTTCGCGTTACTGCGCTTTTGTGATGCACGACGCAGATTATTTAATTAAAACCTGGCATCCATCCTGTGGCGCCTCGGTGTTACGTGCTGAATTAATTGCCGGATTTGCACATACCGAATGGTTAGGTTTGACCGTATTTGAACGTTCATATCATGAAGGTGACGACGTAGGTTATGTCAGTTTTGTCGCTCGTTTTACTGAGAAGGGTAAATCCGGGGCGATTATTGAGCGTTCGCGATTTTTGAAAGAAAACGGTCAATGGTACTATATTGATGGTACACGTCCGCAGTTTGGTCGCAACGATCCCTGCCCTTGTGGTTCAGGTAAAAAATTTAAAAAGTGCTGCGGCCAATAAAGGTTGACGGTACGGTTTAGCAAACACTCTCAACAAGGTTTTTCCAGCAATGCATTCACTCCAACGTAAAGTTCTGCGTACTATTTGCCCGGATCAAAAAGGTCTGATCGCGCGTATTACTAATATTTGCTACAAGCACGAGTTAAATATCGTGCAGAACAATGAATTTGTTGACCACCGTACCGGGCGCTTTTTTATGCGCACGGAACTGGAGGGTATTTTTAATGATTCCACCCTGTTGGCGGATCTCGATAGCGCTTTGCCAGAAGGTTCGGTGCGTGAACTGAATCCCGCAGGTCGCCGCCGCATAGTCATTCTGGTGACCAAAGAAGCGCATTGCCTGGGCGATTTGCTGATGAAAGCCAACTACGGTGGACTGGATGTTGAAATCGCTGCGGTTATTGGTAACCACGAGACTTTACGTTCTCTGGTGGAACGTTTTGATATTCCGTTTGAATTGGTGAGCCATGAAGGGTTAAGCCGCAACGAGCACGATCAGAAGATGGCGGATGCCATTGAAGCGCATCAACCTGATTATGTGGTGCTGGCGAAATATATGCGCGTGCTGACGCCGGAGTTCGTGGCGCGCTTCCCGAACAAAATTATCAACATTCACCATTCATTCCTGCCAGCGTTTATCGGCGCACGTCCCTATCATCAGGCTTATGAACGCGGCGTGAAGATTATTGGCGCAACAGCACACTATGTAAATGACAATCTGGATGAAGGTCCAATCATCATGCAGGATGTCATTCATGTGGATCACACCTACACTGCCGAAGACATGATGCGTGCAGGTCGTGATGTTGAGAAAAACGTATTAAGCCGCGCGCTTTACCAGGTTTTGGCACAGCGTGTATTTGTTTACGGTAACCGGACGATTATTCTTTAATCGCTGGCAAAATAGAACTGGTTGGCTTTAATCCGTTGCGGATGAAAATTACGCAACCAGTTCATTTTTCTCAACGTAACCCTTTACAGCGGCGTGTCATTTGATATGATGCGCCCCGCTTCCCAGTGAGGGAGCAGGCCAGTAAAAAGCATTACCCCGTGGTGGGGTTCCCGAGCGGCCAAAGGGAGCAGACTGTAAATCTGCCGTCATCGACTTCGAAGGTTCGAATCCTTCCCCCACCACCATCTCAAGCATTACCTACAATATGAATTACCCCTGGTGGGGTTCCCGAGCGGCCAAAGGGAGCAGACTGTAAATCTGCCGTCATCGACTTCGAAGGTTCGAATCCTTCCCCCACCACCATCACTTCCTGATAAAACTCATTTCAAACTTATATATCGTTTCATATTCTGCCCATGCGGGGAAGGATGAGAAGCTTCGACCAAGGTTCGACTCGAGCGTCAGCGAGAGAGCGTTGCCGCAGGCAACGACCCGCAGGGCGAAGCGCGTAGCGCTGAGTAATCCTTCCTCCACCTCCATCACTTGATTCCACTCTCACTCTGACGGCTTCTCCCCCATTCGCCGTAAAAACTGCTGCTGTAGCCTCAGCAAATCCGCTAACGTCAACAACTGATAATCCAGACCTTGCTGGCTGGCAATTTGCGCGATAATGCGGCTTAACGCTGGATAATGGCGATGATGCCAGTGAGGAAAAAGATGATGGGTAAGATGCAAATTAATTCCGCCCAGCCAGTAGCCAAGCCATGCAGGTTGCGGCGTCCAGTCAAAGGTAGTGGCGAAGGTATGCGCCAGCCTGCCCACGACCATTTTGCCCTCTTCTGGCGGTAACTGCGTATGCCCCTTCGCCCAGTGCGTTCCGATAATCAACATCACAAAGATCAGTGACGCCAGCAACTGGTTGAGCAGATAAGTCAGCACGATGGTCATAAAACCAAACTCAGACAGCAGCCAGGGAAGTATCAGACACAGCGCGCAATGCGCCAGTTTCCCGGCTAAGAAATACCCCCAACCAGCAAACCCCCGCAGGGCCAGATGTCGCGTGACCGGCGTAAACCCTGCGCGATCGAGCCAGTCCACTACCCAGATATACCAGGGAAAGGTGAGCGCCGCGACCAGCGGCCAGTAGCAATGTTGGTGGCGCATAAAAGGTCGCCACTGCTGCCACGGAGTCTGGCGAAGAATGCCATTTTCTGCGGTGTCCGGATCGTAAAATTCAATATTGGTAAAGCCGTGATGAAAGCGAACGTGGCGTACTCGCCAACAGTCCGGATCAAGCCCCATAGGAATTGCAACCCACCGGTTAAGCCACGCATTGGCCTTTTTACCGCGCAAAAACGCATCATGCGACGCGTCATGCACCACATTAACCGCTAACAGCATGGCGCAAAACATCATCGTCAGATACCACAACAGATACAGCCCCCACTGGCTTTGAGACAACGCCAGTGAATAGCAGGATAAACAGGCAATAATCAGTGCCGCCATTTTGGTGAATGCCCAGCCGTCGGCATAACGATGATCGCCTGCTTTTGCGAGGTACGATTTCGTACCATTCTGCAACTGTTTCACCAGGTGCGGATCATCGGCAGGAAAAGTGATTAACCTGTCGGGCTTAAACAGGTTCATAGCGTTTCCTTAACGATTTACGTCCCACACCGGACACAAATAACAGGCAATGGGCCAGCAAAATGCCCGCTAATCCCTTCCACAGCAGAGTGCTCCATGAGCAAATATAAAGAATAAAATAGAGTAGTGACAACGTCACAGAACACCACAAAATCATACCCCAACGCTGCCCGTCGCTTATGCCCCCCAGCGCAACGGAGCCTGCCACCAGCAGAACAAATAATACGGCTTGCTCACTGGTCATAAACTCGATGCCATAGCCATATTGTTGAATGTAGCCAAGCACCAACATAAACAGCAGGATCACCCCTGCCCCCACTGCCCACGCGGAACTTTGGTAGCGACGTTCAATCGCTTTGCCAAATGAGCGAAAGCCCATTAAGCGTAAAAATGGCAGGTTACTCTCGCGCATCGGGTTACAGGACAAGCGACTATTTTTTACGCCATAGGCCACGTCATGATCCGGCCCGGCGCTATAAGAACCGAAAATTTTATCCCACAACAGAAAGGTGCCGCCGTAATTGGTATCGGCATATTGCTTTTCATTCAGATGATGGACGCGATGATGCGAAGGCGTGATCAGCACTTTTTCCAGCCAACCGAGTTTCGGCGTTAGCGCGTTATGGTTAAAAAATTGCCAACTGTAGTGAATAATAGAAACTGCCAAAAAGACCTGCAACGGCACACCAAGCAGCGCCAGCAGCATAAAAAACGGGATTGAGGTTAACGAGGAGTACCACGAGTTACGCACGCCTAATGACAGGTTGTAGTGTTCACCCTGATGATGCACCACATGAACCGCCCACAGCGGGCGCATTTCGTGATGCCAGCGATGCAGCCAGTAAAAGCCAAAATCCCACGCAAGGATAGTAAACAGCCATAGCAGGATCACCGGTGCATTATCAAACAGCCCAAGGCTGAAGTGATTGACCACCTGGCCATAGCAGAGCACTTCCAGGCAGCGAAATAACCACAGCATCATATGACCGGAGTTGATATTAAAAATAACGTCCAGCCATTCCACTTTTTGCCGCCCGGTGAATTGCAACACGCCCGCTTCGGCTAACACCAACAGCACCATCAATATGATGGGAAACAGTAAATCACTCATATTGCGTCTTCCTTTTCTCGCATATTGCGCATATCCAACCGCAAATCGACGCCAGCAACGCGCCGCCTACTAAATCGATAAATAAATGTCTGCGTAATTGCAGAATCGAAAAGGCGATCGCTATCGCCCAGGCAACACTCATCAGCGTCAGCCAACGGTTCCCCTTTTTGGCAATCGCCCATACCGCCAACAGCGTGAGCGCCGCATGTAAAGAGGGAAAACAGTTCTGACTTGAGTCAATGGCGATCAGCCCGTTTAATGCACCCGTTGAGATCCCCGACTGCACAAACGGGGGATATTGCATAGTCGTGGGCCAGAGAAGATAAAACAAGCCAGCTACAAGTGCCGAAAGTTGCATTGCGCGGGCCAGCCAGCGCAGGTGGCAAAGTGGTGTGGATAAATAACCTAACGGCACAATTAAAAAAAACGAGAGATACAGCCACACGGCAGAGGGTGAAAACGCAATCAGATTATCAATTACTGACGGCGTTAATTGATATCCCTGACCTTGCAGGTAGTCGCTAAAGTTATAGATAACCCCAACGGTTCCCCAGCCCAGCAGCATCTGTTTCAGGCGTAGTAGTAGATTGCTCATTCCCGCCCCCACTCACGCACAATTCGCCGCCGCTTGGCTGTAAAAGCAACTGGCACTGGTTGCGACTCAAGGAACCATATCAAGTGCTCCACTGCGATATTCTGGCGCATAAACAAGGCACTCAACGCTTCCCGGCACTGCCCCAGCATCCCCGGTTCGCAATCTGCTATTAGCGTTAGCTGTGCTGGCCCGGTTTGTAGCAGGCGATAATCAGCAGTTAACGGCAGCGTCATCGCCAGCACCCGACTACATGCATCGGCAAATACGGTCTGCATATCGCCAGATCTTGTCGGCAGTTGCAGTTGATCGTCCTGCCGCCCTTCGATACGCGCAATCGCCATTGCCGCACTGCCACAAGGGCATGGCTGTTCACTTGCCACCAGCACATCATCAAGTCGATAACGCACCACCGGCTGCGTGGTGCGGGTAAAGTCTGTGACGATCGGCACGAAACGGTGCTCATCCAGCCATTGCGGTTCAATGTGAACAAATTCTTCGTTGAGATGTAACGTGCCACACCGGCAGGTAGAGGCGAGAAAGCCTTCTGTCGCCTGATAAATCTCGCCCACATTGTTGAACACGCTTCGCAGTAATTCCCGATCCTGCGACTCCAGAACTTCCGCTACCGAGATCACTTTTTTGACCTTTAGCGTTAGCTCTCCGGCAATCACCGCCAGCGCCAGTGCGCGTAATACCTGAGCTGGCGCGACAATAATCGTCGGCGCTCGCTGTTCCAGTTGTTTGAGTTGCGCCTGAAATGGCGCCAGCAGATCGTAAAAGTCGAGACTTAACCAGCGGTTATTCACGCTTTGATAGAGGTTGTTGTCCGCGCGCAAAAACAGTGCCACCCGCTCTCTGGCAAATAAACCGTCGGGTAACACTTTTGCCAGCACACCGGCGGCCCAAATCTGTTGCTCGTGCGGGCTAACAACAAAAAGCCCACGACGCCCGGATGTACCTGATGAAAGCCCGACGCTGAACTTGCCAACGCAGGGTTTGAAATCACGACTCTGCTCACTGCGCATTGCACAGGCGAGAAGCTCGTCGCGCTTTAAACCCGCGGTATTCATCTCATCGAAGTGCGTCATCATTAACACTTTGTCCATCAACGGCCACTGGTTAAAGGGCAAGGCCAGATAACGCTGAAACCACGGGCTTTTAGATAAGACATTTTGCCGGAACTGATGCAGCCTTTTTGCCTGCCAGTATTCCAGCGCCTGGCGATCGGTGAAATGCAGCCTGCGGGTACGGAAGTAGCGCCAGAGTAAAGCCAGCGGGATCATAAATCCCCCTCGTGGCACAAACGAATGTCCACTGCGCCGTTTTGCCAAAGCTGATGTAATTGCCCAAGCGTGCGGTAGTAGGCGCGGCTGTCGGACATCACCAGATGCGCCAGTGGTGAAGGCCCGCGCAGTTCGCGGTAGTTTGCGGGTGCCCAAGCGGCATCGCCAGCCAGTAAAGTCCAGCCATTGTCGGTCAACACAAATGCGCCAATATGTCCGGCAGCATGACCCGCAAGCGGCACGAGGATAATTTCGCCATTGCTTTCTGGCAGCAAATAGCCACTCTCAAACGGTGCCAGTTCAGGAGGCATATTCACCAATGCGAAACTTTCAATAAAACGCAGTGAGGATTCAAAATTCTCCGGGATCAGCCCTGGCACAAAGGCCTGACGCAATGCGGCTATGCCACGCAGCGTTCTTACCTGCTGCCAACCTTCACCAGAACAGATACAGGCGACATCAGGGAAATCGCGCAGGCCAGCAATATGATCGGCGTGAAAATGCGACAGAATAATCGCATCAACATCTTTTGCCGCCAGTCCGTGTGCGGAAAGTTGCCGCACCAGCGCCTGTTGTGGATCGAAATAAACCGGCGTGACCTGGCGATAAAGACGAAATACGCCGGATTGCGTGTAGTGTTCGAACCACGATGAATAGCCGGTGTCCCACAGCCAGCGTTTCTCGCCCACTTCCAGCAGCCAGGCGCGGGCGGGGAATTTACACACTTTCAGCCCCGCCCCTTTTAGCGCAATGCAGCCAATATGGGTACACCAGCCCGTTTCAAATACGGTTATTTTTGCCATGTTCCCTCAGCCATTGTCCCGTGATTGCAATACCTTGCTCCATCGAAAAGCGCGGGTGATATCCCAACTCTGTAATGGCCTTTTGCGCACTCAGCGTCATATCAAAACAGAGTGTTCCGGCGCTGTAACGTGTGATAACAGGTTCCAGATTAACGCATTTCCCGTACAGCTCCAGGCCGCGCGCGACCAGAGAAAGCAGCGGCCAGGGAACGGCTGCAATGCGGTAATTTAAGCCCAGTTGCTGGCGCAGTAAGGCGTCAAGCATTACAGATAGCTGCTGCGGCTGGTGATTACTGATGTTGTAAATACTGCCAGAGCGTAATCCTTCAACCTGCGTTGCCAGTTGCATGGCATACACCACGTTTTGCACGAACGTGAGATCCAATAACGCTTCACCACCGCGTGGCAAACGTAAGCTGCCGCCCCCCTGTTGCAGTTGCTGCATCAGACGAGGAACAATCACCTGATCATGAGGACCAAACAAACCACGGGGACGCAAAAGAATAAACCTCGTGGCAGGATATTGCGCTACTGCCCCGGCAATAGCCTGCTCAGCGGCATATTTACTGCTGGCATAATGGCTGGAAAATGTTCGCGCAAGATAAGTTTCTTGCAGGTCATAGTGATGTTGAAAATCAAAGTAAACTGCAGGCGTGGAGATATGGATAAACCGGGGAATGTTCAGCCTGCCTGCCGCCTGTGCCAAAGTGTAGGTCGCTTTGACATTGGCAAGCCAGAATGCCGTTTTGTCTCCCCAGGGCGAAGACTTTGCCGCACAGTGCCAGACGGCATCGCAGCCTTCCATCAACCGGGCGCAGTCATCATCAGTTGCCTCGGTTAAATCGAGAGCCACAAACTGTGCACCTGCGCTTGCGAGAACTTTGCCAACCACTCGATTTCGCCCTGTTGCCACAACCGAAACACCCGATCGCAACAAATATTGCACAGCATTTCGCCCCAGGCCGCTGGTCGCCCCCGTCACGAGAATTTTCACGGTAAAAGCACCATGCCTGCCAGCGTTAATCCCGCCGCCGTGCCAATCAACATTGCAGGTTTATTCGCAGCAAAACGACCACTAATCATCGCTTCATGCAGCGCCGTGGGTATAGACGCAGCGACCTGATTACCGTAGAAACGGTAGACATCAATAAGCGCAGATTCCGGCACTCGCAGCCGTTTACGCATATGTTCAAGGGAAAGATGACTGGCCTGATGCGGAACGACCGTACCGATATCAGCCAGTTGCAGACCGCTTTTTTGCAGTAAGCGCGAAAAATAATCTTCAATAAGCGAAGAGGCAAAACGAAACAGCGGTTTCCCCTGCATATGAAAAAGGAAGTCGCTATCACTGACGCCTGAACGAGGATTACACCGCGTGCCGCCAGCGCGAATTTCACACAGCTCGTTACCTTCGGGATACATTTCGATCAGGCTGGCGATAATCCCGCTGCGACCATCGCCCCGCTCGACAATCGCACACGCCGCGCCATCACCAAAAATGAGTGACGACTCTTCATGATCCCAGTCGATACCACGTGAAGCAATATCTGCCGAGACGATGGCAATGCGCCGATATGCTCCACAGTTTAATAATCCGGCAGCAACTTCCAGAGCGGAAATAAAGCTGACACAGCTACTGTTGATATCAAATCCGGCAACGCCTGCGGGCATAGCAGCGGCTTTAAGAATATGAATTGCGCTACAGGGTAATGCCTGTACGGCAATGGCTGACGCACAAATTAACAGATCAATATCAGAAGGTTTTAAGGCAGCCGATGCTAACGCATTATGCAAAGCCTCTGCCGCCAGTTCGGCCTGGCTGGCGTCGTTGCTGGCAAAATAGCGCCAGCAAATGCCGGAACGTCGCTCAACGTAGCCCGCAGGTTTATTTAACTGAACATCCAGTTGTTGAGAGTTAACTGAACATCCAGTTGTTGAGAGGTAATTTTATCAGGGGGTAAGGCGATCCCCGTGGCGATTATTTTTAATGCCGCAGAGATCGTCGATTGATTAGGTTGATCCACGGTCAGTGCTCCTTCACTGCTCCATAGGTGGGCCAATCATATCGATGAGGTTCGTTTCTCTACAATCTGAAATATCGACAATGTGTAACTGATGATTTCAGCAGGCTGACAACGTGCGTTACGTTATGCCGGATGCGGCGTGAACGCCTTATCCGGCATACATACCACGTAATATCAATGAGTTGCATGACTCTGTAGGCCTGATAAGCGCAGCGCATCAGGCACTATGTCGTGCTTAGTGGCGAGCGCGCACCAGCTGATACTTACGTGTCAGATACTCCACCGGTACGCTCCAGATGTGCACCAGACGCGAGAACGGGAACAGCAGGAATAACGTCATCCCCAGCACCAGGTGCAGACGGAAGATAAACGCCACACCATCAAGGTGTTGAGAAGCACCACCGTGGAAGGTCACTACCGACTGCGCCCAGCCAACCAGTTTCATCATCTCGCTACCGTCCATATGCTGGGCGGAGAACGGAATGGTCAACAGGCCCAGCGCGCACTGGATAACGAGCAGCGACAGGATCAGGATATCCGCTCCGGTAGTGGTTGCACGCACGCGTGGGCTGAACAGGCGACGCTTCAGCAACAGCACGCCACCAATCAGACACAGCACGCCGCTGGCACCACCAGCAAACATCGCCATTTTTTGTTTCACTTCAATCGGCAGCCAGGCTTCATACATCCAGTGCGGCGTCAACATACCGAAGAAGTGACCGACAAAAATCCCCAGAATCCCGATATGGAACAGGTTCGACGCCAGGTTCATTCCTTTACGGTCCAGCATCTGGCTGGATGCCGCGCGCCAGGTGTACTGCCCGTAGTCATAGCGCAGCCAACTACCAATCAGGAAGACCGCCCCGGCAATGTACGGGTAGATATCAAAGAAGAACATATTCAGGAATTGCATTAGTGCTGTCCTCCGGTGGGGATATTCAGATATTGCGGCGCGACGGCACCGGCAAAGCGACGCTGATGAGCAGTGATTGCTGAATCACCACAGCCTTTGTCTGCAAAGAACTTAACCTGCTCTTCTTCCCAGACAGCATCCAGCGCCTGCGGCGTATCGTCGCGCGCTTCATCGGCAATTTTTTCCGCCACTTTGTCGCTGTCGATAGCGGTATTCGCCAGTTTCAGCAGCAGGTCAAACAGCACGGCATAACGGCTTTCACGCTGTTGCAGACGCGCGCTCAGCAATGCCAGAATCGGCGCAATGTCTTTCAAACCCTCCACGGCTTCGCTTTGCGGCAGCTGCGCCAGGTATTCCAGATACAGCGGCAGATGGTCCGGCAATTCGCGGCTGTTTAACTGCAAGCCGTGCTGCTCGTACTGCGCCAGTAAATCCACCATCGCCTGACCACGATCGCGGGATTCACCGTGAACATGTTCGAATAGCAACAGTGACGTGGCGCGACCACGGTCGAACAGTTCGCTGTACTGCGCCTGGGCATCCAGCGGATCCATCGCCGTTAAATCGCGCAGGAAAATGCCCAGCGCATGGGCATCTTCTTTCGACAAATTTTCCGACGCGGCAATCGCCTCGAACATCTCCTGTTGATGCTGCCATAAGGCAGCATCCGGATATTCAAGGAGACGCGATACAATCACGAGTTCGATCATGGATGCGGCTCCGTTTTGCTGGTCACATCGATGGCATCGATACGACGGCTGTTGAACAGATTGAATTTGGTATCTGAACCGTGGCAGCCATCACCAAAGGTAAAGCCGCAGCCATTTTTCTCCGGGAATGCTTCCCGCGCCAGTTCACGATGACTGCTTGGTACCACAAAGCGATCTTCGTAGTTAGCAATCGCCAGATAACGATACATTTCCTGTGCCTGGGCTTCGGTCAGGCCAACCTCTTCCAGCGCACGGGTATCGACTTTACCGTCAACGGTTTCAGCACGTTTGTAATGACGCATTGCCAGCATACGTTTCAGCGCACGCAGTACCGGTTGGGTGTCGCCTGCGGTCAGCAGGTTCGCCAGATACTGTACCGGAATACGCAGGCTTTCGACGTCTGGCAAAATACCGTTGCTGCCCAACTCGCCAGCGTCTGCTGCAGACTGAATCGGAGACAAAGGCGGCACGTACCAGACCATCGGCAGTGTGCGATATTCCGGATGCAGCGGCAGCGCCAGTTTCCATTCCATCGCCATTTTATAAACCGGCGACTGCTGCGCAGCTTCAATAACGCTCAGCGGGATACCGTCTTTAATCGCCTGCTCGATGACCTTCGGATCGTTCGGATCGAGGAACACGTCCAGCTGACGCTGGTAGAGATCTTTTTCGTTCTCGGTGCTGGCCGCACGTTCAATGGCGTCCGCATCGTACAGCAGCACGCCGAGATAACGGATACGACCGACACAGGTTTCTGAACACACCGTCGGCTGACCGGCTTCAATACGCGGATAGCAGAAAATGCACTTCTCAGACTTACCGCTCTTCCAGTTGAAGTAGATTTTTTTGTACGGGCATCCGGTGATGCACATACGCCAGCCACGGCATTTGTCCTGATCGATCAGGACGATGCCATCTTCTTCACGCTTGTAAATTGCACCGCTCGGGCAGGTCGCCACACATGCCGGGTTCAGGCAGTGTTCGCACAGGCGCGGCAAATACATCATGAAGGTGTTTTCGAACTGGCTATACATCGCCTTCTGGATGTTGTCGAAGTTCTTGTCTTTCGCCAGCTTGTCAAACTCACCGCCCAGGTCATCTTCCCAGTTCGGCCCTTTTTCGATTTTCGCCATCCGTTCGCCGGTAATCAGCGAACGCGGACGGGCAATCGGCTGCGATTTGCTGCCTTCCGGCGCGGTATGCAGGTTCTGATAGTCAAAATCAAACGGCTCGTAATAATCGTCGATCCCCGGCAGATGCGGGTTAGCGAAGATTTTACCCAACAGCATGGCGCGGTTACCCATGCGCGGTTGCAGTTTGCCGTTGATTTTACGGATCCAGCCGCCTTTGTATTTTTCCTGGTTTTCCCAGTCGGTCGGGAAGCCCTGGCCCGGCTTGGTTTCCACGTTGTTGAACCACGCGTATTCCACGCCTTCGCGGCTGGTCCAGACGTTTTTACAGGTAACTGAACAGGTGTGGCAGCCGATGCACTTATCGAGATTCAGCACCATGCCGACTTGTGAACGAATTTTCATTTTACGCTCTCCTGTACCTGGTCATTGCCTTCGCCATCTAACCAGTCAATGTTCTTCATCTTACGCACTACAACAAACTCATCGCGGTTAGAACCTACAGTGCCGTAGTAGTTAAAGCCGTATGCCAGATGGGCATAGCCGCCGATCATATGCGTCGGTTTCGGCGTGATACGGGTGACCGAGTTATGGATACCCCCACGCTGTTGGGTAATTTCCGAACCAGGCAGGTTAACGATACGTTCCTGCGCGTGGTACATCATGGTCATCCCTGCCGGAACACGCTGGCTGACAACCGCACGGGCAGTCAGTGCACCGTTGCTGTTGAAGACTTCAATCCAGTCGTTATCGGCGATACCCAGATCTTTGGCATCGGCTTCACTCAGCCAGACCACCGGACCACCGCGACCTAAAGTCAGCATCAGCAGGTTGTCGCTATAGGTGGAGTGGATCCCCCACTTCTGGTGCGGCGTCAGGAAGTTGAGCGCTTTTTCCGGATTACCGTTGGATTTCTGCCCCATCACTTCTTTCACCGAACGGGTGTCAATCGGCGGACGATAAACCAGCAGGCTTTCACCGAAATCACGCATCCACTGATGATCCTGATAAAGCTGCTGACGACCAGAGAGCGTGCGCCACGGGATCAGCTCGTGAACGTTGGTGTAACCGGCGTTGTAAGAAACGTGTTCATCTTCCAGACCAGACCAGGTCGGGCTGGAGATAATTTTGCGCGGCTGTGCCTGAATATCGCGGAAGCGGATCTTCTCGTCTTCTTTATTCAGCGCCAGATGCGTATGGTCACGACCAGTAAATTCGCTCAGGGCAGCCCAGGCTTTCACGGCTACCTGACCGTTGGTTTCCGGTGCCAGTGTCAGGATCATCTCTGCCGCATCAATTGCGGTGTTCAGCATCGGCTGGCCTTTCGCCGGGCCTTCCGCTTTGGTGTAGTTGAGCTTACGCAGCAGATCCATCTCGCTCTGGGTGTTCCAGGCAATCCCTTTACCACCGTTACCGATTTTCTCCATCAACGGACCGATAGAGGTAAAGCGTTCGTAAGTTGCCGGATAATCGCGCTCTACGACCATAATGTGCGGTGCAGTTTTACCGGGGATCAGGTCGCATTCGCCTTTTTTCCAGTCTTTCACATCCAGCGGCTGTGCCAGTTCAGCGGCAGAGTCGTGCTGGATAGGCAGCGTGACGATGTCGGTTTCTTTACCCAGATGACCGACGCACACTTCGGAGAATTTCCTGGCGATAGCTTTGTAGATTTCCCAGTCGCTTTTCGCTTCCCAGGCCGGATCGACCGCCGCAGACAGCGGGTGAATAAACGGATGCATATCCGAAGTATTCATGTCGTCTTTTTCGTACCAGGTCGCCGTCGGCAAAATGATGTCGGAATAGAGACAGGTGCTCGACAGACGGAAGTCCAGCGTCACCACCAGATCCAGCTTGCCTTCCAGACCATTGTCCTGCCAGTCCACTTCTTCCGGCTTCACGCCGCCCTGCTGCCCCAGATCTTTACCCTGGATACCGTGCTCCGTCCCCAGCAGGTACTTGAGCATAAACTCATGACCTTTACCGGAAGAACCGAGCAGGTTAGAACGCCAGATGAACAGGTTACGCGGGTGGTTTTTACCGTTTTCTGGTTGTTCTGCCGCAAAACGGATGGAACCGTCTTTCAGGGATTTCACGGTGTAATCTACCGGATTCATCCCGGCTTTTTCTGCTTCGCGAGCGATAGTCAGCGGGTTAGTGCCTAACTGCGGCGCAGATGGCAGCCAGCCCATGCGTTCTGCACGGACGTTAAAGTCGATCAGGTGTCCGGTATAGCGGGATTTATCCGCCATCGGCGACAGCAGTTCTTCCGCAGTCACGGTTTCATAACGCCACTGACTGGAGTGGTTATAGAAATAAGAGGTGCTGTTCATGTGACGCGCCGGACGCTGCCAGTCAAGGGCAAACGCCAGCGGCTGCCAGCCGGTTTGCGGACGCAGTTTTTCCTGACCTACATAGTGCGCCCAGCCGCCACCGCTCTGACCGACACAGCCGCAGAAAATCAGCATGTTGATCAGACCACGATAGTTCATATCGAGGTGATACCAGTGGTTCAGACCCGCACCGACGATAATCATCGAACGACCGTGCGTCTTGTCAGCGTTGTCGGCAAATTCACGGGCAATACGGATAATCTGGCTGCGAGAAACGCCAGTGATCTGCTCGGCCCACGCCGGAGTGTAAGCTTTCACATCGTCGTAGCTGGTTGCGCAGTTAACGTCGTTCAGGCCACGTTCCAGACCGTAGTTTGCCAGCGTCAGATCATAAACGGTGGTCACCAGAGCGGTGCTACCGTCGGCCAGTTGCAGGCGTTTTACCGGCAGTTTGTGCAGCAGAATGTTTTCCAGCTCCACTTTGTTGAAGTGTTCCGTGCCGTCGCCGCCAAAGTACGGGAAGCCCACTTCAGCGATCTCATCCTGGCTACCCAGCAGGCTCAGTTGCAGCTCAGTTTCTTCGCCGGTTTTACCGTCGCGCTGCTCCAGATTCCATTTGCCCTTCTCGCCCCAGCGGAAGCCAATAGAACCGTTCGGCGCAACCATTTCGCCATTGGTATTAAAGGCGACAGTTTTCCATTCCGGATTGTTTTCCTGGCCCAGCGCATCAACCAGATCGGCAGCGCGCAGCATACGACCCGCAGCGTAGTAACCGTTGCGTTCTTCCAGCATCACCAGCATCGGCATGTCGGTGTAGCGACGCACATAGTCGGTGAAATACTGACTTGGGTTATCGAGGTGGAATTCACGCAGCATCACGTGGCCCATCGCCAGCGCCATTGCCGCATCGGTGCCCTGTTTCGGTGCCAGCCACAGATCGCACAGTTTGGCGATTTCAGCGTAGTCCGGCGTGACGGCAACAGTTTTGGTGCCTTTGTAACGCACTTCAGTAAAGAAGTGAGCATCCGGGGTACGCGTCTGCGGCACGTTTGAACCCCAGGCGATGATGTAGCTGGAGTTGTACCAGTCAGCGGATTCCGGAACGTCAGTTTGCTCGCCCCAGGTTTGCGGAGACGCAGGAGGCAGGTCGCAGTACCAGTCGTAGAAGCTCAAGCAAGTACCGCCAATCAGCGAGAGATAGCGCGCACCCGATGCGTAAGAAACCATCGACATTGCCGGAATTGGCGAGAAGCCAGCGACACGGTCCGGGCCGTAGTTTTTGATGGTGTAAACGTTAGATGCGGCGATCAGTTCATTCACTTCCTGCCAGGAAGAACGAACAAAACCACCGCGTCCACGCGCCTGCTTAAAACTTTTCGCTTTATCGGCGTCTTCAATGATAGAAGCCCATGCCTCAACCGGATCGCTATGCAGCGCCTTCGCTTCACGCCACATTTTCATCAGGCGTTTGCGCATCATTGGGTATTTCAGGCGGTTGGCGCTATAGAGATACCAGGAGTAGCTGGCACCGCGTGGGCAGCCGCGAGGTTCATGGTTTGGCAGGTCCGGACGGGTACGCGGATAGTCAGTCTGCTGGGTTTCCCAGGTCACCAGACCGTTTTTAACGTAGATTTTCCAGCTACAGGAGCCGGTGCAGTTTACCCCGTGGGTAGAGCGGACGATTTTGTCATGCTGCCAACGCTGGCGATATCCATCCTCCCAGTCACGGTTGGTATTGAGAAGCTGGCCATGCCCATCGGCAAAGGTTTCGCCCTTCTGCTTGAAGTAGCGAAACCGGTCCAGGAATTTACTCATCGGTTTTCTCCTGTGGGAGCCTGTCGGCTCTCTGATAAATCGACATTGCTAATGTTTAAAGGCAAGGTAACGCTCTGAAACAACGTGGGAATTGATAACGATCAAGAGTGGTGGGGATGAAAAATAAAGTAAATTCCTAAGATACTCCTTAAGGGTAATTAATGGCTTATATCTAACAGACTGTAAATTAATGGTTTTTATGCTATCTCACATTTATACATTTCGGATTTTTATACAGGTGGGTATTAAGGAGTATCCCCCATGGATGACATATTAATGGTGCTTAATTGACGCAATTGAAAATAATTATCGCCCTCAAAGTATGTTGTAACTAAATGACAAATAAAAAAAGCGCGACATTACGCCGCGCAAAGGATAATCAAATATTACGATTTATTTTTTAGAATGCCGACCGTATACCGCCCAGGTAATCACCACGCAGGCGATATAGAAAATCAAAAATACTTTCATTGCACCGACTGGCGAACCCGTTAATGCCAGTGAGCTACCGAACGCTTTCGGGATAAAGAAGCCACCGATAGCGCCAATCGCAGAGATGAAACCCAGCGCCGCCGCTGTGTCGGTTGCCGCTTCACGCATAGCACGTTCGTCAGAACCGCCTTCTGCTTTCACACGATCCATCGTCAGTTTACGGAAGATCACGGAAATCATCTGGAAGGTGGAGCCGCTACCCAGCCCAGCGGTCAGGAACAGTGCCAGGAAGACCGCAAAGAACGCCATAAAGCTTCCGCCCTGCCCGTCAGTCGGTAAGGTGAGGAACAGCAGGCCGCTGAAAATCGCCATCAGGATAAAGTTCACCAGTGTGACACGGGTACCACCAAGACGGTCAGACAATGCACCACCAGCAGAACGCGCCAGTGCGCCAATAAACGGTCCGAAGAAGGCGTAGTGCAGAATCTGCACGTCCGGGAACTGCGTTTTTGACAACATGGCAAAGCCCGCAGAGAAACCGATGAAGGAGCCGAAGGTTGCCAGATACAGCAGGCTCATAATCCACAGATGCCCACGTTTGAGTACCGGTAACTGCTCCTTGATGGAGGCTTTCGAGGTAGCAAGGTCGTTCATGCCAAACCACGCCGCGATGGTGAAGATGGCGAGGAACGGCACCCATACCCAGGACGCGTTCGCCAGATACAGCTCGGTGCCATCAGGCTGTGTTACACCCTGGCTACCAAATGCAGCAAAAATTGACAGTGATACCACCAGCGGAGCAACCAGCTGCATGACGCTGACACCCATGTTGCCCAGACCACCATTCAGGCCCAGCGCGCCACCCTGCTTCTGCTTCGGAAAGAAGAAGCTGATGTTTGCCATACTGGAGGCGAAGTTCGCGCCAGCAAAGCCGCACAGCAGAGAGATGATGATGAAGACGCTATAAGGCGTGGAGGTATCCTGAACGGCAAAACCCAGCCAGACGCAAGGAATAATCAGAATACCGGTGCTGAATGCTGTCCAGCGACGACCACCGAAGATTGGAACCATAAAGGAGTATGGAACACGTAATAATGCGCCAGAAACTGAAGGTAGCGCAGTCAGCATAAATAGCTGATCGGTCGTAAAATTAAAGCCGACTTTCGGTAGGTTCACCGCAACGGCACTGAATAACATCCATACGCAAAACGCCAGAAGCAGGCAGGGAACGGAAATCCACAGGTTACGGCTGGCGATGCGTTGACCGCGTTGTTGCCAGAACGCAGGATCTTCCGGTCGCCAATCTGTAATGACTGCTCCAGTAGCCCTTTCGGGGGCGGATGAGTGACTCATAGACACCTCTGATACTCGTTTCGATGTCTGCCACCTTAGTGTCTGTAGCCAAAGGCAATTTGATGTAAATCAAACGACAATATAACTTTATCTATCATTGATATTTATCATTACCCATAGTGAGTACAGAGATTTCATAAAAATTTTGAGATTTTTCACGACACTGTAAAATCCCTACCCTTACTGACGTAAAGCGACTAACCACACGGCAAATAAGGAGTAACTCTTTCCGGGTATGGGTATACTTCAGCCAATAGCCGAGAATACTGCCATTCCAGAATGTATCGTCACATTCATTAAGGTTATTACTCATTCAAAGCCTGAAGGAAGAGGTTTATATGCTTAAACGTTGTCTCTCTCCGCTCACCCTGGTTAATCAGGTTGCGCTGATTGTTTTGCTTTCTACCGCCATTGGACTGGCGGGGATGGCAGTTTCTGGCTGGCTGGTGCAAGGCGTTCAGGGCAGCGCCCATGCGATCAACAAAGCGGGATCGCTGCGCATGCAAAGTTACCGTCTGCTGGCGGCTGTGCCATTAAGCGAGAATGACAAGCCCTTAATCAAAGAGATGGAACAAACGGCATTTAGCACCGAGTTAACTCGTGCGGCAGAACGAGACGGGCAACTGGCGCAATTACAGGGGCTACAGGATTACTGGCGCAATGAATTGATTCCTGCGCTGTTGCGTGCACAAAACCGCGAAACGGTGTCGGCAGACGTCAGCCAGTTTGTTGCCGGGCTTGATAAGCTGGTTTCTGGTTTCGATCGCACCACCGAAACGCGTATTGAGACAGTTGTGCTGGTCCACCGGGTAATGGCTGTCTTTATGGCGCTTTTACTGGTGTTTACCATTATCTGGCTGCGAGCGCGTTTGCTTCAACCGTGGCGACAATTACTGGCAATGGCCAGCGCTGTCAGTCATCGCGATTTTAGTAAGAGAGCGAATATCAGCGGACGAAACGAGATGGCGATGTTGGGGACTGCACTGAACAATATGTCTGCTGAACTGGCGGAAAGTTATGCCGTGCTTGAGCAGCGGGTACAGGAGAAAACTGCCGGACTAGAGCATAAAAATCAGATTCTCTCTTTTTTGTGGCAGGCCAACCGCCGTTTGCATTCCCGCGCTCCGCTGTGTGAACGCCTGTCACCTGTGCTTAACGGTCTACAAAATTTAACCCTGTTGCGTGATATCGAACTACGGGTATATGACACGGAAGATGAAGAGAATCATCAGGAGTTTACCTGTCAGCCAGATATGAGTTGCGATGATAAAGGCTGCCATCTCTGCCCACGCGGCGTTTTACCCGTTGGCGATCGCGGCACTACGTTGAAATGGCGGTTAGCGGATTCTCATATGCAGTATGGTATTTTGCTGGCTACCCTGCCACAGGGGCGTCATCTTAGCCATGATCAACAACAACTGGTGGATACCCTGGTTGAACAACTCACCGCCACGCTGGCGTTGGATCGCCATCAGGAGCGCCAGCAGCAGTTGATCGTGATGGAAGAGCGTGCCACCATTGCGCGCGAACTGCATGATTCTATTGCTCAATCGCTCTCTTGCATGAAAATGCAGGTAAGTTGTTTACAGATGCAAGGCGACGCGCTGCCAGAAAGCAGCCGCGAACTGTTAAGCCAGATCCGTAACGAACTGAATGCGTCCTGGGCGCAGTTGCGTGAGTTACTCACCACATTTCGTTTACAGCTCACCGAACCAGGATTACGTCCCGCACTGGAGGCGAGCTGCGAAGAGTACAGCGCCAAATTTGGCTTCCCGGTGAAGCTGAATTACCAATTGCCGCCACGTCTGGTGCCTTCACATCAGGCAATCCATCTGTTGCAAATTGCCCGTGAGGCATTAAGTAACGCCCTCAAACATTCGCAAGCAAGTGAGGTGGTGGTTACGGTGGCGCAAAACGATAATCAGGTAAAACTGACCGTTCAGGATAATGGCTGCGGCGTGCCTGAAAATGCCATCCGCAGCAATCACTACGGCATGATAATAATGCGCGACCGTGCGCAAAGTTTACGAGGCGATTGCCGCGTCCGCCGTCGTGAATCAGGTGGCACCGAAGTGGTGGTCACCTTTATTCCCGAAAAAACTTTCACAGACGTCCAAGGAGATACCCATGAGTAATCAGGAACCGGCTACTATCCTGCTGATTGACGATCACCCGATGCTGCGAACTGGCGTAAAACAGCTTATTAGTATGGCACCAGATATCACCGTGGTTGGCGAAGCGAGTAATGGCGAACAGGGTATTGAACTGGCGGAGTCTCTTGATCCCGATCTGATCCTGTTAGATCTCAATATGCCCGGCATGAACGGTCTGGAAACGCTGGATAAACTGCGCGAAAAGTCCCTCTCCGGCCGTATTGTGGTGTTCAGCGTCTCTAACCATGAAGAGGACGTGGTAACCGCATTGAAACGTGGTGCAGATGGCTATCTGTTAAAAGATATGGAGCCAGAAGATTTACTGAAAGCATTGCATCAGGCTGCCGCTGGCGAAATGGTCTTAAGCGAAGCGTTAACCCCTGTTCTGGCCGCCAGCCTGCGCGCTAACCGCGCTACGACTGAGCGTGATGTTAACCAGTTAACGCCACGTGAACGCGACATTCTAAAACTAATAGCTCAGGGCTTACCGAATAAGATGATTGCCCGTCGCCTGGACATCACTGAAAGCACGGTTAAAGTGCATGTGAAACACATGCTGAAAAAAATGAAGCTCAAATCTCGTGTAGAAGCTGCAGTATGGGTGCATCAGGAACGTATTTTCTGATTACGGTTCCCAGATCGGTTCGTCGTTCGACATTGCGTCGAAAGGTTCGGCAAGCGTTAGCGTGATCTCATTGGAGGAGACACGCTGCCCTTGGTTATCCTCCACCACTACCGACAATCGCCATTGATTGCTCGCCCCTTCCCCACTTTGCCAGTCCGGCATGATCAACGTCCAGCCATCCGCACTATTGGCTGTCGCTCCCGATGTCAGACTTAACATCTGCGTATCTCCCTGCCAGATCAATTGCCGAATACCGTAATGACTGCGAATTTGTAATTTCAGTGGCACGGTTTCACCAGGTTTAAGATCCCAGGGCGGCGTCGCCAGAAATACCGTTAAGGTTTTACGCTGCCGATACTCAATAGTCGGCAGATTATTTCGCTGCGGATTGTCATAGCGACTGCCGCGTAGCGACTGGCTTTCAGCAACTTCGCCAGCAGAAAGCTGTTTGTTGAGCGGCACGCCAAAACGGTAGTTAATATTCAGTCCGAGGTTATTTTGCCTTTCTCCACTTTCCCCCTGTTTATGCAGGGCGGTTACTGTAACGAGTGGGACCGGTGTGTAATTTAGTCCAAGACTCAAGGCGACGGGATTGTGATAACCCGTGCCGGTGTTAAACAAATCAACACTCTGACCAAAATATTGTTCGAGGCTAACGCTGGTGTTGATATGCTGGTAAAACGGCATCCGCATCCGGGCCGTCAAGTCGTAACCACGCGCCATTCGTTGCTCGAGCGTGGCGGTCTGTTCACGCCAGGAGGCAAAAGGCTGGTAATAGTTTGCTGACAACCGCAAATATTCCCCCCACGCTTCGGCACCGAAACCTGCTCGCTGGAGATTTTGATCCAGCAAGTTGTCATAAAAAGTGTTATATCCCACCAGCCAGTTGCCACGCGCCCAGCGTTGGCCTGCGCCAAGGTTACTGACCAGACCATCATCCTGCTGAGTGAGCCCAATCTGGCTCCATGTAAGATAACGGTCGTTATCCTGTAGCGGTACAAACCAGCTCCCCCGGCTACCTGTAAAATGTCCTTCGTTATCCACTTTGACGTCGACACTGGCGTTCCCCCACGGCGATAGCCAGGATTCCACGTGCTGATTGACCTGCTGGCTAAGCGCATCGCGGACTTTTCCCAACGCAAAAGCTCTCGCCTGCTCGCCAGTGTCCTGACCTTTATCAGTCATACTGGTTTCACCAAAATCTTTCACAATTTCAGCAAAATGTTTTTCACCGTCATGATTTTCCGCAGCCATTCCTAAGTCAGGAAGACCGTCACTGTCGTTATCAAAAGGATTTGCCGCTTGCTGCTTAAAAGAGGACTGTGCGCTAGCTATACCGCCTGCCAGCAGCAAGAGTAAACAAATTGCGATAATGCGGGGGACGAAACGGCTCAAAACGTCAGTAATTTCCAATAAAAATGAACAGCTACAGCTTTATAGAATAACGATTACTGGCAATTTTTCTTGTACTTTTGCATGCTTTAGCACAAATCCTAAAAAATGTGACGGATTGGTCAGACAGCACACAAGCTGTAAGATAGAAACTGAACATCTAATTCCCTGAATACAGGAGTAAATAATGCAAAGAATCGTGATCGTTGCCAATGGCGCACCCTACGGGAGCGAATCCTTATTTAACAGCCTGCGGCTGGCCATTGCGCTACGAGAGCAGGAAAGCTACCTGGATCTGCGTCTATTCCTGATGTCTGATGCGGTCACTGCCGGATTGCGCGGACAAAAACCTGGGGAAGGCTATAACATTCAGCAAATGCTGGAGATCCTCACGGCGCAAAATGTGCCAGTGAAATTGTGCAAAACCTGCACCGATGGTCGTGGCATCAGCACACTTCCACTGATTGATGGAGTGGAAATTGGTACTCTGGTAGAACTGGCGCAATGGACGCTGCTTGCCGATAAAGTGCTCACATTTTAACGTAAGTATGGGGCGCTCAAGATAATAGAGATGCCCCACTGCTAAAATGTTTTATCGGGCAAACCCAGGCCGTAACACACCATCCGGGTAATTTTCCGTCAGAAGTTTTTTCACCGACACCAGTAAATCACTCAGCCCGTCATCCTGCATCCCCAGTTTGTTAAGCGCTTGTTCCAGGGAAAACAAGTACTGTGCGTTGGTTCCTAATGGCCCACTCGCCGCAGCAATCAACGGGGCAATCACCTGAGCGCGGGTATCTGATTCATACTCAGGATGGCGCGGGTCCATAATGAACACCAGCGCATTGACGGTGCGGCCATCGTCAAGATGAAGCTGACACCAGGACGGCAGATAGCAGCCAGTAATCATCTCACGCTTCCACAGTAAGGTCAGCTCCTGCTCCAGAGACTCTTCCGGCAGACGATACGCAACGCCCGTGGTACGCCCGCCCTCTTTCAGTGCAAGCATCCTCCCCGGCTGGTGCGCAGTCCCCCGCCCGGCAGTCAGCCGCAAACAGAAAGCACGATGCCACCCAACCAGCGTACCGGTGCACGACTCGGTAAACTCCAGCGCCGGATTCCACATTAATGATCCATAGCCGAAGATCCACACCGGTCCCTCATCAGGTCGACAAGACAGCGTCGCCGCCAGCGAGGCCGCCCGTTGTTCTGCCGACCATAAGAGTGATTCTTCAATGGCACCAAATGCCGTTTTACAATCGGCATTCATCAAGAAATCACGCGTTATCACCTTACACCTCCGCCACTGCATACTTCCCTGCGACAACTTTTTGGTGTCTTCCGGACATTTTTACTGCTCATTTTGAAACCACTATTGGGACAATATGCAATCCACAGACCACTTGCAAGGCAACACCGCACGAATAGCTTTCACTTGCCGCTGAGTTTTACGATTTTTTATGCCATTTATCATCATCGCCTTTGGCATATTCATGTTTCACCGCGGCCCAGGCCACTTTATGCGCTGTCTCTTCGCGACTGGCATCATCACGTCGGTCTTCTTTATCTTTATATTGCTCCCAGGCGCTGTTGAATGCTTCTTTATAGATATCCTGGGCATGAGTGGGTAAAACGTGTTTTACGCTTTCCGGCAGGTCGCTTTTCGTTTTATACGGCATTGTTGACTCCTTTATTAAAATTGAACATTAAGTGTGGTCAACAATATCCCCTCTTGCCAAAACATAAGTACTCTCACATCAGACTATTCTCAAGAGACGCGAATACAAACATTGTCTAAACACGTAGCTTGTTTTTATACTCCAAAGAGTAAAAAAACGACTACGGGGTAAAATTTCGTAAAATGTTACCGATATCCTGACACTTTCTGTTATTTTTCCTGCCTATTTATTACATTTCCGACAAATTCATCTGCAAAGGATAACCATAATGACAAATGCTCACGAGGCGGTAAAAACCCGCCACAAGGAGACTTCGCTTATTTTCCCGGTTCTGGCGCTGGTAGTGCTGTCCCTGTGGGGAAGCAGCCAAACACTACCAGTGGTTATTGGCATCAACCTTCTTGCTCTTATTGGTATTTTAAGCAGTGCTTTTAGTGTTGTCCGTCATGCGGACGTACTAGCCCATCGTCTGGGTGAACCTTACGGTTCGCTTATTCTTAGCCTTTCCGTCGTTATTCTTGAAGTCAGTTTGATTTCAGCCTTAATGGCGACCGGCGATGCAGCGCCGACGTTAATGCGAGATACGCTCTATTCAATCATTATGATTGTTACCGGCGGACTGGTTGGTTTTTCATTACTGCTGGGTGGCCGTAAATTTGCTACCCAATATATGAATCTGTTTGGTATTAAACAGTATTTAATTGCTCTGTTCCCATTAGCCATAATCGTGCTGGTATTTCCGATGGCGCTGCCTGCGGCGAATTTTTCGACCGGTCAGGCGTTACTTGTGGCATTAATTTCCGCAGCGATGTACGGCGTATTTTTGCTGATTCAGACCAAAACGCATCAAAGCCTGTTTGTCTATGAGCATGAAGATGACAGCGATGATGACGATCCGCATCACGGCAAACCGTCTGCTCATAGCAGCCTGTGGCATGCCATCTGGTTAATTATCCATCTAATTGCCGTTATTGCGGTCACAAAAATGAACGCCAGCCCGCTGGAAACATTGCTCACCAGCATGAATGCGCCGGTGGCCTTTACCGGTTTCCTGGTAGCGCTATTGATTCTGTCGCCGGAAGGTTTAGGCGCGTTAAAAGCAGTTTTAAGCAACCAGGTCCAGCGCGCGATGAATCTGTTCTTTGGTTCGGTATTGGCGACGATTTCGCTTACCGTACCTGTCGTAACGCTTATCGCCTTTATGACGGGTAATGAATTGCAGTTTGCTCTGGGCGCACCAGAGATGGTGGTAATGGTAGCCTCTTTGGTACTGTGCCATATTTCATTTTCGACTGGCCGTACTAACGTACTCAACGGCGCGGCGCATCTGGCACTGTTTGTAGCTTATTTAATGACAATATTTGCCTGACATTTATATCTCCTCCGATGGCGGAAATCGGAGGAGAATTTTTACTCCCTCATACAGAGAACCATATTAGGCCAAATACTGGCGAATATCGGAAGGTGCATAATTTTTATCCCACAGCGCCTTCATCATCAACATGTAAGGTTCAACATAAGTGAAAAAAGCCTGATAGCTTTCGCAAAAATAGTTGAGTTCAGGAATGCCGCTTCGGGAAATCGCAATGCGATCTTTTGGGCAACCACCGAGACAAGTAAATTTTACATTACAATTCGTACATTCTGCTGCAAGTGGCGGTTTACACTGTTCAATTATTTGATTCTTTGCTCCTTTCCGTGCTGTGGTCGTTCGGCGACTGTTCCTCAACAAAAATTTAGAATTAGCAGAGTGTTCACTCTGGAATGAAACTGTATTTATTTTTGACGTGAACGCACTAACATCAAATGATGTAAAAGGACAGGTCGGCACTGGTAATCCACACCATGACGCAAAAGCGTGTTCAAAAATAGGAATTTTAATTGTTCCAATATCCAGACGTACCCAGGTGTAGAAAATTGTTTTCAAAAAAGTCCCCAATGCGGCCGGAGCAAGGCTTCGCGCGTTCAACCCACCTTGCGCAAGTGGTTCAAGCAAGGGAATAAACTGCATATCACGACTGCCAAGATTTTTAAGATAGTGATAGATCCGCAACGGTTGTTGACTATTGATAGAGTCAATGACTGTCAGAGTATTAAATTCAACATCATGTTTTTGCAGTAATCTCACAGCCTTTTCAATCTGTTGAATCGCTGGTTTGCCAGAAATCGTTTCGCAGAAATTATCGTGCAACGGGGGCGCGATATTCACCGAAAGGCGAATAATAAACTGATTTTTCTTGAAGAACTTGCACCAACTATCATCTAACAGGATACCGTTGATTAACACAGTATTGATAATATTCTTACCTTGCGCAATTTGCTGTTGTAGCTTGATGACTCGATTAAAGAAATTAAATTCGTCCAGCGTTAGTTCACGAGTCTGCCAGGAAAAAATCACATTGCTGGTTTCATGAGCATCAACTTGCTGACGTATAAATAACTGTAACGTTTCATCGTCTGAATCGCACATTGTAAATTCAGTATTGGATTTGATTTTATCGAAATAGCAATGCGAACAGTGTAAATTGCAGGTTCTACTGGCACATTTAATTATCATTTTTACTGCCCTATTCGTTTATTAATGATTAAAAAAATGATGCAAGCCATAAAATGGATTGCATCATGAAAAATTATTTCATATTAGTTGCTGGCGTTGACCCGCATTTCATTAATCTGTGCAGGAATTATTTTGTGTCCTGACTTCAGATAATCAATCACGACATCAGACATATTATGTCCGGCACGAACTTGCACATTCCTTCCATTTTTAAATGCCAGAAAACCATCCCCTCCCAAAGCAAGGAATGTCGTCGTTGCAATATGATAAGTCTCCGTATCCACAACATCTTTACCGTTGATTGTGAAGTACTCTATGCACTGTCCTACAGGCTTCTGCGGCATATAATGCATTTCAGCACCCTTTGACATTTGTAGTATGCCATTAGTAAGTGATGCCCCATGTTCCATTAGATTACGCAGATCTTTGCCACTGAGATCCATTTCGGTAAGCTCATTCTTAAAGGGGAACGTACTGGTAATGTCACCAAAGGTAATGGAGCCAGCGTTGATATCAGCCCTTAAACTGCCGGAGTTGATCAGCGCAATCTGTGCATTCGGTGCAGCAACAAGCATTGCATCAGTAAATAAGTTTCCAAGCTGTGATGATTCACCATAGGCTCGGGTTAACATAATTGGTGATTCACCTACCGGCTGGCGCACAATATCTGCAAGTTTTTTATTCCAGCCGTCGATAGCTTTCTGTGTTGTTGGATCAGGTTTCCATTCGTCGGCATAAAGTGTTTTCAGCTCGAAGCTTTTCACTTCATGGATTCGGGCAACCGGGTCAACGTTGAGCACCAATTTACCTACATCAATACCGCCGCTGTCAGTAGAAAGAATTAAGGTGTTTCCTACTTTGATAGGTTCTGGTGTTCCTACATGAGCGTGTCCGGTAATGAGGATATCCAGTCCTTTGACTTTGCTTGCAGTCTGAATATCTTTATCCAACGCGCGCCTGACATCGGTGTTACCAATACTGGACTGACGTGCAGGAACGCCTTCATGCATGAGTGCGACAGTAATGTCAACTTTCCCCCGCAGTTCATCCAGATAATGTTGCAGATATTTCACCTCATCGCGAGCCTCAATTCCCTGATTCTTGAGAGTAGCCGCTGATTTATCAAAGCGATTGTTGTTATCGTTATCGAGTCCCTGAATTGAGAGCTCTGAAATCGTGTCATTAAACGCATACACGCCGTGCAACCCAATAACACCAATCTTTACACCGTCCTTTTCCAGAATGGTATACGGCTTGTTCCAGAACGGTATCTCACTGTCCTTATGGAATACATTTCCTAACAAAACGGGGAAATTCGCTTTACTTAACTGTCTGAGAAGATTGTCCCAACCATGGTCAAATTCATGATTTCCGATGGATACCACATCAATAGGCATGGTATTCATAATGTCAATTATTGCCTGTCCCTTAGTCAGACTACTAATATAAGGCCCGGTAAAATAGTCACCTGCATCAAAATAAAAGGTGGCTTTATTTCTAACTTTTTCTTGTTTTACTAATGTTGTTATATTGGCAAATCCACCTATTGCTCGTTTACCGTCTGCAACATACGGAAGCTTGTATGTATCAACATGAGCATGGAGATCATTGGTATAAATAATAGTAACATCTTTTGCACAGAGCCAGGACGGTAGCGTCAGCAAAATACTCACGGCAATATATTTTATTTTCATAAATTATCCATTTTCAAAGTCATTTTATTTAAAATGCATAACCAACAGTTAAATAATATGCCCAGCCCGTTGAATCTATCGTAGTCATTTCCCCTTTACTGTTAAATGCATTACTTCCCTCATCAAATTGCCCGCCATGATAAAAATAGCGAAGAGTCGCACCATAACTCCAGTGTGCATATACAAGACTAAGTACATGAGTGGAGACTATTGAGCTATTTGTACGGGAATAAAATTGTTGTTTACCACCGGATTTTTCTTTTAAATCCGAGCCAAAATCAAAATTAGTAAAACCGACGTAATTTAATTTACCGCCCAAAACGGTAGTAATCGGAACTACATATTTTACTTTAAACCGATATCCATCCCACTCATTCGCATTAGCAGCATTATAATTATTCCCTTGATATTTAGCGTAGATGTTTGCAGACAACGTCATCGGCAGTCCTGTATCAATATCCGTCCCTAGCCCCATATACCAGGTACTCTGGCGCTGCCCCTCATTCGTTCCCGCATCGTAGATATAGTTATTAGCAAAATACCATTCTTTAAATGGACCAAAACTTAAGTCTAACCCCGTTAATTTGTCGATACTAAAACGCGGTTCTATTTCCATAAAAAATGGTGAGCCATTATCCCAAATTCCAATATCATTATCATTTCCTAAACCAAAAAATTTAGGCAAATCCGCATAGCCATAGAAATCAAACCAGTCAACATGAGCCCATGCGCGATACTCTGGATACAAATCCGATCTTTTTTGTGGACCAAAGCGAGTGGAATTGCTTCCTACTATATTAATACTTTGATGCCACCAACCCGACAGATATTCATTATCTCCAGAATCAGCAAATGTTACTATGGGCAACAATATAAATACGCCTGGCAAAAGATATTTTATTTTTTGCATAAGTGTAACTCCTTCCACTGAGGTTATTAAAAAATACATTCCTGTAATAAATAACGCACGTCATTATCTGTGATTTTTTCTATAAATATGATTAAGATATATTAATATCTCAATCATAATTGATGTCACTGCCAATTCATTGAGCCTATTTAGCCGCGCTCACATCGACTACTCTCATTTCGAGATCAGGTGTTAACGGACTATGTGCCTTAATATAATCAATAATTGACTCTGCAGATGTAGTACTGCTAATAGTTTTGACATTCGTGCCTTTTAAGAATGCTTCAAATCCATCGCCACCTGTCGCACAAAATGAGTGTGTAACGACCCGATAAGTTTTGGTTGGATCTACAGGTTGATTATTAATAGTGAATTTAATAATTCTCTGGCCTAAAGGTTTTTTACTATCGTATTCGACATGAACGTTTTTTGACACTTGCAAAATCCCATTAGTGAGATTAGTTGCATGAACCATTAAATCAATGAGTTCTTGCCCGGTGAGATCCATCTCAACAAGTTCATTATTAAATGGGAAGGTAGTAATTACATCACCATATTTTAAATTTCCTTGAGGAAAATCAGCACGCAACCCGCCGCTGTTTTGTAATCCCATAATTGCGTCTGGTGCTTTAGCCATCATGGCATCGAGGACTAAATTACCAACAGGCGATGATTCACCATAAGAACGAGTGAATGGTGCCGTTGTTGTCCCAATAACCTGCTCAGTGATACTTTTCAGCTTAGCATTCCATTTATCAATTCTGGCCTGGACTTTTGGATCAGCTTTATATTCGTCAGCAAATACAGTGATTAATTTACCGTCATAGCCATCAATTTTTCTAGTCTTAGGGTTAAAATCCAATGTTAATTTACCAATATCAGTACCATACGCATCTGTTGAAACAATAAGCGTATCATTAACTTTAATTGGCTCTGGCGTACCAACATGAGCATGTCCTGTGATTAACACATCAATACCCTCAAATTTCTTTGCGGTATCGATATCGGCTTGCAGCATCCTGGCGACATCTTTATTTCCGTAGCTTGATTGACGAGCAGGCGTCCCCTCGTGGATAAGCAGTACGATGATATCAACCTTACCCTTTAATGCATCAAGCCCTTTTTGAATATAAGGAACTTCATCGCGGGCTTCTGAACCGGCGTAAGCCTTAGCCGCAACGGTATCATAAAATGCAAATTTTTGGTGTATCCCAATTACACCAATTTTTGTGCCATTTCTTTCAACAATCGTCCAGGGTTTATTCCAAACAGGTTTGTTACTATTGGCATAAAAAACATTACCCAGCAAAACTGGGAAATTCGCTTTTGATAACTGCTTAACCATATTATCGACACCATGGTCAAATTCGTGGTTCCCCACCGACACCGCATCAAAAGGCATGGCGTTCATGATGTCAATAATGGCTTCACCTTTGGTCAGGGAGCTTATATATGGCCCGGTGAAGTAATCCCCCGCATCAAAGAAAAATACATCTTTACTTTTTTTCCTGGCATCATTAACTATAGTTGCAATTTTAGCAAAACCGCCCACCGCGCGTTCCTTGTCGACAAAGGGGAGCTTTCCTGGAGAAACATGAGCATGTAAATCGTTTGTATAATATATAGTCACATCCTTCGCATTAATTGGCAAAACTAACGTTGCGGATAAACTTAATGCAAGCAGACGAAACTTTGTTTTTATCTTCATAACCAGTCCTTTTTGTTATATAAAAATGAAGTATGTTATTCAAGGTGTTATATGGATATACGGCCTTTTTATTTTCAAATATAAATCAATTATTGCTATTAGAATTCGCAATATCTGTAACTCGTTTCGTCATATCAGGTATGACAATATCATGTTCTTTAAAATAAGTTATCAATGAACCAGAATTAGAGCTTCCAGGTATCGTTTTACGATTCTTTCCCGAGACAAAAGCCTGATAACCATCCCCTCCACTGGCACAAAAAGAGTTTGTGACAACACGATACGTTTTGCTATCTTGAATCGATTGCCCATCAATAGTAAATGAAACGATTCTTTCATTTAATGGCTTTTTACTGTTGTAGGTTACCTTTACATTTTTAGAAACTTGTAAAGCACCGTTCGTAAGATTAGTTGCATGAGTCATAAGTGATATTAAGTCCTTACCCGTTAGATCCATCTCAACTAATTCATCATTAAATGGGTAAGTGCTGATTACATCACCAACCGTAATGTCTCCTTTAGGTATATCTGCGCGAAGACCACCACTATTCTGGAAACCTACAACGGCATCCGTTGATTGTGCCATTGATGCATCAAGCATCAAATTTCCAAGCGGAGATGATTCCCCATAAGAGCGGGTTAGTACATTCGCTGAGTGACCAATGACCTGACTGGTGATTGTTTTAAGTTTTTGTTCCCATTTGTCAATTTCTTTTTGTACGCCAGGATCAGGCTTATATTGGTCGGAAAAAAGCGTAATTAATCTACCATTATAACTTTCAATTTTTTTCGTTTCGGGGTTAAAGTTAAGCACTAATTTACCTAAATCGGTTGCATAGGCATCGGTTGAGACGATTAAAGTATTATTAGCTTTAATTGGTACAGGTGTGCCAACATGTGCATGACCGGTGATGAGTATATCTATGCCATCAACTTTTTTCGCGGTATCAATATCAGCCTGGAGTAAACGGGAAACATCATTATTACCAAAGCTAGATTGTCTACCTGGAACTCCTTCGTGGGCAAGCAATACTATTAGATCGACATTTTTTGTTTTTAATTCTGAAATAGATTGTCTTAACTCTGGTATTTCATCCCGGGCTTCAACATCTTCAATCATTTTTGCTGCAATGGTATCGTAAAAAGCAAACCGACTATGCATACCAATAACGCCGATTTTTAAATTATTTTTTTCAATGATAGTCCACGGCTTATCAATGACGCGCTTATCACTATTTTTATAATAAACATTATTCAACAACACAGGAAAATTAGTAATTTTAGCCAATTGAGCAACCATGTTAGGTGTACCATGATCAAATTCATGATTACCCACAGAGACAGCATCATAGGGCATGGTATTTAAGATATCAACTATAGCTTCGCCTTTTGTCAATATACTAATATATGGTCCTGTAAAGTAATCCCCGGCATCAAAAAAGAAAACATTTTTGTCGTTTTGTTTTGCTTGATTGACAATACCAGCAATAGTTGCAAATCCTCCGACAGGACGACTTTTATCCACAACTGTATTAACCCATGGATTAACATGAGCATGTAGATCGTTAGTATAAAAAAGAGTAATTTCTTCTGCGAATAGGCTTTGTGCAAACAATAGAGAAGACATTACTGGCAATAGTATTTTTTTACACATTATAGGCACCATTTTATTTAAAATAAAAACTATTCACCGCCTTTCCTGAAGGTAGTTTATAGATAATAATAAATTTAGTTAAAGATCACATCTAAAGGCAATAAATGCCCTGTGAATCTTGCTCCTATGAATTAACAAATACAGTAATGTAAAACACACTACGTCAAACGTATTTATTTCTTCACATCAACACCACGTATACAATTAATTTGTTCATTCCTGATGGTCAGTCCCCCCCTTACTGAATTGGCTAACTGGCACAAACTCATAGACCAGCAATACAGTCAAATCAACTTTACCTTTTAGTTCGTCGATATAATGTTGTGGGGATTTAATTTCATCCCTACTTTAAATGCCTACATGTGTTGTGGAATAAACAGCATCCTTAAATACAAACATGCAGTGCAAAATTATTGCACTGTTCTTCACTCCATCTTTCTCAATAATGGCATAAGGTTTATCCATCAATTTTCTATTACTATTCTGATAAAATACCTTTCCCAGTACAGCATGGGGTTTTACCTGTTCAAGCTGTAATAATGTATTATAGTAGACATGACTGAATTCATGATTTCACATTGTAACGGTGTAAAATGACACAGTATTCATGAGATCAATACTAGTACCCACCTTTTGTAAGACTACTAATACATGGTCCAGTAAAATACCCTCCTGGTATAAAAAACATACTGCTTTACCTTTTACTTATCCTGTTTTACCTGAGTAGCGATATTTACCCAGCCCCCAATGTCTCCTTTAGCATCAGCAAGTCATAGAGTTTTATAATGTTCCACGTGTGCATGGAGAGCATTAGCATAAATAATCGATACATCTTTGGCACAGGTCAAAATTGTAATAGCAACAGGATATCCTCAGTAATTATTTGTATCTTCATAACCCGTTCCGTTCAGTTATATTAACGTTTGTTACTTTACGTTTTTAATGGTTACTTTATGTGAATCTGCTCACACAACTTGACAAGAGTTATAGGGCAGAATTAGCAACCACTTAAAATCGTTGGTGACCTATGTCGACGCTATTTACAATTAATACCTGCAAAACGTTTGGTTGTCGCAATTTAGGATTACCAACATCTGCTGATTACAGCTGGCCTGATTACAGGTTAGGGTATCCTGCATTGCACTGTCAGGCATGTGGAAGTTATCCCCCCCTGTTTGATGGACAACAATTTCGTGACTGGCTATCAGCGTACTTAACCGCATACGCCTGTGAAAGAGGTCTTTTTTGCCCTGTATGTTATTGCAAAGAGATTATTTGCTATGGTCATAATCCACAAGGGACACAGCGCGTTCAGTGTCGCGTCTGCAAAAAAGTCTGGACACCAAAACAGCTTCTACAAAAAGAAATAACACCACCAGAACAAATTGAAACGGTTCCTCTTATTGTGCCATTTCAAGGGAGAAGCTCGGAGCAGAAACTATATGTTCTACTCAGCGTTGATAGTGTTCGAGGTAATATTCTTCATATCTCCACTAATTTTACTCAGCACCAGACAGGGGAATCTTTACGTTATCGCTGGAAAGGGTATGTTGAACCCGATTTATTTCATAGTGACATCGTACAACGCATTGATATGCGAGAAAAACAATTTCTTAACCGAAGCCAGTTCGATGAAATTCAGTATGGGAGTGCTGAGCTCAAACGCAATGCCAGAGGTACGGTTCTACGTCCTGTTATCGCTGTACACGGACATTTCCGTTTACTGAATATCCTCTATCCTGAAGTTAAGATAAATATCATTTCACATGAATGCTTTCTAAGAGGCGCAGCCATTACCGCATGGTCCAAACAATTTCGTCAACGCCAGGGTGAGCTTTGGTTTATAGAAGAGGAAATAAATGACAGTGACACGAATACACCGTGGCATTTTCAGGGGGTAACGTACCATGGCTGGTGGAAAAATCAGTGGCAGCTATGGGAACAAGATAAAAATCGTAAAATGGCCTGCTCATTAACCGGTGGGGATAACAATAATGCTAAGACGCTCTCTTTAGCAGCCAGCAGACACTTTATCTATTGGTTATATAAACAAACAACTTTTACTCACAGTGCTCGGCTATCCGCCGGTCATGTAACGCAGATACTACTTTCCCTGGCACAAGACTATAACGGTAAACTTACTGTAACGAGTTCTGGTGAGTAATATTCTGCCACATCTTCTCTGCGATAAAATTCCGGCCCATATCCATTCATGGAAAGAGAAACCCCCCGCACGTTGAGAGGTCAAACCTGACAACAGAACGGGGGCTAATCTTGAACCAGAACGATTCAAGAATAGCCGCAAAATGTTGTCATTACAACAAGGCGGCTATATGACGCTCGCGCAGTTTGCCATGATTTTCTGACACGACCTGGAAGCATCATCCAGTGCACTCATGAAACCACTGCAACAGCTGTTGAAAAGCCGGAATGCACTCTTCATTGCAAACATTTCAGGGATGAAGTGAATATAAATTGAGACGTAATATCGACACCAAGCCGGAGTTATCCGGTGAGGCGCAATGTTGCGGGGGCTTTATCCCTGGTGGCATTGGTTGCTGGAAAGAGAAAACCCCCGCACGTTGAGAGGTCAAACCTGACAACAGAACGGGGGCTAATCTTGAACCATCAACAATTCAAGAATAGCCGCAAAATGTTGTCATTACAACAAGGCGGCTATATGACGCTCGCGCAGTTTGCCGTGATTTTCTGGCACGACCTGGCAGCACCGATCCTTGCGGGAATTATTACCGCAGCAATTGTTGGCTGGTGGCGTAGTCGGAAGTAAGGTGAAAACGGGCGTCAGGCTGCCGTGATGGCAATATGCGCCCGAAACCGGCCGCAGAGGTAACAGCCTGCGGCCTTTTTTGTCTTCTTTGACCATGAAAAAAGCCCTACCGTAGAACGATAAGGCCTTTGTTTTCAAAGCAGAAAAGATTACTTGCTGGTATCCAGCTCTTCGAAACCTTTAACCAGATCATCAATCGCTTTCATCTGCTTGAGGAACGGCTCCAGTTTAGCCAGCGGCAGCGCGGATGGACCGTCACATTTCGCATGTTCCGGATCCGGATGCGCTTCAATAAACAGACCAGCCAAACCTACAGCCATACCGGCACGTGCCAGTTCGGCAACCTGGGCGCGGCGACCACCAGAAGCTGCACCAAACGGATCGCGGCATTGCAGTGCGTGGGTAACGTCGAAAATTACCGGGGAGTTGCCAGAGACTTTCTTCATTATGCTGAAGCCCAGCATATCAACGACCAGGTTGTCGTAACCGAAGTTAGCGCCACGGTCACAAAGAATCACTTTATCGTTGCCGCCTTCTTTGAATTTATCAACGATATTACCCATCTGGCCTGGGCTCACGAACTGTGGTTTCTTGACGTTAATTACCGCGCCAGTCTTCGCCATCGCCTCCACCAGGTCAGTCTGGCGAGCAAGAAACGCTGGCAACTGAATAACATCTACCACATCAGCAACAGGCTGTGCCTGGCTTGGCTCGTGAACGTCAGTGATAATTTTTACGCCAAATGTCTGTTTCAGTTCCTGGAAGATTTTCATCCCTTCTTCCAGTCCTGGTCCACGATAAGAGTGGATGGAGGAACGGTTGGCTTTGTCAAAAGAGGCTTTGAACACGTAAGGGATACCCAGTTTCTGGGTTACGGTTACGTAGTGTTCGCAAATGCGCATCGCCAGATCGCGAGATTCCAGCACGTTCATACCACCAAACAGCACGAACGGCAGGTCATTTGCTACGTTGATGTCGCCAATGCTAACCACTTTTTGTTTCATAGGATCGCCTTAATCTTAAGTAAAGTGTCGATTAATTAATGCAGCACAATATGTTTATGCGCGATGTTGTTAATTTGCGCACGTATCATTTCGCTGATCGGGTCTTCCGGACACTGTTCAACGAAATAATTTAAATCATTCAACGCAACGTGTTCGCAATCCAGTTGCGCGTAAATCAACCCACGATCGCGAATTTCATACGGATCTTCCGGGTTAAATTGTAATAAGGCCTCGCTGGTGCGTAACGCCAGTTCCATCTGATTTTCTTCCATCAGCGACGCTTTCAGCGTATCCAACAGTTTACGGATAACCTCAATGTTATCGGCTTCATCCAGGTCTTCATAAAACAGTTCCGCAGACGGGCTGATATTTCCCTTTAACCACACATCCAGCATATGTTCGCTTAATGATTCACCGTTAAAAGGGTTAATCAGCCAGATTTCTCCGTCCGGGCATTCTATGCGCAATATAAGCTGCGTCGGGAATATCACCGGCAATAGCGGCAAATCGAGACGATTAGCAACCCACAATAAAACGGCGCCTAACGATACCGCACTGCCCTGCCGATTTTTTAGCACTTGATCAAGCCATAATGCATCGGAAAGACGATAAACACCACGTGAGGCTTTAAACCCCCATTCGCCGTAGAACAGCGCGATTAATTTTTCCAGCTGCTCTTCTAATGGCAGAAGCTGGCTAATTTCTTCCTTCGCCAGACTAACGAGACGCTCCAGTTCGTCGTAAACATCTTGCGAGGGAAAATCGCGGCGGATTGCTTCGCAAGCCAGGATCATGCCTTCGCACAGCGGCGCTTTATTAAATTCGAAATCAGCTAACGATCTCATGACTTACCCCAGTAACGGTACTTTTGTGGTGGCGAGTTTAATGATGATGTACAGCACCACCAGCGCCAGCGGGAAGGCAATAATGCGCGCCTGCTGACTGTGCATCCGACGATAATCGAGTGCAATAAAACCCAAAACGATATAAATGATAACTCCAAACAGCTTTTCAGTCAGCCATTCAGCCTGCCCGGAAAATGGCAGGATGTGCGCTTTAGCCATCAGCGCGATGCCGCTAAGCAATAACACCGTGTCGACAACCGGCGGCACAATGCGCGTCCAACGAGCGAATGCCAGTGGATGCTCCTGGTAACGTAGCCAGAATCGTAGGGTTAAGAGCCCAACAGAAAGCGCGATGCTAATGAGATGAACGCTAAGCAGCGTAGTAAAACTTATCATCGATAATAGCGACCGAGCGTTACGCGCTCGTTATCACCATAGTCCCGACAGGTTTCGACTTCATGATATCCCGCGTGGATAAATGCCTGTCGCACAGCTTCGCCCTGCTGCCAGCCATGTTCCAGAAGCAGAAAGCCGCCGGATACCAGCGCGTTACGCGACTGTTCGATGATATGCACGATGTCTGCCATTCCGCTGTCTGCCGCAACCAGCGCAGTGAGTGGCTCAAAGCGGACATCGCCTTGTTGAAGATGTGGGTCCTGCTCGTCAATATACGGCGGATTACTGACAATCATCGTAAACTGCTGTCCGACAAGCGCACTAAACCAGTCGCTTTGCAGGATGTGGATATTTTTGATTGCCAGATTTTGCGCATTGCGCTTCGCAAGAGCGACAGCGTCAGGCATTCGGTCAACCGCCGTAACATCGCAATCCGGGCGTTCGCTGGCCAATGCCAGCGCAATTGCCCCAGTGCCAGTTCCAAGATCGAGAATACGGCAAGGTTGTTCAGGCAATCGCGCCAGTGCCTGCTCCACCAGACATTCCGTATCCGGGCGCGGAATTAAGGTCGCTGGCGAAACAAATAATGGCAACGACCAGAATTCACGCACACCGGTTAAATGAGCAATAGGTTCACCGGCACGACGACGAGCTAAAAGCGCGTCGAGTTGCTCACATTGCTCTTCAGTCAACTGCGTTTCACCAAAGGCGAGAATATAAGTGCGCCCCTTGCCGGTAACATGCTCCAGCAGGATTTCAGCATCGCGCCGCGGGCTTTCGCTCGCCTGAAGTTGGCTTATTGCTTCACGTAACCAGTGTTGATATTCCATTATTCCTGCTCGGACAACGCCGCCAGTTGGTCGGCCTGATGTTCCTGGACGATCGGTTCTATCAGCATATCCAGTTTACCTTCCATTACTTCATCCAGACGGTAGAGCGTCAGGTTGATGCGGTGATCGGTAACACGCCCCTGCGGGAAGTTATAGGTACGGTTACGATCGCTGCGATCGCCGCTACCCAGCAAGTTGCGACGGGTGGAAGCCTCTGCCTGCTGGCGTTTTGCCATTTCCGCCGCATGGATACGAGCACCAAGCACTGAAAGTGCCTTCGCTTTGTTTTTATGCTGCGAACGTTCGTCCTGACATTCAACAACAATACCGGTCGGCAAGTGAGTAATACGAATTGCCGAATCGGTGGTGTTGACGTGCTGACCACCTGCGCCTGAAGAACGGAAAGTATCGATACGCAAATCTGCCGGGTTAATATCCGGCAGTTCTGCTTCCGGCAGCTCCGGCATTACCGCTACGGTACAAGCAGAAGTATGAATACGCCCTTGCGATTCTGTCGCAGGAACACGCTGCACGCGATGGCCGCCAGATTCGAATTTCAAACGACCATACACGCCATCACCGCTAATTTTGGCGATGATCTCTTTATAACCGCCATGTTCACCCTCGCTGGCGCTCATGATTTCTACACGCCAGCGGCGGGCCTCTGCGTAGCGACTGTACATACGGAACAGATCGCCAGCGAACAGCGCCGCTTCGTCGCCGCCGGTTCCGGCACGCACTTCGAGGAATGCATTGCGTTCATCATCGGGATCTTTTGGCAGCAAAAGAACCTGTAACTGTTGCTCCAGTTGCTCGCTTTTTTCTTTAGCTTCACGCAGCTCATCCTGCGCCATCTCGCGCATTTCCGGATCGTCGAGCATCATCTGCGCGGTTTCGATATCTTCCTGAACCTGTTGCCAGTCGGTGAAACAGCGCGAAACATCACTTAACTGCGCATATTCACGTGATAATGCGCGAAAACGTTCCTGGTCGGCGATGGTTTGCGCATCACCCAGCAGTGCCTGAACTTCTTCATGGCGTTCATGCAGGGCTTCCAGTTTGGCAACGATAGAAGGCTTCATAGGCGTAAATGCACCCTGTAAAAAAGAAAATGATGTACTGCTACTCCAGCCCGAGGCTGTCGCGCAGAATATTCAGGCGTTCGTTATCCCCGTCACGGGCGGCCTGTTGAAGTGATTTCGTTGGCGCATGGATCAGGCGGTTAGTCAGTTTCCATGCCAGATCCTGCATTATGGCTTGCGCGTCGCCGCCCTGCTCAAGAGCGGCTAATGCTTTGGCGGTTAACTCATCGCGAACTTGTTCAGCCTGGCTGCGATAATCGCGAATGGTTTCGCTGGCGCTTTGTGCGCGTAGCCACGCCATAAATTCGCTGGTTTCCTGAGCAACGATAGTTTCCGCCTCAACTGCGGCGGCTTTACGTTGCGCCAGGTTGTGCGAAATAATGCTTTGCAGATCATCAACACTGTAAAGGTAGGCATTCGCCAGTTTGCCAACTTCTGGCTCAACATCGCGTGGAACGGCAATATCGACCAGCAACATCGGTTGGTTGCGACGACTTTTTAATGCGCGCTCCACCATGCCTTTACCGATAATCGGCAGCGGACTAGCGGTGGAACTGATGATGATATCGGCTTCACACAGACGTTCGTCGATATCGCTCAGGGCAATCACTTCCGCGCCGACTTCATCTGCCAGAATTTGGGCACGTTCGCGAGTACGGTTGGCGATAATCATCTTCTGTACTTTGTGTTCGCGCAGATGACGCGCCACCAGCTCGATGGTTTCGCCCGCGCCAACCAGTAATACGGTCACCGTAGAGAGCGATTCAAAGATCTGCCGCGCCAGCGTACAAGCCGCAAATGCAACAGATACCGCACTGGCGCCAATATCCGTTTCAGTGCGAACGCGTTTCGCCACGGAGAAAGATTTCTGGAACATACGCTCCAGTTCGCTGGCCTTCATATGGCCTTTTTGCGAATCGGCAAAGGCTTTTTTTACCTGGCCGAGGATTTGCGGTTCGCCCAATACCAGTGAATCCAGACCACTGGCAACACGCATTAAATGGCTGACCGCGTCGTTATCCTGATGCCAGTAGAGGCTATTACGCAGATCTTCTTCGTTGAGATTATGGTAATCGCACAACCAGCGAATGAGCGCCTCTTGCAGGTTATCCTGCTCTTCAACGCTAAGATAAAGTTCTGTGCGGTTACACGTCGACAGCACCACGCCGCCCTGCACCATCGGCTGCGCAAGCAGGCTGTCCAGCGCCTGATCGAGCTTGTCCGGCGAAAACGATACACGTTCTCGCAGCGATACAGGTGCCGTTTTATGGTTGATACCGAGTGCTAAAAGGGTCATGTCTGCGGGAAATAATACCAACGTTGATATGGTTAGTCTGCTCGCATCATACAGGATGCGCGGGATCAATAAAAGAGAGCGCCCCCTTTTGGAGTAATTGCCTAAACCCGTTAGATTCTGGCAATTAAGACAACTTGAACATAGACGATGGCTGACGGTAACGCTAGCATTAAGGGTTATAACTGCAACGTATCTCAAGGACTTGTCATTATTATGCCCCTGCCCGATTTTCGCTTTATCCGCCTGCTACCGCTGGCTGCTCTCGTGCTCACGGCCTGTTCCGTTACGACGCCGAAAGGTCCAGGCAAAAGCCCGGATTCGCCACAGTGGCGTCAGCATCAGCAAGACGTGCGTAATCTTAATCAGTATCAGACACGCGGTGCATTTGCCTATATTTCTGACCAACAAAAAGTGTATGCCCGTTTCTTCTGGCAGCAAACTGGCCAGGATCGCTACCGTCTGCTGCTGACTAACCCATTGGGCAGCACGGAACTGGAGTTGAATGCCCAGCCGGGTAATGTGCAGTTAGTGGACAATAAAGGCCAGCGTTACACCGCCGATGACGCCGAAGAGATGATTGGCAAATTGACCGGAATGCCGATTCCGCTCAACAGTTTGCGCCAGTGGATTTTAGGTTTGCCAGGTGATGCAACCGACTACAAACTGGACGACCAGTACCGCCTGAGCGAAATTACCTATAGTCAGAACGGTAAAAAATGGAAAGTGGTATATGGCGGTTATGACACCAAAACGCAACCTGCGATGCCTGCCAACATGGAACTCACCGAAGGCGGTCAACGCATCAAGTTAAAAATGGATAACTGGATAGTGAAATAATGCGGACTCAGTGGCCCTCTCCGGCAAAGCTTAATCTGTTTTTATACATTACCGGTCAGCGTGCGGACGGCTACCACACGCTGCAAACGCTGTTTCAGTTTCTGGATTACGGCGACACTATCAGCATTGAACTTCGCAACGATGGGGAAATCCGCCTGTTAACGCCAGTTGAAGGTGTGGAACACGAAGATAACCTGATTGTTCGCGCGGCACGGTTGTTGATGAAAGCCGCCGCCAGTGGGCGTCTTCCGATAGGAAGTGGTGCAGATATCAGCATTGACAAGCGTTTGCCTATGGGTGGTGGTCTGGGCGGTGGTTCATCCAATGCCGCAACAGTTCTGGTCGCTTTAAATCATCTGTGGCAATGCGGACTGAGTGTTGATGAGTTGGCAGAAATCGGTCTGACGCTGGGCGCAGATGTTCCGGTTTTTGTCCGTGGTCATGCTGCTTTTGCCGAAGGGGTCGGTGAAATATTAACGCCGGTGAATCCACCAGAGAAATGGTATCTGGTTGCGCACCCTGGCGTGAGTATTCCTACGCCAATGATTTTTAAAGATCCCGAACTCCCGCGCAACACGGCGAAAAGGTCAATAGAAACGTTGCTAAAATGTGAATTCAGCAATGATTGCGAGGTTATCGCAAGAAAACGTTTTCGCGAGGTTGATGCGGTGCTTTCCTGGCTGTTAGAATACGCCCCGTCGCGCCTGACTGGGACAGGGGCCTGTGTCTTTGCTGAATTTGATACAGAGTCTGAAGCCCGCCAGGTGCTAGAGCAAGCCCCGGAATGGCTCAATGGCTTTGTGGCGAAAGGTGTCAATCTTTCCCCATTGCACAGAGCCATGCTTTAAGCCGGGCAAGCTGAGTTTCGGTGACAACGTCACCTTGTTCCAGACGTTGCATCGCGCTCTTTAATACACCGCCTGGAAAGAATATTGCCTGGCCCGCACAGTTTTCGGCAGATTCTTTCCACCAATGGACGCATGCCTGAGGTTCTTCTCGTGCCTGATATGAAGCTTTTTGCTGGTAACGCCACCCCGGAACTAGCACAACGTATTGCCAACCGCCTGTACACTTCACTCGGCGACGCCGCTGTAGGTCGCTTTAGCGACGGCGAAGTCAGCGTACAAATTAACGAAAATGTACGCGGTGGTGATATTTTCATCATCCAGTCCACTTGTGCCCCTACTAACGACAACCTGATGGAATTAGTCGTGATGGTTGATGCCCTGCGTCGTGCTTCCGCAGGTCGTATCACCGCTGTTATCCCCTACTTTGGCTATGCGCGCCAGGACCGTCGCGTCCGTTCCGCTCGTGTACCAATCACTGCGAAAGTGGTTGCAGACTTCCTCTCCAGCGTCGGTGTTGACCGTGTGCTGACAGTGGATCTGCACGCTGAACAGATTCAGGGTTTCTTCGACGTTCCGGTTGATAACGTATTTGGTAGCCCGATCCTGCTGGAAGACATGCTGCAGCTGAATCTGGATAACCCGATTGTGGTTTCTCCGGACATCGGCGGCGTTGTGCGTGCCCGCGCTATCGCTAAGCTGCTGAACGATACCGATATGGCAATCATCGACAAACGTCGTCCGCGTGCGAACGTTTCCCAGGTGATGCATATCATCGGTGACGTTGCAGGTCGTGACTGCGTACTGGTCGATGATATGATCGACACTGGCGGTACGCTGTGTAAAGCTGCTGAAGCTCTGAAAGAACGTGGTGCTAAGCGTGTATTTGCGTACGCGACTCACCCGATCTTCTCTGGCAACGCGGCGAACAACCTGCGTAACTCTGTAATTGATGAAGTCGTTGTCTGCGATACCATTCCGCTGAGCGATGAAATCAAATCACTGCCGAACGTGCGTACTCTGACCCTGTCAGGTATGCTGGCCGAAGCGATTCGTCGTATCAGCAACGAAGAATCGATCTCTGCCATGTTCGAACATTAATCGAACCCGGCTCAAAGACCCGCTGCGGCGGGTTTTTTTGTCTGTAATATCCATTTGTATGACCTATGCCTCCTTCACCTGCCATTTAGTTGACAGATGATGCGCTCACGGATGAAACATTATTGTGAACAAAATATTTTCCTCACATGTGATGCCTTTCCGCGCTCTGATCGACGCTTGCTGGAAAGAAAAATACACTGCCGCACGGTTTACCCGTGACCTTATTGCCGGGATAACCGTTGGGATTATTGCTATTCCTCTGGCGATGGCGTTGGCAATTGGCAGTGGTGTGGCTCCTCAATACGGTTTATATACCGCTGCCGTTGCGGGGATTGTCATAGCTCTGACGGGTGGGTCGCGCTTTAGCGTTTCCGGTCCGACTGCAGCATTTGTAGTAATTCTCTATCCCGTTTCGCAACAGTTTGGACTGGCAGGCCTGCTGGTTGCGACGTTGTTGTCGGGGATCTTTTTGATCCTGATGGGTCTGGCGCGCTTTGGTCGTCTGATTGAATATATTCCGGTTTCCGTCACCTTAGGTTTTACCTCGGGTATCGGTATTACCATCGGTACTATGCAGATTAAAGATTTTCTCGGTCTGCAAATGGCTCATGTCCCGGAACATTATCTACAAAAAGTCGGCGCATTATTTATGGCGCTGCCGACCATTAATGTGGGTGATGCTGCGATTGGTATCGTGACGCTGGGCATTCTGATTTTCTGGCCACGTTTGGGTATTCGTTTACCTGGCCACCTTCCGGCCTTGCTGGCTGGTTGCGCGGTGATGGGGATTGTTAACCTGCTTGGCGGACATGTTGCTACCATCGGATCGCAATTCCACTACGTTCTGGCCGATGGTTCTCAGGGTAACGGTATTCCGCAACTGCTGCCGCAACTGGTGCTGCCGTGGGACCTGCCTAATTCAGAGTTCACACTAACCTGGGATTCTATTCGCACCCTGCTGCCTGCGGCATTCTCAATGGCAATGCTCGGCGCAATCGAATCACTGCTCTGCGCCGTGGTGCTGGATGGTATGACCGGGACGAAACACAAGGCGAACAGCGAACTGGTCGGTCAGGGGCTGGGGAATATTATCGCTCCGTTCTTTGGTGGTATTACCGCTACAGCTGCCATCGCGCGTTCTGCCGCTAACGTCCGTGCCGGAGCAACTTCCCCTATCTCGGCGGTGATCCACTCTATTCTGGTTATTCTTGCCCTGCTGGTACTGGCACCGCTGCTCTCCTGGCTGCCGCTTTCCGCCATGGCAGCCCTGCTGTTGATGGTGGCGTGGAACATGAGTGAAGCGCACAAAGTGGTCGACTTGCTGCGTCATGCGCCGAAAGATGACATCATCGTCATGCTGCTGTGTATGTCACTGACCGTGCTGTTTGATATGGTTATTGCCATCAGCGTGGGGATTGTTCTGGCATCGTTGCTGTTTATGCGCCGTATCGCCCGTATGACTCGTCTGGCGCCGGTGGCAGTAGACGTTCCTGATGATGTTCTGGTCTTGCGTGTTATTGGCCCGCTGTTTTTCGCGGCGGCTGAAGGTCTGTTCACCGACCTGGAATCACGTCTGGAAGGAAAACGGATTGTTATTCTGAAGTGGGATGCCGTTCCGGTGCTGGATGCCGGTGGTCTTGATGCGTTCCAGCGTTTTGTGAAGCGCCTGCCTGAAGGGTGTGAACTGCGCGTGTGTAACGTGGAATTCCAGCCTCTGCGTACAATGGCCCGATCCGGTATTCAACCGATTCCGGGACGTCTGGCGTTCTTCCCGAATCGCAGCGCAGCGATGGCTGATCTGTAAGAAAGGCATTAAATTGACCAGTCAGCGCAAACTGACTGGTCAGCAAACTACTTTAGTTGTTAGCTATGACGGCGATTATCGCTACGGCGGCAACGTTTGTCATAGTGGCGAACCCACCAGTAACGGTCGCACACCTGTTCATGCCCGCCAACACGGGCTCCCGCCAGCCAGAGAATGGCACCGACGAAAATACTCAGCACTGCACCGTGTGCGAAATACTGGGGCATATCAAACTGTGGTAATTGGTTGAGGATTGAATACCCCACGCCGACCACCATCACCACCAGACCCAACCCCATAAGCACGTTACCGAGTAACGAAGCGTTTTTGCGTTTCATGTGTCACCTCCGGAACTTTCTGGGTTGTAACAGGGAATACCCCTCTTCCTTATGTGTAAAGTATAGACAACACCCTGTGGCTTATGTGCGGGCGTGATCACAATTACAACCCTTATTTCAACAAAACTTTACAAATAACCGTCTGAACACCTTGACTTTCTAATAGTCGATACTGGCAATTATTATGTTATCTGCGTTTAACACGCTGTTTTTTGTCAAGCGGGGCCGCAACCAGTAAACTACGCGCCAGTTATGTACTCACTCAGGACAAAAAAACGTGACGATTAAATTGATTGTCGGCCTGGCGAACCCCGGCGCTGAATACGCCGCAACGCGACATAATGCTGGCGCCTGGTTCGTTGACTTACTGGCGGAGCGTTTACGCGCTCCCCTGCGCGAAGAGGCTAAATTCTTTGGTTATACCTCGCGAGTTACCCTCGGAGGCGAAGATGTCCGCCTGTTAGTCCCGACTACATTTATGAATCTCAGCGGCAAAGCCGTCGCCGCGATGGCCAGTTTTTTCCGCATTAATCCGGACGAAATTCTGGTGGTTCACGACGAACTGGATCTGCCTCCGGGCGTCGCCAAATTTAAATTGGGCGGTGGCCACGGTGGTCACAATGGACTGAAAGACATCATCAGTAAATTGGGTAATAACCCTAACTTTCACCGTTTACGCATCGGAATCGGTCATCCGGGCGATAAAAACAAAGTTGTTGGGTTTGTGTTAGGCAAACCACCTGTTAGTGAACAGAAGTTAATTGATGAAGCCATCGACGAAGCGGCGCGTTGTACTGAAATGTGGTTTACAGATGGTTTGACCAAAGCAACGAACCGATTACACGCCTTTAAAGCGCAATAAGTCGTTGTCTGCGGCATTTTTGCCGAGTGCCGTGTATAATAGGCAAAGTTATTTCCATTTCTGCAATCTGTTTGTGATAACAGGTTGATTATTAAGATATTAAGGTGATTTAAATCATGGGATTCAAATGCGGTATCGTCGGTTTGCCCAACGTCGGGAAATCTACCCTGTTCAACGCGCTGACCAAAGCCGGTATTGAAGCGGCCAACTTTCCATTCTGTACCATCGAGCCGAACACGGGCGTCGTACCAATGCCTGACCCTCGCCTGGATCAACTGGCTGAAATCGTAAAACCGCAGCGTACGCTTCCCACGACCATGGAATTTGTTGATATCGCCGGTCTGGTAAAAGGCGCGTCGAAAGGTGAAGGTCTGGGTAACCAGTTCCTGACTAACATTCGTGAAACCGAAGCGATCGGCCACGTTGTTCGCTGCTTTGAGAATGACAATATCATTCACGTTTCCGGCAAAGTTAACCCGGCGGACGATATTGAAGTTATCAACACCGAACTGGCGCTGGCGGATCTCGACACCTGCGAACGTGCGATTCACCGCGTACAGAAGAAAGCCAAAGGTGGCGATAAAGACGCGAAAGCCGAGCTGGCGGTACTGGAAAAATGCCTGCCACAGCTGGAAAACGCAGGCATGCTGCGCGCGCTGGATTTAAGCGCTGAAGAGAAAGCGGCGATTCGTTACCTGAGCTTCCTGACGCTGAAACCAACGATGTACATCGCCAACGTCAACGAAGACGGTTTTGAAAACAACCCGTATCTTGACCAGGTGCGTGAAATCGCGGCGAAAGAAGGTTCTGTTGTGGTTCCGGTTTGTGCTGCTGTTGAAGCTGACATTGCCGAACTGGACGACGAAGAACGTGACGAGTTTATGCAGGAACTGGGGCTGGAAGAACCAGGCCTGAACCGTGTGATCCGTGCCGGTTATAAACTGCTGAATCTGCAAACTTACTTCACCGCTGGGGTGAAAGAAGTACGCGCATGGACTATTCCTGTTGGAGCAACTGCGCCACAGGCTGCTGGCAAAATCCACACCGATTTTGAAAAAGGCTTTATCCGCGCACAAACCATCTCGTTTGAAGATTTCATCACTTACAAAGGTGAACAAGGTGCGAAAGAAGCGGGCAAAATGCGTGCAGAAGGTAAAGACTACATCGTTAAAGATGGCGATGTGATGAACTTCCTGTTCAACGTCTAATTCCACGTAATACCCTGGCGGTTAATAACGAGCCATTATGTGAGTCGCACATAATGGCTTTTTTACGCCTGCTACGCTGCTTCTTTCAATTCTGAGTTACCGAAACTCATAATCAGACTCCTGGCAATATTAACAATGCGGCTTTTATGTGATAACAATCACAGTGCATTAACCGTTCAAGAGTTTGTCATGAAAAAAACATTTACCTTCAGTCTGTTAGCAATTGTCTTTGCGAGCCTGTTAAGTGCTTGTGTTCCTCACCATCATCACCGCCACAACGATGGCCCGCGTGGTCCTGCGGCTTCCGGTAAGCCAATGCCACCTTCAAATGGTGGGCCAAATCATGGCAGTCATGGTCGCTATTAATTAGCAAGTCATACGCGGGAGAGTGCCTACTTTCCCGCTATCCACGACGCTTAAACTGACTTGCATCAATGCCGTATTGCTTCATTTTTCGCCACAGCGTAGTGCGACCAATCCCGAGTAAAACCGACATTTCCTGAATACGGCCGCCAGTCACCTGGGCCGCGTTAATAATCGCTTCTTTTTCAACTTCCGCGAATGACAGACTGGTAGAAAGACGTGTAGCGCTGGCATCATCTGTCGCCTGTTCAGTAAACAGGTGTTCCGGCAAATCACTGACACGAATGCGTCCGTTGTCGCTACTCAGCGCAAGATTCTCGATGACGCTGTAAAGTTCAAAATCATTGCCGGGCCATGCGCAAGAAACCAGGCGAGTAAGCGCATCGTCATCAATTTTCAGACGCGTAGAGAAGCGTTTTTCAAGACTGCGTAATTTGTTATTCACCAGCGCCGGAATACTGTCGCGCCGCATCCGTAAAGGCGGGATGGTAATTTCAAATGCATGAAGCGCGTAATAAAGCTGACGACTAAAGCGATTTTGCTCCACCAGCATCGCCAGATCTGCTGTTGTAGTGGCAATCACTTTGACATCAATGGGTATTAAACGCCGCGCATCCAGTCTTGTGATGACGCCTTGTTTGATAACCTGGAGCAACGCAGACTGTAACTCTGCCGCCAGATATTCAATCTTTTCAAGGAACAACGTGCCGCCATGTGCCAGTTCCAGCCGACTCAGACGACCATTTTCATTCTCCGTGCGATCGCCACCAATAAATTCTTCCGCCAGCGCCGCGTCGCCATATAACTCGCAATTAACCGCGATATAGGGACCCGCCGCACGCTCGCTTTCATTGTGAATGGCCTGGCTTAACAGTGCTTTGCCAACGCCTTCTTCTCCGCAGAGTAACACCGGGAAACTGCTGCGCGCCGCCTGGCGGCCAAAATGGATCAACCGGCGGGTTTGCGGATCGTCCTGTGGCATATGAGCGAAGGTATGGCTGACTTTTCCTAATTGACTGGTCATCAACTGCCGCATCTGTTCTACCGGATGGAGCAACAGAATAAAGCTGGTCCCTTGCGTTTCAATTATCGGTTTAAGGGTAATGACCGCATCAATAAACTGGTGCTGACTTTCAAAAGTCGCTTCCACATGTTTGAGGGGATGAGCTTGCTTTATTGCCTGTTGCAATACGGTTGGTAGCGTTAATAGCTCAGTGATCGCCCTTCCCTGACTTGCCGTCGCGTCCAGACACAAAACACGCGCCGCCTGGGCATTGATAAATTGCAAATTACCCTGCTCGTCCCAGCTAATCACGCCATCGTCCATACTTTCCAGCAAGGCGTTAAGCTGATTTAAATGCCGGTTTGTTTCAGCCAGTAAACTGTCTGTCAGCAGTAAATTTCCTACCTCGCGCGCAATTGCCAGCGTCAACGGCAAATCGGCTGCGGTGGTTTGCTCAACCGGACACGCCAGCGCTATCGTTCCCGTTAATCGGCCCTTGCTGTCAAACAGTGGCGTTGCACAAAATGCCCAATCCCATAGCGCCTGCTTGAAATGTTGATCGGCCATCGTTTTCACTGCCTGACCGGAGATAGCCGCTAACGATAGCGCACAAGTACCAATAATTCCCTCTGCGCAATACGTGCCGTCATTGAATCCCAGGACACTAAGCTGGTGCAACGTTTGTGGATCGCCATAACGACTAAGGATGCAGGCGGTTTCATCAAGGATGAACAGTCCGCACGCCCGCGATTCCATATATTCCCAGGCATCTTCCAGTGCCGCTTGCCCGAGTGCCAGCATCGCTTCCTTACGCCGATAGATAGAAGCAAATGTCACGCCCCGAGCCTGATGCGGTACGCTCCATGACTCCCGTTTCATCAGCTTGCGGCATCGCTCCCAGGATGCTGCTATCAAGGGAGATACGCTCTGTTGCTGGTTGTTAAAACCGTCATTCATATTTGCTGCCCTTATGACAAAAAGGTGTTCCGCATCGCAAATTTACTTATCCAGATTCGGCATTGTTCCGTTATGGAACATTTATTAAAGAATATGTTTCATTGTGAAACATAATTTGGGTTAATTTTCTTTTCCCCTGCCTGATGCACAATGGATTTACCGGCAGTCAGTGGTCGCCGTGTCGTTGAACATCATCCATGCCCTACCCTAATTGCTGGAGCAAAATAATGAAAAAATTGATCAATGATGTGCAAGACGTACTGAACGAACAACTGGCGGGACTGGCGAAAGCGTATCCTTCGCTGGCACTGCATCAGGATCCGGTGTATGTCACCCGAGCCGATGCGCCAATTGCAGGAAAAGTGGCGTTATTGTCGGGAGGCGGCAGCGGACACGAACCCATGCACTGTGGTTATATTGGCCAGGGTATGCTCTCGGGGGCGTGTCCTGGCGAAATTTTCACCTCACCGACGCCCGATAAAATTTTTGAATGTGCCATGCAAATCGATGGTGGCGAAGGTGTACTGCTGATTATCAAAAATTATACCGGCGATATTCTTAACTTCGAGACAGCGACCGAATTACTGCACGATAGTGGCGTAAAAGTGACCACCGTGGTCATTGATGACGACGTTGCAGTAAAAGACAGTCTTTATACCGCCGGGCGGCGCGGCGTTGCCAATACAGTATTAATTGAAAAAATTGTTGGCGCAGCGGCAGAACGCGGTGACTCGCTGGAGGCTTGTGCACAACTGGGGCGTAAGTTGAACAATCAGGGCCACTCTATTGGTATCGCCCTCGGTGCCTGTACCGTCCCTGCTGCAGGCAAACCTTCTTTTACGCTGGCAGATAATGAAATGGAATTTGGTGTCGGCATTCATGGTGAGCCGGGTATTGACCGCCGCCCCTTCTCCTCTCTTGATCAAACTGTCGATGAAATGTTCGACACGCTGCTGGAAAATGGCACATATCACCGCACGCTGCGCTTCTGGGATTATCGACAAGGTAGCTGGCAGGAAGAGACGCAAACTAAACAACCGCTTCAGTCTGGCGATCGCGTGATTGCGCTGGTCAACAATCTTGGCGCGACACCGCTTTCTGAACTGTATGGCGTCTATAACCGCCTGACCACGCGTTGCCAGCAAGCTGGCTTGACTATCGAGCGTAATTTAATCGGCGCGTACTGCACCTCACTGGACATGACCGGTTTTTCCATCACCTTACTGAAAGTTGATGACGAAACGCTGGCGTTATGGGACGCCCCGGTCCACACCCCGGCGCTTAACTGGGGTAAATAAGGAGATAACCATGTCACTGAGCAGAACTCAAATTGTTACCTGGCTCACTCGCTGTGGAGAAATTTTCAGCAAAGAGAGCGATTATCTTACCGGGCTGGATCGTGAAATTGGCGACGCTGACCACGGGCTGAATATGAATCGTGGCTTTAGCAAAGTGGTGGAAAAACTCCCTGCCATCGCGGATAAAGACATCGGTTTCATTCTCAAGAATACCGGCATGACGTTGCTTTCCAGCGTCGGCGGTGCCAGCGGCCCACTGTTCGGTACGTTCTTTATCCGTGCGGCACAGGCAACTCAGGCACGTCAAAGCCTGACGTTGATAGAGCTTTATCAGATGTTCCGTGATGGCGCAGACGGCGTAATCAGTCGGGGGAAAGCAGAACCAGGCGATAAAACCATGTGCGATGTCTGGGGGCCAGTGGTTGAGTCGTTACGCCAGTCCAGTGAGCAAAACCTTTCTGTTCCGGCGGCGCTCGAAGCCGCCAGTAGCGTCGCGGAATCCGCCGCACAAAGCACGATTACGATGCAAGCCCGCAAAGGCCGGGCCAGTTATCTCGGTGAACGCAGTATTGGTCACCAGGATCCTGGTGCAACCTCCGTGATGTTTATGATGCAAATGTTGGCGTTAGCCGCAAAAGAGTAAGGAATTGGTGATGGTAAACCTGGTCATAGTTTCACATAGCGCCCGACTGGGAGAAGGTGTCGGTGAATTAGCTCGCCAGATGTTAATGGGCGATAGTTGTAAAATCGCCATTGCCGCAGGAATTGACGATCCACAGAATCCCATCGGTACAGATGCCGTCAAAGTGATGGAAGCCATCGAATCCGTTGCCGATGCCGACCATGTGTTGGTCATGATGGATATGGGGAGTGCGTTATTGAGTGCAGAAACCGCACTGGAATTGCTGGCGCCAGAGATCGCCGCGAGAGTACGTTTGTGCGCTGCACCGTTGGTCGAAGGAACGTTAGCAGCCGCCGTCAGCGCAGCCTCGGGGGCGGCTATCGACAAAGTCATCCATGACGCCATGCATGCGCTGGAAGCCAAACGAGAACAACTGGGCTTACCATCATCCGCTACTGAAATCTCCGACATATGCCCCTCGTACGATGAAGAAGCCCGTTCTCTGGCAGTGGTGATTAAAAACCGTAACGGACTCCACGTCCGTCCAGCCTCCCGACTGGTCTATACCTTATCGACATTTAATGCAGACATGTTGTTGGAGAAAAACGGTAAGTGCGTAACACCGGAGAGTATTAACCAGATTGCGCTGTTACAAGTCCGCTGTAACGATACGCTGCGCCTGATTGCAAAAGGGCCAGAGGCTGAAGAGGCGTTGGTCGCTTTTCGCCAGTTGGCTGAAGATAACTTTGGTGAAATGGAAGAGATAGCACCGCCAACTCTGCGTCCAGTTCCGCCTGTCACAGGAAAAGCCTTTTATTATCAACCGGTTTTATGCACAGTACAGGCAAAATCATCACTGAGCGTGGAAGAAGAACAGGAACGGTTACGCCAGGCAATTGACTTCACGTTGTTAGATCTGATGACGTTAACGGCAAAGGCAGAAGCAAGCGGGCTCGACGATATCGCAGCAATTTTTTCCGGCCACCATACACTATTAGACGATCCTGAACTGCGGGTAGCGGCAAGCGAACTCCTTCAGCATGAACATTGCACGGCGGAGTATGCCTGGCAGCAGGTTCTTAAAGAACTTAGCCAGCAATACCAGCAGATTGATGATGAATATTTGCAGGCTCGCTATATTGATGTGGACGATCTTCTGCATCGCACCCTGCTCCACCTGACACAGACAAAAGAAGAACTCCCTCAGTTTAGCGCGCCGACCATTTTACTGGCGGAGAACATTTATCCCTCCACGGTACTTCAACTGGATCCGACAGTCGTTAAGGGCATCTGCCTTAGTGCCGGAAGTCCGGTATCCCACAGCGCTCTAATTGCCCGCGAACTGGGCATTGGCTGGATTTGCCAGCAGGGAGAGAAGCTGTATGCGATTCAACCTGAAGAGACGTTAACGCTGGACGTAAAAGCACAACGCTTCAGGCATCAGAGTTAAATCAGATTTGTCTGTCAGTTCGCAGAAAAAGATTTCAATCATGCTCTTACGGCGATCCTGAACTAAGGTTTTCTGATACTTGAATACCGTTTTGTTCGGTATCGCCAAAGGAGAATGATTGATGAAACCACTTGTCCCTCGTCGCTCGCAGAAAGTGGCGTTAATACCTGCTGCCGTATTATTGTGTGCCGCCGCGCTATCTGCACAGGCAGAAGAAACACCGGTGACGCCACAATCGCCTGATATTTTGTTAGGCCCTCTGTTTAACGATGTGCAAAACGCCAAACTTTTTCCTGATCAAAAAACTTTTGCCGATGCCATTCCTAACAGCGATCCATTAATGATCCTCGCAGACTACCGGATGCAGCAGAATCAGAGCGGGTTCGATCTGCGCCATTTCGTTAACGTCAATTTCACCCTGCCGAAAGAGGGAGAAAAATATGTGCCTCCAAAGGGGCAGTCACTGCGCGAACACATTGACGGACTTTGGCCGGTGTTAACCCGTTCTACCGAAAGTACCGAACAATGGGATTCTCTGTTGCCGTTGCCGAAACCCTATGTCGTGCCGGGAGGTCGTTTTCGCGAAGTGTATTACTGGGACAGTTACTTCACCATGCTGGGGCTTGCCGAAAGCGGTCACTGGGATAAAGTGGCGGACATGGTGGCAAACTTTGGTCATGAAATAGATACTTATGGGCATATTCCAAACGGTAACCGCAGCTATTATTTGAGCCGATCGCAGCCGCCCTTTTTTGCCTTGATGGTGGAGTTACTCGCGCAACACGAAGGTGACGACGCGTTGAAACAATATCTGCCGCAACTGCAAAAAGAGTACGCGTACTGGATGGACGGTATTGAAAACCTGCAGGCCGGGCAACAGGAAAAACGCGTTGTTAAACTCAAGGATGGCACTATTCTTAACCGCTATTGGGATGACCACGATACGCCACGCCCGGAGTCGTGGGTAGAAGATATTGCCACCGCCAAAAGTAATCCGAACCGCCCTGCCACTGAAATTTACCGCGATCTGCGTTCTGCCGCCGCGTCTGGCTGGGATTTCAGTTCACGCTGGATGGACAACCCGCAGCAGTTAAATACGTTACGCACCACCAGCATCGTACCGGTCGATCTCAATAGTCTGATGTATAAGATGGAGAAAATTCTCTCCCGCGCCAGTAAAGTCGCCGGGGATAACGCGATGGCCAGCCAATATGAAACGCTCGCCGATGCCCGTCAGAAAGGGATCGAAAAATACCTGTGGAACGATCAACATGGCTGGTATGCCGACTACGATCTGAAGAGCGATAAAGTACGCAATCAGTTAACTGCCGCCGCCCTGTTCCCGCTTTATGTCAATGCAGCGGCAAAAGATCGCGCGACCAAAATGGCTGCTGCCACTAAAACACATCTGTTGCAACCTGGCGGACTGAACACCACATCGGTTAAAAGTGGACAGCAATGGGATGCGCCAAATGGCTGGGCTCCCCTGCAATGGGTGGCGACAGAAGGATTGCAAAACTACGGGCAGAACGAGGTGGCGATGGACATTAGCTGGCACTTCCTGACCAATGTTCAGCACACTTATGACCGGGAGAAGAAGCTGGTCGAGAAATATGATGTCAGTACCACCGGAACAGGTGGCGGCGGTGGCGAATACCCGTTGCAGGATGGCTTTGGCTGGACCAATGGCGTCACGCTGAAAATGCTCGATTTGATCTGCCCGAAAGAACAACCGTGTGACAACGTTCCGGCAACGCGTCCGACCGGTAAATCAACCACACAGCCGGTTAAACAAAAAGAGGCGGAACCTACGTCTTAACTTTGCTGTATATCGGGCAATGCCATTGCGCGCATAAAATTGGCATTGCTCTTTTTTTCCACGAAAAACCAAACATCGATTATTATACGATCTATGTCTTAATTTTCTTATATCAGAGAAGATATTAATTTTACATTATCAATTTATTAATCATTACTCTTCTATTTATATTTTTCCGCCACTCACGCATTCTCCCTGACAATTTTCTTGTTGAACAAAGCGTTGTTTAGCAAATAAGCAGATCATTCTGTTTCTTTAGACAAATCTTGACATCAAACATGATCTTTATCGATATATATGTAAATATATAGCGGTTTTAATTGTCAGGATATTACTTATGTCACTAACCAGACGGATGTTTACGCAGGCTCTTGCGTCTACCTTGTTCCTGCATCATCTGCCGTCCTTTGCACAATCAGTTAAATTCTGGGCCTCATTGACGCTTCCTGAAGCCAAAAAAATTACGCGTATTGTCAGTGCCGGTGCGCCTGCCGATCTGCTTTTGCTGGCTGTCGCGCCAGAAAAACTGGTCGGTTTTTCTTCTTTTGACTTTGCTCGCGAGGCGGCAATTCCATTAACTCCGGCAATACGTCATTTACCTAAACTTGGACGACTCGCCGGACGCGCCAGTTCGCTTTCAATGGAAGGGCTTATGGCATTGCAGCCCGATTTGGTCGTTGATTGCGGCAATACGGATGAAACCTGGATCTCCCAGGCACGGCAGGTTAGCGAACAGACACAAATACCCTGGTTATTGCTTAATGGGAAACTGGAGCAATCGGCAGAACAGTTAACAACGCTTGGCAAAACGTTAGGCGAAGAGCACCGCGCCGCAGAACAAGCCAATCTCGCCAGCCGCTTCGTTGGTGAAGCTCAGGCATTCGCCACCTCACCCGCCGCTAACCTCCGCTTTTATGCTGCGCGCGGTCCCCGAGGGCTGGAAACGGGCTTACAGGGTTCGTTGCATACCGAGGCGGCGGAATTATTAGGTTTGCACAACGTCGCGCAAATAGCCGATCGCCACGGCCTGGCACAGGTTTCCATGGAAAATCTACTGCGCTGGCAGCCGGATATTATTCTGGTTCAGGATGCTGTGACTGCAAACTTTATCCGTAACGATCCTCTCTGGCAGGGCGTAAATGCCGTTGCGGAACATCGCATCCTGTTTTTGAGTGGCTTGCCTTTCGGCTGGCTGGATGCCCCGCCGGGAATCAACCGTCTTCTGGGATTGCGCAGACTCCACGCCTGGCTGGATCCCGCAGTCAACAGCCAGTTTAAAAACGATATGAAACGTTACGCTCAACTGTTCTGGCATTGCCCATTAAGTGACGCCGACTATCAAAAAATGGTGGCGAGCTAATGAGAACCGCGAACGGATGTATTCTGCTGCTGGCAGCTATCAGTATCACTTTTGCCGCCGTAAATGGGGCTTATCATCTCGATATACAGCAACTGCTGGCGCTAATTCTTCGTCAAGAAGATGTTCCTGTGCAGGAACAAATTGTCTTCTGGCAAATCCGCGTGCCGCGCATTCTGGCGGCGTTGTTACTGGGCGCTGCGCTGGCAGGCGCCGGAACCACCTATCAGGGTATGTTCCGTAATCCCTTAGTTTCACCGGATATTTTAGGCGTCTCCGCCGGTGCCGGACTTGGTGCCTGCGCGGCAATCCTGTGGGGATTATCGATAGCTTACATCCAACTCTATGCATTTTGCGGCGGTCTGCTGGTGGTCGCAGGCGTCTGGCTGATTACATGTCGGGTGACTCGTCACGATCCGGTGCTCACGCTGGTGCTGGTCGGCATTGCGTTAGGAACGTTGTGCGGAGCGGGGATATCGCTAATTAAAACGCTGGCCGATCCCTATACCCAGTTGCCCTCGATTACCTTCTGGCTACTCGGTGGCCTGTCTACGGTAACCTTACGCGACCTTTACTACGCGGCACCGCTCATTCTGGCTGGCTCCGTTCCTCTGCTATTCCTCCGCTGGCGCATGAATTTACTCACGCTTTCTGATGACGAAGCCCGCTCGCTGGGGCTGAATGTTGCGCGTCTGCGATTAGGATTGATTGTCTGCGCCACACTAATCACCGCCAGCACGGTAGCAATAGCGGGCATTATTGGTTGGGTTGGTCTGGTCGTTCCGCACATTGCCCGCTTGTTGACCGGTCATAACCATCAGCAACAGTTGCCCATGGCAATGTGTACTGGCGCAATTCTGCTCCTGCTCACCGATACGCTGGCGCGCAGCATTGGGACAACAGAAATCCCGCTCGGCATTCTGACCGCTTTTGTTGGCGCACCGTTTTTCCTGCTTTTGTTGTTACGCGGAGGTCGCCAGTGACTTTGCTTGCCGTCCGTCATGCGTCTCTGGGTTACTCCCGCCATCCGGTGCTAAGTGACGTTTCCTTCGCCCTGTCACAAGGAACTATTTGTTGTCTGCTTGGCGCCAATGGTTGCGGCAAAACCACGCTCATGCGCTCCATTCTTGGCGTTATACCGTTATTAAAGGGCGAGATCTTACTGGATAGCATCCCCGTTCAGACACTTAACCATCGCCAGCGCGCGCAAGCAATTGCCTGGGTACCGCAGGCGCACGACGGTATTTTTGCTTTCAGTGTGCTGGATATGGTGTTGATGGGCCTGGCCCCTACCATGGGCGCTTTTTCCGTTCCCGGTAAGCAAGAACGCCTGAAAGCAACGGAACAACTGGAAAAGCTGGGTATTTTGCATCTGGCGACAAGACGCTGGAATACCCTTAGCGGCGGTGAACGCCAGCTGGCTTTAATCGCCCGTGCACTCGTCCAACAACCGCGCTTGTTGTTACTGGATGAGCCCGCCTCCAGCCTCGATTTCGGTCATCAGATCCAACTTCTGGACACGCTGGCGCAGCTAAAAAATAACGGCATGACAATGTTAATGTCGACTCACCATCCGCTCCATGCCAACGCCATTGCCGACAGCATTATCCAGGTAGAGCCAGATGGACGAGTAACACAAGGCTTACCGACCGAACAGTTAACAACGAACAAACTGGCGGCCCTGTATCGGGTTTCTGCCGACCAAATTCATCATCACCTCTCTGCAATTAGCCGCTAAGGAACAATCATGCTCATTGATGATATTGATTTTGCAGACCTTTATCTGCAGCAACTCAAACTGGCTCACCGCACAGAAAAAACGCCCGATCACTGGGATCAACGGGCGGAGAAAATGGCTGAAAATTGTGCCTCGCCAACGGACAGCTACCTGCAACAACTGATCGCTAAAATTGACCTGCAAGGCGCGCAGACCTTATTCGATATGGGCTGCGGACCAGGCACCGTATCGCTGGCGCTGGCTGACAAACTCACTACGGTTTATGGCGTTGATTACAGTCAGGGGATGCTGAACGTTGCCGCCCGCCGCGCCGCCGCACTGAAGGCTGACAATGTCCACTGGATCCAGCGCGCCTGGGAAGAGGACTGGAGTGACCTGCCACGCTGCGATATTGCCGTGGCTTCCCGATCCACTCTGGTGGCTGATATGCGCCAGGCAATGAGCAAACTGAATAATCAGGCACGGCTGCGCGTCTACACCACTCATCTGGTCAGCACCTCGTTCGTCTCCCCGGCCATTCAGCGGGCGGCAGGTCGGGAAGTGATCGAATTACCCAACTATATCTTTGCGCTCAACATCCTGTATCAAATGGGAATTTATGCTCACGTCGATTTTATCCGTGGACAAAATTGCCAACAGGATAACAGCACCTGGGAACGTTTTGAGCAGAATGTCAGCTGGAGTCTTGGCACGCTTAACGACGATGAGCGTGAGCGGTTATATCGCTGGTATCAACAACAAGATGCTCGTACCCTCGCCCCTGCCAGCCGCGACTGGGCGCTCATCTGGTGGGATAGCGTGCCGCCGGAGGCACTGCGATGATCTTCATTTCTCAGGCACAAATCGATGCGTTACTTCTGGAAGATATCCAGGGCGGTGACCTGACCACGCGGGCATTAAATATTGGACACCAGCCTGGCTATATTGCGTTTTTTCACCGCCAGGGCGGCTGCGTCAGCGGCGTTTCTCTCGCGTGTAAGATGTTAACCACGCTGGGGTTAACCATTGATGACGCGGTCAGCGACGGTTCACAAGCGGATGCAGGTCAGCGGCTGATCCATGCCCACGGCGACGCTGCTGCACTTCATCAGGGATGGAAAGCGGTCCAGAACGTACTGGAGTGGAGTTGCGGCGTCTCAGATTATCTCGCTCAAATGCTGGCGTTGCTTCGTGAACGTTATCCTGACGGCAATATCGCCTGCACCCGAAAAGCTATCCCTGGAACCCGGTTGCTGGCAACACAAGCTGTCATTGCCGCTGGCGGGCTGATTCACCGTGCCGGATGTGCGGAAACCATATTATTGTTCGCCAACCACCGTCATTTTCTTGCTGACAATCAGGACTGGTCGGGCGCAATCGCTCAGTTACGTCGCCACGCCCCCGAGAAGAAAATTGTTGTTGAAGCCGAAACGCCGAAAGAGGCTATCGCCGCGTTACACGCGCAACCAGACGTACTTCAGCTCGACAAATTTAGTCCGCAGCAGGCAACTGAAATTGCGCAAATAGCGCCGTCGCTGGCTCCCCACTGCACGCTGGCTCTGACCGGCGGAATTAATCTGACGACACTCAAAAATTACCTCGACTGCGGCATTCGCCTTTTTATTACTTCCGCGCCTTATTACGCGGCACCGGCTGACATCAAAGTCAGTCTGCAACCCGCAGCCTCTATTTAATTCTTTGTTAAACGGAATTTATTCTATGAGACTCAAAAAACGTTATCTCTGCACAGCATTATCACTTGCCTTTACCCAGCAGGCCGTAGCCGCTCAGGAGAGCGACACGCTGACCGTATGGTCCAGCCCCGTATCATCGACGACGACCACCGTTCTCGATCAACCCACCATGAAGGCCCTGGATAAACAGAATGTCGCTAAGGCATTAAGCGTCGTCCCTGGCGTAGTGCTGCAAAAGTCAGGCAGCCGCAACGAAGAACAGGTCAAAGTTCGTGGTTTTGATAGCCGTCAGGTACCGGTCTATTTCGACGGTGTGCCGATTTATGTTCCCTATGACGGCAACCTCGATCTGGCACGGATTCTGACCAACAATCTGGGCGCGGTCGAAGTTTCCAAAGGGTATTCGTCGCTGCTTCAGGGGCCTAATCAGATGGGCGGAGCCATTAATATCACCACCCAGAAGCCAACGAAACCTCTGGAAGCAAATCTGGGATATCGCCAGGGATGGAGCCGTAGCCAGGACAATGCCTACGATATGCATGCTTCATTTGCCGCCAGCAGCGATCTGGGGTATTTGCAAGTCAGCGGTAGCCAGCTAAAGCAGGATTTTCTCGGCCTGCCGCATGGTGTGAATAACGATATTGCAGGCAAACACGGCAAGATGATTCACTCATCGGCTGATGACAAACGCGGCATTGTGAAGCTCGGTTTTACACCACGCGAAAACGATGAATACACACTGACTTACATTAAGCAGGATGGTGAAAAAGATAACCCGCCATACAGCGGAAACAGTGGTCAGAAATCACGCTACTGGCAGTGGCCGGAGTATGACAAAGAAAGTTTTTACTATCAGGGAACGACCCAGCTAAACGAGCGTTTTACTTTGAAAAGTCGGCTGTATCGCGACACCTTTGAAAATACGCTGATGATGTACAACTCGCTGGCTGATTTGAAAAATAAAAAAGGCAGCTACAGCCATTATTCCGATTACAGCGACGGTGCCGGGTTACAACTGGCAGCCGATGTGCGTGAAAACGATCTGCTGTCGTTTGCCGTTAACTGGAAAGATGACGTACACCGGGAAAAAGGTGCGCCGCACGCCGCTTACGATCGCTATGAAGATCGCACCTGGTCGCTCGCCAGTGAATATCAATGGGCTGCCGCCGATAATGTCGATGTCGTGGCGGGAATCAGCTATGACTGGCGCGATAGCGTAGAAGCGAAAAAACATGAGAACGATGGCAGCATCACCCATTATGACGACAACAATCAGTCAGCTTTTAACTGGCAGGTGATGGGGAAATACCACTTTGCCAATGAAGACACGCTGGCGCTTTCGTACTATGACCGCACACGCTTTCCGACGCTGAAAGAACGCTATACCACGTCCAAACCAGCGTATAACCAGATAGCGATTGTTAACCCGCAGCTCAAGCCGGAACGCGCGCGCGGGGTAGATTTAACCTGGAATGGTGCCTTCACGCGCGACTGGGGATTTGAGGTCAGCGTTTACTATAATCGGGTGAGTGATGCCATCCTCTCGCACAATATCGATGCCGATACCATTCAAAACCAGAACAGCGGCACGGTGGATTACAGCGGTCTGGATGCCGGTATTAAGGGGAAAATCAGCAATATACTGGATGTAGGATTGAGCTACGCCCTGATCCACGCTGACGGTAAACGCAAAGACATCGGCAAGATAACCGATCTGCCAACGCAGACCATGACCGCATGGATGACTCTCAAACCGTGGGAGCCGTTAAGCGTAACACTGTCGGAAGAGGCGCGTTCCTCCAGCTACAGCAACAGTGACGGTTCACAAAAAGCCGCCGGTTTTGCGGTGACCCACATTCGAGCTGATTACGCCTTAGGTCATGGTTTCAGCGTCAATGCGTCGGTCAATAACCTGTTTGATACCCAATATGCCTACAGTGAAGGGTTTATTGAAGAAGGTCGCAATTTCTGGGCAGGTGTCGAGTATACGTTCTGATGTGAAAGCGGATAGCGGCATCTGTATCGCTATCCGCCTTATGAAAATCTTATTCTCTTCGCAGGAGGCGGAATACGCCCAGAACGAGAATAGCTCCCACCACCGCCACCAGGAAGCTGTGCAAATTAAAACCGCTGATGGAGCCGCCAATGCCAAACATGGTCGCCAGCCAGCCGCCGACCACCGCACCGACTATTCCGAGAATACAGGTCAGGAAAAATCCACCACCATCACGCCCCGGCATGATTAGCTTGGCGATAATGCCGGCTATCAGGCCAAAAATAATCCAGGCAATAATTCCCATGTTCAGGCCCTCGTTTCTATGAACAGGACGCAAGAAATGCTTACGTCAACGCTCTAAGTATAGGCAAGGGTAAGTTTGATGTCGGGCGTCTGGTGGTTGATTTGCAGTCAACATGTAAAAAAAATTCGCGTTTGTATAAAGTTTTGTTAATCGCTACCGATAAACCAAAGACAGTTTGTCGGTCAGGAGTTTTTCCGCGTGAGTCACTACCATGAGCAGTTCCTGAAACAAAATCCTTTAGCAGTACTGGGCGTTTTACGCGATTTGCATAAAGCCGCAATTCCCTTGCGTATCAGTTGGAGTGACGGTCAACTGATCAGCAAAATACTGGCAATAAGCCCGGATAAACTGGTGCTGGATTACGGCAGTCAAGCAGAAGACAACAATGCAGTGCTTAAGGCGCAGCACATTACCATAACCGCCGAAACTCAGGGTGCGAAAGTCGAGTTTACTGTTGAACAATTACAGCAAAGTGAATACCTGCAGCTTCCGGCCTTTATTACCGCACCACCTCCCGCGCTATGGTTTGTGCAGCGACGCCGATATTTCCGCATCTCCGCCCCGCTCCATCCACCTTATTTTTGCCAGACCAAACTGGCGGATAACAGCACGTTACGTTTTCGCCTGTATGATTTGTCGTTAGGCGGCATGGGCGCATTACTGGAAACGGCAAAGCCTGCCGGATTGCAAGAAGGCATGCGCTTCGCACAGATTGAAGTCAACATGGGACAATGGGGCATTTTTCACTTTGATGCCCAGTTACTGACGATCAGCGAGCGTAAATTGATTGATGGTAAAAATGAAACCGTCTCCACTCCCCGTCTGAGCTTTCGTTTTCTTAACGTCAGCCCGACGGTGGAGCGGCAATTACAGCGGATTATTTTCTCACTAGAGCGGGAAGCCCGTGAGAAAGCGGACAAAGTACGCGACTGAGTTACATTGCGTCCAGAGCCTGCTCGAGTTTATAGATATAGCGTGGAGCCTGCGGCGCGGGGTGATTTCTCGCGACGTGATCGAGGAACTCGTCAGCGTCCAGATCGTTGATTTTGCTGATCGCCTTTTTCCGATCTGAGGAGAAAGTCCGTAACAGTGCGCCTGCCCCGTTAGCGTATGACACCACCAGCGCATATTGCAGTACTTTCGGATCTTCAATACCTGCCAGCGGGCCGGTTTCCAGAATATTCAGGTAAGCTGCCCCCATTGAGATATTACGCTCTGGATTTTTCAGCTCACTGGTCGTTGGTTCGCCGCTCCAGCCCATGCGACGGTAAACATCGCGTCCGGACGTGGAGGCTTTTAACTGCATCAGACCAATCGCATTCGACTTACTCACCGCGTTCGGGTTACCGCCCGACTCGATAGCGATAATCGCCGTGATCAATTGTGGATCGACACCCCAGGCCGCACCGGCTTTCTGACTTATTGGCATCCACTTCATTGCACGTTGTACCGGAACTTTCGCATTCCACGGAGGGTTCGTATAGTCATGTTTTGATGAACAACCCGCTAATAACACAATCAAAAAGGCAAACCATCTCAATTTCACTTCATCTATCCTTATAGCCTGGAATCGCCGTTGAGGTGACAACGGCACACCTAAGCGGCATGATATACAATTCGTTTCTGTTGTCAGCAAGGAATTGCCATGTCTCAGTTTCACTTAATCGCCCCGTCGGGTTACTGCATTAATCAGCACGCCGCGCAGCGCGGTATTCAACGCCTGATGGATGCGGGTCATCAGGTCAATAACGTAGAGGTCATTGCCCGTCGCTGTGAGCGGTTTGCAGGTACGGAAACGGAGCGTCTGGCGGATATTAATTCTCTTGCAGGGCTGACATCACCCAACACTATCGTACTGGCGGTTCGCGGCGGTTACGGCGCCAGCCGCTTACTGGCGGATATTGACTGGCAGGCGCTGGTTGCTCGCCAACAACATGATCCGTTGCTGATCTGCGGGCATAGCGATTTCACAGCCATCCAGTGTGGGCTGCTGACCCAGGGTAATGTCATCACCTTTAGCGGCCCGATGCTGGTGGCGAATTTTGGCGCGGAAGAACTGAACGCCTTTACCGAGCACCATTTCTGGCTGGCATTACGCAATGAAACATTCACCATTGAATGGCAAGGGGAAGGCCCGACGTGTCGGACCGAAGGCACGTTGTGGGGAGGCAATCTCGCGATGCTGATTTCGCTGATTGGTACGCCGTGGATGCCGCAAATTGAGAACGGTATTCTGGTGCTGGAAGATATTAACGAGCACCCTTTCCGCGTCGAACGTATGCTGTTACAGCTCTATCATGCCGGAATTTTACCGCGTCAAAAGGCGATTATCCTCGGTAGCTTCAGTGGTAGCACGCCCAATGATTATGACGCGGGTTACAACCTGGAGTCGGTGTACGCGTTCTTGCGTTCCCGCCTGTCTATTCCACTCATAACTGGCCTCGATTTTGGTCATGAACAACGCACAGTTACGCTGCCGTTGGGCGCACATGCCACGCTTAATCACACCCAGGAAGGCACACAGTTGACGATTAGTGGTCATCCTGTTCTTAAAGTGTAAAAAAATCACGTTTCAGGGCTAAGTAAAACGCTGTTTCTGCCGCTAATATGGTAGGGTTTATATAAGAGACAGTGTAATCAGGAGTAACCGACCGTTGGATGCCACAACAATAATTAGCCTTTTCATCTTAGGATCCATCCTTGTCACCAGCAGTATTTTACTTAGTTCATTTTCTTCCCGTCTTGGCATTCCCATTCTGGTTATTTTTCTGGCGATCGGCATGCTGGCGGGGGTTGATGGCGTCGGCGGCATCCCGTTTGATAATTATCCTTTTGCTTACATGGTAAGTAACCTCGCGCTGGCGATTATTTTGCTCGACGGCGGGATGCGTACCCAGGCCAGTTCATTTCGCGTGGCGTTAGGCCCGGCGCTGTCACTGGCGACGGTGGGCGTGCTGATTACTTCTGGTTTAACCGGCATGATGGCGGCGTGGCTGTTTAATCTCAATTTGATTGAAGGCTTATTAATCGGCGCCATTGTCGGTTCCACGGATGCCGCTGCGGTATTTTCTCTGCTTGGCGGCAAGGGGCTTAACGAACGTGTTGGCTCGACGCTGGAAATAGAATCCGGCAGTAATGATCCGATGGCCGTGTTTCTGACCATTACCCTGATTGCGATGATCCAGCATCATGAGAGCAATATTAGCTGGATGTTCATTGTCGATATTCTGCAACAATTTGGTCTGGGCATTGTAATAGGTCTTGGTGGCGGTTATTTACTGCTGCAAATGATCAACCGCATCGCCCTGCCCGCCGGATTATATCCATTGCTGGCATTAAGCGGCGGTATTCTGATTTTCTCATTAACCACTGCGCTGGAAGGTAGCGGTATTCTGGCGGTGTATCTGTGCGGTTTTCTGCTGGGGAATCGCCCTATTCGCAACCGCTACGGCATTCTGCAGAATTTCGACGGCCTCGCCTGGCTGGCGCAAATCGCCATGTTCCTGGTGCTTGGGCTGTTGGTTAACCCAAGCGACTTACTGCCTATTGCCATTCCGGCGCTCATTTTGTCCGCATGGATGATTTTCTTCGCTCGTCCCCTTTCGGTATTTGCCGGATTGCTGCCGTTCCGTGGCTTCAATTTGCGCGAGCGCGTATTTATCAGTTGGGTCGGGCTGCGCGGCGCGGTGCCAATTATCCTGGCGGTGTTCCCGATGATGGCGGGCCTGGAGAATGCACGTCTGTTCTTTAATGTCGCCTTCTTCGTGGTTCTGGTTTCGCTGTTGTTACAGGGAACGTCGCTCTCGTGGGCGGCGAAAAAAGCCAAAGTGGTGGTTCCGCCCGTCGGACGCCCGGTATCACGCGTTGGCCTTGATATTCATCCGGAAAACCCGTGGGAACAGTTTGTTTATCAGTTGAGTGCCGATAAATGGTGCGTGGGCGCGGCGCTGCGCGATCTGCATATGCCAAAAGAGACGCGTATTGCGGCACTGTTTCGTGATAACCAGTTGCTTCATCCCACTGGCAGCACCCGACTGCGTGAAGGCGACGTCTTGTGCGTGATTGGTCGGGAACGCGATCTCCCGGCGCTCGGTAAACTGTTCAGCCAGTCACCGCCAGTCGCGCTGGATCAACGTTTCTTTGGTGACTTCATTCTTGAAGCCAGTGCCAAATATGCCGATGTGGCGCTGATATATGGTCTGGAAGATGGTCGGGAGTATCGCGATAAACAGCAAACGCTGGGGGAAATTGTCCAGCAATTGTTAGGCGCGGCTCCGGTTGTCGGTGATCAGGTGGAGTTTGCCGGGATGATCTGGACGGTGGCCGAGAAAGAAGATAATGAAGTACTGAAGATTGGCGTTCGGGTCGCGGAGGAAGAAGCCGAATCTTAAGTTTGATCCGTCTTGTATCGCCGGATGTGACGCTGGTCGCATCCGGCTACAGCAAGTTACACCGTCACAACAGGCACACGTAACGCCAGCGCGCACATCAATTCATAGCCAACAGTTCCGGCAGCGGCGGCGACATCATCAATTTTGATCTCTTTGCCCCACAGCTCAACCGGGGTACCAATACCCGCCTGCGGGCAAGGCGTTAAATCGACCGCCAGCATATCCATCGAGACAGTCCCTACCGTCATGGTGCGTACGCCGTCGACTAAAACAGGGGTACCGGTTGGCGCATGCCGCGGATAACCGTCGGCGTATCCGGCGGCGACAATGCCGATTCGCTGTTCATCACGCGCGGTATAGCGACCGCCATATCCCACGCGCTCTCCCGCTTTCAGCGTCTGGACACCAATAATCTCGCTACTTAACGTCATTACTGGACGTAATCCGGTATTGGCGATATCGCGCCACTGACCGGATGGTGATGCACCATACAAAACAATCCCCGGACGCACCCAGTCAAAATGCGCTTCCGGATGCCACAGCGTCGCCGCCGAGTTAGACAACGAGCGTCGACACTCCAGCCCTTCCGCCGCCTGGTCAATACGCGCCATCGCCCCGGTAATCCCATCAGGATGCTCGGCCTCGGCAAAATGCGACATCAGGGTCATTTCGCCAACATTCGCCATCGCCCGCAGTTGCTGCCAGACGGTGGACACGCGATCGGGCAGGAAGCCCAGCCGATTCATTCCACTGTTCACTTTAAGATAAATATCCAGGGGTGCTTTTAGTCGCGCGTTTTGCAACGCTTTGAGCTGCCAGTTACTGTGAACGCAGGTAGTCAGGCGATACTGGTCATAAATCTCCAGATCCTGGGCGTGGAAAAAACCTTCCAACATGAGGATCGGCCCTTTCCAGCCGCGCTCACGTAGGGTAATGGCCTCTTCCAGATTAAGTAAGGCAAAGCCATCAGTCGCCCCGAGCGCACTCCAGATACGCTCAATACCGTGCCCATACGCGTTCGCTTTTACCACCGACCAGACGCGCGCGTGCGGCGCGGCCTGGCGGACAATGTTCAGATTCTGTTTTAATGCCTGTAGATCGAGGCTGGCCTGTATCGGTCTGGTCATCTCGATTCCTTAGCTGTGCGCGCCATGTAAATGGCCCGGGCGTGATGGCGTAAATCCACGGCTGTAGCGCGCTACGCTTAAATCCTCATACGGGATAGCGGGCGTGCGCCCCGAGAGCAGATCGCTTAACAACTGGCCGGAACCGCAAGCCATCGTCCAGCCGAGCGTACCGTGACCGGTATTCAGCCACAGATTTTTAAAGCGTGAACGACCAACAATCGGCGTGCCGTCTGGCGTCATCGGGCGCAAACCGGTCCAGAAAGTTGCCTGCTCGACATGACCGCCGCGCGGATAGAGATCGCGAACGACCATTTCCAGCGTTTCACGACGCGGCTGTAACAGTTCAGTGTTAAAGCCAACAATTTCCGCCATCCCGCCAACGCGGATACGGTTATCGAAACGGGTAATGGCGATTTTGTAGGTTTCATCAAGAATGGTGGATACCGGCGCGCCATCTTCCTGCGCAATTGGAATGGTCAGGGAATACCCCTTCAGCGGATACACCGGAATATCAACAATGCCTTTGAGCATCGCCGTCGAGTAAGAACCAAACGCCATCACATACGCATCGGCCTTAATCACTTCATCACCACACTTCACGCCGTAGATTTGCTCGCCGTCGCAAAGTAGTTGATCAACGGGCGTATTAAAGCGGAATTTAACCCCCGCCTGCTCCGCCATCCGCGCCAGATTCTGGGTAAAGAGCTGGCAGTCTCCGGTTTCATCATTGGGCAGTTGCAAACCGCCGGTCAGTTTATGCGCCACTTCTGCCAGTGCGGGCTCCACTTCTGCCAGGCGGCTGGATTCCAGTAATTTGTACGGCACACCAGCATCTTCCAGCACGGCGATATCGCGAGTGGCGTTTTCATATTGTTGTTCGGTACGGAACAGTTGCAGCGTCCCACCCTGCCGACCTTCATACTGGATATTTGTCTCTGCGCGTAATGCTTTCAGGCAATCACGGCTGTATTCCGCCAGGCGCACCATCCGCCCTTTATTTTCCATATAGTGGCTGGTGTCGCAGTTACGTAACATTTGCCACATCCATTTCAACTGGAACTGCGTACCGTCGAGACGAACGGCCAGCGGCGCATGGCGCTGAAACATCCATTTAATCGCTTTTAAAGGCACGCCTGGTGCTGCCCACGGCGCGGCATAGCCGGGGGAGATTTGCCCGGCATTCGCAGCGCTGGTTTCAAGAGCCGCCCCCGGTTCCCGATCAATGACGGTGACCTCATGTCCTGCCTGATTCAGATACCAGGCGCTGGCAACGCCTACCACACCACTTCCCAGTATGACAACTCGCATAGCCACTCCGATAACGGTAGATACAGTAAAAGAATAATAATCTAATTACATCTTGATAACTCAGTTGAAAATATTATTCAACATATGGGTTTTTTATGGTGAGCCAGCTCACATCTCCCTGACACAGCGGGAATATACTGTCTTTGGCATCTCCTGCTGAACGTGCTTTTTATCCAGCAGAAAATTCCGTTGAGAAGCTAATTATTGGCACTCCAATAATAAGAAATCGCAAAGAAAAAAATTCTCCGGCGACGCGGTTTTTAACAGGTGTTCTATGCTTGAAATGAGGTGCTCCACACAGAGAGCGCCGACAACAATGAGGTGCGCGTATGGCGACGATCGATTCTATGAATAAGGACACCACACGTTTGAGCGATGGACCCGACTGGACGTTCGACCTGCTGGATGTTTACCTTGCAGAGATAGACCGGGTGGCGAAACTCTATCGGCTGGATACCTACCCGCACCAGATTGAAGTGATCACTTCGGAACAGATGATGGATGCCTACTCCAGCGTCGGCATGCCGATCAACTATCCGCACTGGTCATTCGGTAAAAAGTTTATCGAAACCGAACGTCTGTATAAGCACGGTCAGCAAGGGCTGGCCTATGAAATTGTCATTAACTCTAACCCCTGTATCGCTTACCTGATGGAAGAGAACACCATCACCATGCAGGCGCTGGTGATGGCACATGCCTGCTATGGTCACAACTCTTTCTTCAAAAACAATTACCTGTTTCGCAGCTGGACCGACGCCAGTTCGATTGTCGATTATCTGATTTTTGCCCGTAAATATATTACCGAGTGCGAAGAGCGTTATGGCGTTGATGAAGTAGAAAAGCTGCTGGACTCCTGTCATGCCCTGATGAACTACGGCGTGGACCGTTACAAACGTCCGCAAAAAATCTCGCTGCAAGAGGAGAAAGCCCGGCAGAAAAGTCGCGAAGAGTATCTGCAAAGCCAGGTCAATATGCTCTGGAGAACGCTGCCTAAACGCGAGGAAGAGAAAACCGTTGCCGAAGCGCGTCGCTATCCATCCGAACCACAAGAAAACCTGCTCTATTTTATGGAGAAAAATGCGCCGCTGCTGGAATCATGGCAGCGTGAAATTCTGCGTATTGTGCGTAAGGTGAGCCAGTATTTTTATCCGCAAAAACAGACTCAGGTGATGAACGAAGGCTGGGCGACCTTCTGGCACTACACCATCCTTAACCATCTGTACGATGAAGGAAAAGTGACCGAACGCTTTATGCTGGAGTTTTTGCACAGCCACACCAATGTGGTTTTCCAGCCGCCCTATAACAGCCCGTGGTACAGCGGAATAAATCCGTATGCGCTTGGTTTCGCCATGTTCCAGGATATTAAACGGATTTGTCAGTCGCCGACGGAAGAAGACAAATACTGGTTCCCGGATATCGCCGGTTCTGACTGGCTGGAAACATTGCATTTTGCGATGCGTGATTTCAAAGATGAGAGTTTTATCAGCCAGTTCCTGTCACCGAAAGTGATGCGTGATTTTCGCTTCTTCACCGTTCTGGACGACGATCGCCATAATTATCTGGAAATTTCTGCCATTCATAATGAGGAAGGTTATCGGGAGATCCGTAACCGATTATCGTCGCAATATAACTTAAGTAATCTGGAGCCGAATATTCAGATCTGGAACGTGGATTTACGCGGCGACCGTTCACTGACGCTGCGCTACATTCCGCATAACCGCGCTCCGCTGGACCGGGGGCGTAAAGAGGTGCTGAAGCATGTGCATCGCCTGTGGGGATTTGATGTGATGCTCGAACAGCAAAACGAAGACGGCAGCGTCGAGTTGCTGGAACGTTGCCCGCCGAGAATGGGAAATCTGTAAAAACAACAAAAAACCCCTCGTTTGAGGGGTTTGCTTTTTAAACGGAAGGGATTATCGCCCCTGAATGGCTAAATCACCCGGCAGATTTTTCTGCATCCGGTGCCATATCTCGCCACTCTCATGCCCATAGCGGCGCACTGTTTCGTAAACCTGATCATGCGCGCCTTCAGTGCACAATGCCGATAGCTTGTGATAGAAGCCCAGTGCCAGACTGCGCGCCTCCGGATTAGCGAAATAGTGACGACCAATTCGCGTATACAGCCCTTTCATCCCGTTGAGGATCAGACCGTAAATTGGGTTACCGGAAGCAAACGCCAGACCGCGGAAAATGTTGTAATCCAGGTCAGCAAAGGCGTCGGCGTGATCGGCCACTTCATTGGCGGTTGCCAGCACTTCTTGCGCTTTATCAGGATGCTGACGAAATGCGGTGCGAATAAAAATTGTCGAAATATTGGTACGCACTGACAGCAAATTATCAATAAGCTGCGGCACACTTTCGTGATCCAGTCGCGCCAGCGTCTCAAGAATATTCAACCCGGAGGTTTCCCAGAAATTATTCACCTTCGTCGGTTTGCCGTGTTGAATAGTCAGCCAGCCGTCTCGCGCCAGGCGCTGCAACACTTCACGTAACGTAGTACGCGTTACGCCAATTAATTCTGAAAGTTCACGTTCTGCGGGCAAAATAGTCCCGGGCGGGAAGCGGTTATTCCAGATACTTTCAATAATGTACTCTTCCGCGAAACCCGCCGGGCTTTGCGCCTTAATGACCATAGTGAGATTTCCATAACACAGCAAAACAAAGTTGCACTCATCATACCAGAGGGCTAATCACGCTGATAGCAGACAAAAAGAAGAAAAAAGGGATCAAAGCTTCATTTTCTGCATCTCTTTCTCCTTGATCATCAATACTTGCCTCACTCCTGCCCGACCGTTAAGCTTTGCGCTTAAACATAAAAACATCATTGATTATTACTAAGGTAAGGGAAACCATCATGGAAATCTCCTGGGGCCGCGCGTTATGGCGCAATTTTTTAGGCCAGTCACCCGACTGGTACAAACTTGCCCTCATCATTTTTTTAATTATTAATCCGCTAATTTTTCTCATCAGTCCTTTTGTTGCTGGCTGGCTGCTGGTAGCGGAATTTATTTTCACGCTGGCAATGGCCCTGAAATGCTACCCGCTGCTCCCCGGCGGTCTATTGGCTATCGAAGCCGTCTTCATCGGCATGACCAGCGCGAAACATGTCCGTGAAGAAGTGGCGGCAAACCTTGAAGTCTTGCTGTTACTGATGTTTATGGTGGCGGGCATCTATTTTATGAAACAGCTGTTGCTGTTCATTTTTACTCGCTTGCTGTTAAGCATTCGCTCCAAAATGCTGCTATCGCTCTCTTTTTGCATTGCGGCAGCGTTTCTCTCCGCGTTCCTCGATGCTTTAACCGTCGTGGCGGTGGTGATCAGTGTTGCAGTAGGCTTTTATGGCATTTATCACCGCGTAGCCTCTTCCCGCACCGAAGATACCGACCTGCAAGACGATAGTTATATCGACCAGCATCACAAAGTTGTTCTGGAGCAGTTCCGTGCTTTTCTACGTAGCCTGATGATGCACGCGGGCGTCGGTACCGCATTAGGCGGCGTGATGACTATGGTAGGCGAACCGCAAAACCTGATTATCGCCAAAGCCGCTGGCTGGCATTTTGGCGATTTCTTTCTGCGCATGTCACCAGTGACCGTTCCGGTTCTGGTTTGCGGTCTGTTAACCTGCCTGTTGGTGGAGAAGCTGCGTTCGTTTGGCTACGGTGAAACGCTGCCGGAGAAAGTCCGCGAAGTGCTGCAACAGTTTGACGATCAAAGCCGCCACCAGCGTACCCGTCAGGATAAAATTCGTCTGATTGTCCAGGCGATTATCGGCGTCTGGCTGGTGACTGCGCTGGCGTTGCATCTGGCGGAAGTTGGCTTGATTGGTTTGTCGGTCATTATTCTGGCGACATCATTGACCGGTGTCACCGATGAACATGCCATCGGCAAAGCCTTCACCGAATCTCTGCCATTCACCGCACTGTTGACCGTCTTTTTCTCGGTAGTCGCAGTCATTATCGACCAGCAGCTGTTCTCCCCGATTATCCAGTTTGTGCTGCAGGCATCGGAACATGCACAGCTTTCGCTGTTCTATATTTTCAACGGTCTGCTGTCATCCATTTCGGATAACGTCTTCGTGGGGACGATTTATATCAACGAAGCGAAAGCGGCAATGGAGAGTGGCGCGATTACGTTGAAGCAATACGAACTTCTGGCAGTTGCCATTAATACCGGGACCAACCTGCCCTCCGTCGCCACGCCGAACGGCCAGGCTGCATTCTTGTTCCTGCTGACTTCCGCACTCGCGCCATTGATTCGCCTCTCTTATGGCCGCATGGTGTGGATGGCCCTGCCTTATACCCTCGTCCTGACTCTCGTCGGACTGCTCTGCGTCGAGTTTACTCTTGCCCCTGTAACCGAATGGTTTATGCAAATGGGCTGGATAGCAGCGCTTTGATAACAACTAACCGGGCATATTGATGCCCGGTTTGCCTTTTCGCCCGATAATTGTTCGATTACGATCGATTTTTGATTCCCCCTGGTGGCGCAGCGAATGAATTGGTTTAAACTGCGCATTCTATGCATATTGCAGGGATATTATTATGTTGCGATTTTTGAACCAATGTTCACAGGGTCGGGGTGCGTGGCTGTTGATGGCGTTTACCGCTCTGGCACTGGAACTGACGGCGCTGTGGTTCCAGCATGTGATGTTACTAAAACCTTGCGTGCTCTGTATTTATGAACGCTGTGCGTTATTCGGCGTTCTGGGTGCCGCGCTGATTGGCGCTATTGCTCCGAAAACTCCGCTGCGTTATGTGGCGATGATTATCTGGTTATACAGTGCTTTCCGCGGTGTGCAGTTAACTTACGAACACACTATGCTTCAACTCTATCCGTCACCGTTTGCGACCTGTGATTTTATGGTTCGCTTCCCGGACTGGCTGCCGCTGGATAAATGGGTGCCACAAGTGTTTGTCGCCTCTGGCGATTGTGCCGAGCGTCAGTGGGATTTTTTAGGTCTGGAAATGCCACAGTGGTTGCTCGGTATTTTTATCGCTTACCTGATTGTCGCGGTGCTGGTGGTGATTTCCCAGCCGTTTAAAGCGAAAAAACGCGATCTGTTTGGTCGCTAATCTATTCGGCGCTCCTGCGGGAGCGTCTTTTTCCTGCCGCTATGTTTATTTGACCCGCAGTAAATCAGAACTTCGTGTTGTATAACGTGGTGAAAGCATGGCTCGCTTCATCTGCCATTGTTGCTGGATCCCCTGCCCGGCAAAATAGAGTGTTCCCCTGCCATCCTTAGCATTCAGCATATCCATTACCGCCATCAATTGTTCACTACCGGGACGCGGTGCGTTGTTATCGAACAAATTGAGTTGTGCCACTCCCTGACTAAAGAAATCACCCAGCATCACGCCCGCTTTTTGGTAGCGATGGCCCGCTTGCCAGATGGCGTCCAGAGATCGCGTAGCCGCGTTAATAATGTCTCTGCTGTCCTGGGTAGGCGTCAGCAGTTTTACCGACGCACTATTGCCGTAATAGGATTCATTGAGCGCAAATGGCGACGTTTTAATAAACGTGGAGATAAACCGACAATATTGATGCTCACTGCGGAGTTTTTCTGCCGCCCGGGCGGCGTAACTACAAATGGCCTGCCGCATCGATTCATAATCCGTGATACGTTCGCCAAACGAGCGGGAACAGATAATTTCCTGCTTCGTCGGTGCAAACTCTTCCAGCTGCAAACAGGGTTCGCCGCGCAGTTCACGCACCGTTCTTTCGAGTACCACATTAAAGTGTTTACGAATAAACCGGATATCTGTATCCGCCAAATCCAGAACGGTTTTGATACCCATCGCGTTCAATTTTTTGCTGATGCGCCGTCCAATCCCCCAGACTTCATCTACGGGTAAAGCGGCCATTAATTTACGCTGGCGTTCCAGATTGGATAAATCCACCACCCCACCGGTCTGCCGCTGCCATTTTTTTGCCGCATGATTGGCAAGTTTTGCCAGCGTTTTGGTCTGAGCGATACCCACCCCCACGGTGAGATGCGTGCGTTGCAGTACCGTTGCGCGAATTTCTCTGCCAAAGTCAGTGAGATCGCGGCAGTTACGTACCCCCGTCAAATCGCAGAACGCTTCATCAATACTGTAAATCTCCACGCGAGGAGATAGCTCTTCCAGCGTCGACATCACCCGATTGCTCATGTCTGCGTAAAGCTCATAATTGCTGCTAAAGCAGACAACGCCACAGCGACGAAACAGCTCTTTTTGTTTGAACCAGGGATCGCCCATTTTAACGCCCAGCGCCTTTGCCTCAGCGTTTCGGGCAATAACGCAACCGTCATTATTCGATAGCACAACCACCGGTTTACCCCATAAGTCAGGGCGAAACACCGCTTCACAACTGGCATAAAACGAGTTCACATCGCAAAGGGCAAACATCAGCGCATCGCCTTTATTACATGGACAACTACACCAAAGACATCCAGCGTATCCTCGCTGCCGAGGGTAATCGGCGAGTACGCGCTATTCATGGGAATAAGCTGTACCGTCGGGCGCAACTGCAATTTTTTCACCGTAAACTCGCCATCGACAGCAGCGATGACGATATCACCGTGGCTGGCGGTAATAGCGCTATCGACAATCAATAAATCACCGTCACTAATCCCACCGTCAATCATGGAGTCTCCGCTCGCTTTGACGAAGTAAGTCGCGCTGGGATGCTGAATAAGCAATTGATTCAGATCGATACGCTGTTCAACGTAATCCGCTGCCGGTGAAGGAAAGCCACACTGAACAAGATCGCTAAATAGCGGAAAAGTCACAATTTCGCGGAGATCCGCAGGCTTGATAAACAACATAATAATCTGCCTGAAGTTATACTGTTTTTATATACAGTAGTCTGTTCTTGCCAGCAGATCAATACTGATTCAGACTATCAATATCTGTCGCTGCGTAGGCTGATCCTTAAGGATTGCCGCCCCACTGTTAACCGTCTGAACGCGGTATGGATATGTCGGTAAGCATTACCTAAAAATACGGTTAATTTTATAGTTTAAACCTTTTTTAGTTATTAGTAAGATACCTGTGCTTCCAAAAAAGCTGGGAAATTCAACGACTCTTGGAAATTTTTGGACCTTGTCCCGCGGCTACAATCCGACAGCCGCGTTTCTTTTTACTATCTAACCCACCGTAAACCTACCTACGGACCTTGCTCTACAGCTCATCCTGTACCCGTGTGATCCTGACCACGTAATGAATGGATAGCAGTGAGTTATCCGGTTACGACATCAACCAGTTCTTTGGTTTCATCACTTTGGACTCTGCCCACCACAATAAATCTGAGAAGATGGACAACGAGAGCAATAACACTGACCATAAATAAGCCTCAAAAAAAAATAATAAAAGAAGCCATTTGTTTTATTAACCACGAGGATTTAATGAACAATAGAATTACAGGTGTTTTAGTTAATGGGATATCTTCGATATTAAAATGATATAAAGAGTAGTTATTGTTTTCCTGACACATTGTTCCCGGTGGCGGCCTTCAAGATGGTCATTGATAATGATCAAGTCAATAATATCTTCCGATATTTATATTTTTATCGTAAATCTTTTTTAATATAGCGCTAAAGTTTATCGTTCAGCTAAAGACACGTTACCGTGGATTAACAGTATGAACGGAGTTTTTTTAGCACAGCGTGATATTAATCATTTCGAGTTGGATGATGAAAAGCAATATGACAGACGAGAAGTTAATGCAGTACTTTTCCATGAGTGGAGGGCGTTGCGTAACGTTGGATATTTACGCTCAGGAAGATGGGTGTGTTTATTATGTTGAAAATCATGGGGAAGATCAGGATATTGCTGTGGTTTATCCTGCTCAGGCAGTAGCATTCTACGGCGAATCCATCGCCTGATGGCGCTTCTTTGTCCACTGTCATTTGCATTATTGTAGAGTAAACATAGACTGGAATTGAACAGTCTCACATAATCAGAATCACCCATATAGCGGATGATTCTCTGTTTCAACCGCCAGTGCATAGCGCTAAATAAAACTAACAACATAAAATGGCTTTATGAATTTTTTCGCATATTCTACAAGCATATTCACGAGTATTTTTATATCAACTACCTGTAGATCGGATATATAACGACGTCGTTTGATGTCCGAATTTACCGTCTTTCGCTTTATACCCATCAGAACACCTGAGTAGAATAAGCATGCATGTTCAGGCGGTCTAATGAATGCGTCCATTGGTTACGGCATTTGAATTATTGTCATACCGTAGATTATCTTTTTTCGTGTGCTACGATTTACTTAGAAACAGCGATGACGCTCTCACTTTTTAGCTCGAAAATTTTTTGCAGGATTCAGGATTAATACTTCAGCCCACCAGTACAAAATATTTCATACTTCCAATATACCACCAGCCCAAACTTCATCGCGGCACTCTGGCGACACGTCTGGAAAATCGGGGTCATTTCTTCCCGGGTAGCAAATCGCTAATACACTGTGCGCCAGACCTTGTTATTGATGACCAGAATACCGCAAGGACCATTTTCGCTGCGGCTTGACTGATGCGGATTATTGCGCCCAGTCAGGTTTATTTAAGATATGGTCCTGCCAGTCAATCACTTCCGACTCTTTCACCGCGATATGGCGCACTGAAATGCGTTCGCCATGCATGGCTGCTTTTGAACCGGTAAGTAACGGATGCCACGCAGGTAAATCTTTACCCTCCGCCAACAAGCGATAAGCACAAGTCATCGGTAGCCATTCGAACGTGGGCAGATTTTCACGAGTTAATTTAATGCAGTCGGGTTCAAACTCGAAGCGGCGTTCGTAGTTCCGACATTGACAGGTTTTAATATTGAGCTGACGGCAGGCAACGTTAGTGAAGTAGATTTCGTCGGTGTCCTCATCCATCAGTTTATGCAGGCAGCACTGACCACAACCATCACACAACGACTCCCATTCTGCATCGCTCATTTCGTCCAGGGTTTTACTTTGCCAGAAAGGTATATCGCTCATCAGGTGTTCCACCATTACGTTAAAACGCACCTTATAACCAGTCTGGCACGGCGATGCAAGCTTTGCCGCCCCTTTCAGGCGGCAAAAGTATTACAAAACGCGAGTTGTCAAAGAATGACCGCCGAAAGTAACCGTCAATTCATCGCCACTGTGCAGCGGACCAACACCATCAGGCGTGCCTGTCAGCACAACGTCACCGGCCTTAAGGGTAAAAAACTTGCTCATATAAGCAATCAGTGGAACGATTTTGTGGATCATGTCCGCAGTCGTACCTTGTTGGCGTTGTTCGCCGTTTACACTTAGACCCAGCGACGTATTTTGTGGATCACCGCTGAACTCTGCTGCAGGAATAAACCCGGAAAGTGGACACGAGTTATCAAACCCTTTGGCCTTTTCCCACGGCTGTCCGGCTTTCTTCATTTTTCCCTGAACATCACGTAATGTCAGATCGAGCGCCACACCGTAACCTGCAATAGCTTTGCGCACATGCTCTTCCGTGGCCTGACGTAGCGTCGCGCCAATCAACACCGCCAGTTCAACTTCATGATGAACCGAGCCGAAATTAGAGGGGATAGCCAGGGGCTGGCGCAGATCACACAGTGCCGTTTCAGGTTTAATAAACAACACGGGCTCTTCGGGCACTTCACTCCCCATCTCTTTAATATGTTTGGCATAGTTACTGCCAACACAGACGACCTTACTCACCGGATAATCCAGCAGCGCACCTTGCCAGTTGTGATGTTGATACATAACGTTCCTCTCACTTCATCGTGGTTCTTAAAACCCGCTCCAACGAATATGATGCCACCGCCGGATATCGGTTATTTGTCAGTACTGTCTGTATTTTTCGCCATCACAGAAAGATGTTGTTTAAGCAAATCCTCAGGTGGTGGTGGTAACTGGAGATAATAACCTTGCTCAGCTAATGCCTGTTTAACTTTCTCAATATCGGCATTTACCAGTTTTTTCCGCCCATCCAATGGCAGAATCATCGCGAGTTGAGGTTGGCCAAACCCTTTCATCAGCTCCTCTGGAACACGCGAAAAATCGTCTTTTTTTTCGACATATAAATAGGTCTGGTCACGTTTGCTACTTCGATAGATCACACAAAACATAATTTTACTCTGAATAAATGTGGGGGTGACTTGCCTCAATATAATCCAGACTATAACATGCCTGATAGTCTTCGTAATATCATCGCTCGCTGATGATGATAATTAGCTAATTGAGTAAGGCCAGGATGTCAAACACGCCAATCGAGCTTAAAGGTAGCAACTTCACCTTATCAGTGGTTCATCTGCATGAGGCAGAGCCTAAGATTATTCATCAAGCGCTGGAAGACAAAATCGCTCAGGCCCCCGCATTTTTAAAGCATGCCCCCGTCGTACTCAATGTCAGTGGCCTCGAAGAACGGGTCAACTGGTCAGCAATGCACAAAGCTATCTCAGCAACTGGCTTGCGGATAATTGGCGTCAGCGGTTGCAAAAATGCGAAACTGAAAGCTGAAATAGAAAAGATGGGGCTACCAATCCTGACTGAAGGAAAGGAAAAAGCGCCACGTTCAGCTCCCGTTCCCCAGGCACCAGCGCAAAATACGATCCCGGACACAAAAACACGTTTAATAGATACGCCTGTGCGTTCCGGTCAGCGCATTTATGCTCCACAATGTGATTTGATTGTTACAAGTAATGTAAGTGCAGGAGCAGAATTGATCGCGGATGGTAACATTCATGTCTATGGCATGATGCGCGGTCGTGCGCTGGCCGGGGCAAGTGGTGACCGGGAAGCGCAAATATTTTGTACTAACCTGATGGCCGAACTAGTATCTATTGCTGGTGAATACTGGCTGAGTGATAAAATCCCAGTAGAATTTTATGGCAAAGCGGCACGGCTGCAATTAGTCGAAAACGCTTTGACCGTTCAATCGTTAAATTGATCCCTTTTTAACAAGGAATTTTTATGGCACGCATTATTGTTGTTACTTCGGGGAAAGGGGGCGTTGGAAAGACCACCTCCAGCGCGGCCATCGCCACTGGTTTGGCCCAGAAGGGAAAGAAAACTGTCGTGATCGATTTTGATATCGGCTTGCGTAACCTCGACCTGATTATGGGTTGTGAGCGTCGGGTCGTGTACGATTTCGTCAACGTCATTCAGGGCGATGCAACGCTAAATCAGGCGCTAATTAAGGATAAGCGTACTGATAACCTCTACATTCTCCCGGCATCGCAAACTCGCGATAAAGATGCCCTCACCCGCGAAGGGGTGGCCAAAGTTCTTGATGACCTAAAAGCGATGGACTTTGAGTTTATCGTTTGTGACTCACCGGCGGGTATTGAAACCGGTGCATTAATGGCTCTTTATTTCGCTGATGAAGCCATTATTACCACGAACCCGGAAGTCTCATCAGTTCGTGACTCTGACCGTATTTTAGGTATTCTGGCGTCGAAATCACGTCGCGCAGAAAACGGCGAAGAACCCATTAAAGAGCACCTGTTGTTAACGCGCTATAACCCTGGTCGCGTGCACAGAGGAGACATGCTGAGTATGGAAGACGTGCTGGAAATCCTGCGCATCAAACTCGTCGGTGTGATCCCAGAGGATCAATCCGTATTGCGCGCCTCTAACCAGGGTGAACCAGTCATTCTCGACATCAATGCCGATGCGGGTAAAGCCTACGCAGATACCGTAGAACGCCTGTTGGGTGAAGAACGCCCTTTCCGCTTCATTGAAGAAGAGAAGAAAGGCTTCCTCAAACGCTTGTTCGGAGGATAAGTTATGGCATTACTCGATTTCTTTCTCTCACGGAAGAAAAACACGGCCAACATTGCAAAAGAACGGCTGCAGATTATTGTTGCTGAACGTCGTCGCAGCGATGCAGAACCACACTATCTGCCGCAGTTGCGTAAAGATATTCTTGATGTCATTTGTAAATACGTACAAATTGATCCCGAGATGGTAACCGTACAGCTCGAGCAAAAGGATGGCGATATTTCCATTCTTGAGCTTAACGTGACCTTACCAGAAGCAGAAGAGCTAAAATAAGCTGTATTAGCTCAAACCTGATCTGACAGTTACCGGTTGTTTATACTGGTATCTGTCAGGTTGCATTTGGTCTAAATTTTGTTCTCCCCCTTCTATTGTCAGCTCAAATCGCCGCTAATTCACACTATTGCCATCAGAGCGAAATTACTTACCTTGCCTTTTTTGATAAATATTTTTTACATTTAAATCACACAACAATATTGATATTTCAGATCACCTAACCTTTACAATACCATGTTAACACTTGATGACATTTCTTGAAGAAAATATTTCAAATCAATGAGTTAATCCTTATTTAAGATTATTCCCATTCAAGCATAAAACACAATTACTATTATACCATTCGCGCTCATTTTGAATTATCTGAATAATAGCGAGCGTTCTTTAGTTAAGTAAATATTAATTAAAGACGAAATTATTGTGTGTGCAACTTACTTAATACCGGACATCTAAGTTGAAGAAAAAAATACTCGCCTTCGGGCTTATCTCAGCATTGTTCTGCTCCGCACCAGCAATGGCGGATATGAATCGCACCACGAAAGGTGCGCTGTTAGGTGCAGGCGTAGGTTTACTGACTGGCAATGGCGTTAATGGTGTGCTGAAAGGCGCTGCTGTGGGCGCTGGTGTTGGTGCAGTAACTGAAAAAGGTCGTGACGGCAAAAATGCCCGCAAAGGTGCGAAAGTGGGTGCTGCCGTTGGTGCAGTCACTGGCGTGTTGACCGGCAATGGTCTGGAAGGCGCGATTAAAGGTGCTGTAATTGGCGGCACAGGTGGTGCCATTCTGGGTAAAATGAAATAAGGAATGATGATGAAAAAATTTGCATTACTGGCTGGTCTGTTTGTTTTCGCACCAATGAGCTGGGCGCAGGACTACAATATTAAGAACGGTTTGCCGGCAGAAACCTATATTACTTGTGCTGAAGCTAACGAAATGGCAAAAACTGACAGCGCACAGGTTGCAGAAATTGTGGCTGTAATGGGTAACGCCAGCGTTACGAGCCGTGATTTAAAAATCGAGCAATCTCCGGAACTCAGTGCCAAAGTGGTAGAAAAACTGAACCAGGTTTGTGCTAAAGATCCGCAAATGCTGTTAATTACCGCCATTGATGACACCATGCGTGCCATTGGCAAAAAATAATCATTAATGCAGTACCGCGCCGATTGATTCGGCGCGTTTTTTTAGCAGGCGAAGGAATCAGAACTTATATTTAAATCCCACCATCACTGCGGTGTCATTGTAGCCATTATCACCGAGTTGAACGCCAACATTTCCCCAGACGCTAGCCGCTGAATTCAGATTGCCATTTACGCCAGGTTTAATTTCCCCCTGATTACGCGCACTGCCAGCAACTCATTTAGCCGTTTTCTGACAGTGATAACAGAAGGATTAAGGCTGATCCCTATGGCTAACGAGTTTTCCTCTTAACCGATTAACCACATTGATCGCCAACCAAACCAACGCATTTAGCAAATTTATAGTAACAAGCACTTCTCCCAACCAGGTGCTGGGTTTGGCAAAAAGGATAACCAGGAAAGTGATTAGCATAAATGCAATGGAGAAAATGATATATAAAGTAAAATAATCCAGATTATTACTCTTGTTCATGCTACTGATGGTAATCCTGTCAAAAATTTCAGACAATTATAGCAAACAAAATAATGAACAATAGTAACAAGACGAAACGAGCTAATTAGCTGTCTATAATTACGTCACCTCACGCTCAAGCGATCATTTTTCACTCAACCACCACTTTCACCTTCGGTTTTGAGAGAATAATTTTGACCAGCTCAATATATGTCACCGGTTTATAGAAATAGTATCCCTGTTGGAACGTGATGTTGTTTTGGTTCAGGTAATCGAGCTGCTCCTTCGTCTCAACACCTTCAGCGACAATACTGATAGAAAGTTTGCGCGCCAGATCCAGCACGCAGTCCAGGATCCGGGTGGAATCTGGATCTGCGTTGACCCGCCCGACGAAGCTGTGATCAATCTTGATATAATCAATATGTAGATCATGGAGATAAGAAAGCCCCGAGTATCCAGTACCAAAATCATCCAGTGCGATGACAAAACCATTTTCATGCAAAATGTTTAGTCGCTGGACCAGACTTTCATCAACATGCAAAGGCTCACGCTCAGTGACTTCAAGCACGAGATTCAAATCACGGCGCGTGAAGCTGCCCTTGTATTTCAGGCATTCTTCAACAAATGTCGGCGAAATAATATGCGAGGCGCTGAAATTTATCCCAACATGAAAACCTTCTGGCAGTTTACTTTCGATCGCATTCATTTGTTTGGCGACCTGGCTCATCAAACTTTGGGTGAGCGGAACTATCAACCCTGATTTTTCGGCAAGAGGAATGAAAGCCGCAGGAGAGATATATCCTCCCCGAGGGTGTTTCCAGCGGGCAAGGACTTCCACGCCGCGTAACGTCCCTTCCAGCCCATTTACCACTGGTTGATAAAAAGGCACAATTTCACCGTTATGTATTGCCCGCCGCAGGATCTCTTCCGGTGTCGCGCTTTTGTTGAAATATTTATCAAGCAGGAAGACAACGGCGCAGGAAATCAACAAAATGAATATCAAAATCCCCAGACCTTTATCGATAAGTCTGCTAAAGCTAAATAGAGGCGGCTGGTTATAAATAATACTGAAATGATATTTTGTGGAACTGACTCGTCCAGAAAAATGATTTTTACCATTGAGAGCTGTCACATCTCCCGACGGGCCAATAATGCTACCGCCAACGAGTAAAGTATATTTCGCCCCCTTCAACGGCACATTGAGCGCGCCACGAATATGTTGATCGCTAATAGTCACCAAAACTCGGGTATCTGCGAACTGATTCTGATAAAGCAAAATGGGCATTTTATTAACAGTATCGATTGCCGGAGCTAGCAGTAAATTGCTTTCAGGAATCACGGGTATACGTGATAGCAGTACGTGGTTCCCCGGCAATGAAGTACACCAGACCGCATCTTGTTTGAGAATGATGATCGTACGCAGATGTGGCTTGAGCGCTGCTTCTGTACCTAGTTGATATTGTTCATCCAGATCACACCCTTTTCTGGCTATTTCCCGTACCGTTTGAATCGCCTGTGACGCTTCCTCAAGTATATAATTGATATTGTTTGCGGCATATCTCGCCCCTGCCAGGCTCTCCGCTTTTGCGGAATACCAGAGCTGGATGTTCAAAATAGAGACGCCGGTAATAAACAGGCAAACCGCAGCGAGGATAGGGATAAGTGTATTGCGCATCTGCGTGTCCCTGACAACAGGTTAATAGAGGGGGTTGACATTCATTCGCTCAATCTGGCGTCTACAGAGAGCATGGTCGAGAGAATCAGAAATATCCACGCATCAGATGAAATTTTGCCCAACATGCCGCAAGTCTTTCAATGACTGATGAAAAACTAATGTTCGCGCTGATCAATGGGTCTTTAAGCAGAGAAGAGGCATGGGGTAATAATTCGGGAACAAAAATACAGGTTGAGCACGTTTCTGTTTAGCTTTAACTTTCGCCTTTATGCATATGTGAATCAATAGGTTGAATGTATTTCTGTACCAGCAATTCCAGCTTTTTCAACGTTTGTATCGCCGTTGAGTCAAGTCCATAACATTTCAATTCTTCTGCCGAGTGAAATCTAACGTTCACCTGACCTCCAGGCAACTGGCGAAGGAGTACCCTGAAAGGTAAATCCAGAGCGAGGTCTGGATGTTCCAACATCAAAGGCGTTCCCTTTTCAGGATTACCAAATACCAGAACAGTAGTTGGCGGCATTACAAGCCCTGCATTACGGGCAGCTTTTGCGTGGTCAAACTCGCCAAATAAAACCAGACCATTATCTGATACCGCCTTAAGAAGACGTGTTCTGGTATGTTCGAAGTCAAATGCACTATTGAATTGAATCATAACGTTTTTACCATTAACACAATAATCAATGTGAACGATGAGACAACCGTAATATAAATACAAAATATTATAACCTGAGCTTGCTCATATTTTTGAACATCAGAGAAATAACATTTTCTGATGAGCCCCTTTAATCAACCAGAATTAAAACAATCGCAATATCCACTATGTTTATAAAATCACCCTATGCTGACAAGATAATGTAGACTCTGATTCCATAAAGCACTCCCTTCCGAAACTCTGTAGTTACAAATTGTAAAGATTAATTTACTTTGTTTATATTTTGACTGTCTGGTTATATCTCAGTGGATATGTAAAATTAATAACAGCTGGTGATCATTCAGTAGTTGACTATAGAAAATTCGCCAGCCGGTCACAGACACGCATCTTTACAGGGCGTGTCTGCATTTTTTGTTATGATGTATTGTAATGTATATAGTAGTACTGGTGAATTATGAGCAATCTGAATCCATGCCTGGCGTGTGGTGCCTGTTGTGCATTTTTCCGCGTCTCTTTTTACTGGGCCGAAGCAGATGATGCAGGCGGCACTATCCCGGCTCATCTTACTGAGCAAATATCCCCTTACCACCGATGTATGAGCGGTACTAACCAGAAGGATCCACGTTGTGTCGCCCTGGCAGGAACGCCTGGAAAAAACGCATGTTGCACCATATACAAGAATCGCTCATCGACATGTCGAGAATTCGCCATGTCTGGCGAGGATGGGAAGATTAATGAGGCATGTAATCGCGCCCGCGCAAAATATGGGCTGCCTCCAATTTAAAAAGCACTTTTCATTTTTAATGGGCGCTATAAAACTGCGTATCCATGATTATATTCTGATGTAACATGCCCATTGCCCGAGTATCAAGAATACAATGCCATATGTTCCTGGTACCGGGCAACATTTTGGTGAAAACTGCCATTTTAAAAATTCAGTTCTTGATGATCATTCTTGATATTTTACGTAACAATTAACAGGCATTACATTCTGATATTTCGACTATAAACCATTACGTTTTTCGCGCAATTACCACCCATCGGATGATCCTTTGCCGTTAATCATGAGATAGTTACAATCAGTAATTTCGATTAGTCTTATTTTTTAAATGAGAGTCTTTTTATATGTTTTTTACATTCTTTAAGAATAAGAAATCTGCCATAAAGACAGATTTCTTTAATTTATAATTAGAGATTTGCAACGTTATGATATACTTTTTGAACATCGTCGTCATCTTCGAGGGCATCAATAAGTCCTTCAAAGATTTCTAAATCTTCTGGTGAAAGCTCAACTTCTGATTGAGCAATCATTTCTAATTCTGTTGTTGAGAACTCAGTAATTCCAGCTGCTTTTAGAGCTGCAATTCCTTTGTGAAGGTCTGTAGGCTCAGTATAAATAACGATGTTTCCTTCTTCTTCGGTCACATCACGGACATCCACTTCAGCTTCAAGCAAAATTTCAAACATACGGTCAGGGTCAGTTCCTTCAAATACAATCACGCCAGTATTGTCAAACATATAGCTGACAGAACCAGCTGCTCCGATATTCCCGCCTTTTTTATTGAAAATTGTACGAACGTTAGCAATCGTACGGTTAACGTTTGAAGTCAACGTTTCAGCGATAATCATTGAACCATTGGGTCCAAAGCCTTCATAACGTCCTTGTACGAACGTTTCGTCTCCGCCACCTTTGGCTTTATCAATAGCTTTATCAATAACGTGTTTTGGAACTTGCGCCTGCTTCGCGCGTTCAATAACAAACTTTAAAGAAGTGTTTAATTCTGGGTCTGGTTCGCCCTGTTTAGCCGCAGCATAGATTTCCACACCGAATTTTGCATATACTTTAGACGTTGCCCCGTCTTTAGCCGTTTTTTTAGCTACGATATTGGCCCATTTACGTCCCACTGGAATAATCTCCTCGAAATTTATTTACATCAATAACAGGTTGATAACCTGCGATTTTCGTCATATTATATCATAACATGGAAAATTTCGTCTATGAGAATTAGAAATAAGATAAATGTATAGCGGCACTTTAATTTTTCATTATTTTAAAATGTTACCAGATTATTTTTCGGATTTAGTTTTAGCTTTTTGCTCTTAATTATTGAAACGCTATAATAATACCTAAGGCAAAAATAATGCGTTGATATATAAATTATTTTTTCTTATGTTAATGTTAATTCATTCCAACCTGAGCTCAAGCACTCTTTCTTAACAACGAAAGGCCATAAAATGAATATCGAAGCATTTGCTTTTGGCACCACCAACTGGGGTGAAGTCGAAAAAACAGAACATCCCGGGGAAACAGGCATGGCCTACTGGCGCACACAATTTTTTGGTCACAAGCCGAACCAAATCCGTGTTCGAATGGTTGAATATACCCCAGGTTACCTGGCGGATCATTGGTGCAGTAAAGGTCATATCCTTTTATGCATAGAGGGAGAACTCGAAACACAGCTCGCAGATGGCCGCAAATTCACTTTAACTGCGGGGATGAGTTATCAGGTTGGTGATAACGCAGAGCCACATCAGTCCAGAACGGAGACAGGAGCAAAACTCTTTATTGTGGACTAACGGATTCGTCGTTGTTGCGATTGCGACGTCCGATTCTGGCACAGAATTGGAACCTGGCAGTAGAACAACCACCTGACCATCCCCCAACTACCTGGGGGTTTTGATAACTTATTTTGATAACCGTTAGCATCCTGACAAAAATAACGGGAGCGTTACGCTCCCGTTAATGGATTTAATAAATTACCGAATTACATGTTCTTGATGATCGCATCACCAAATTCTGAACATTTCAGCAGCTTAGCGCCTTCCATCAGACGTTCGAAGTCATAGGTTACGGTCTTCGCGTTGATTGCGCCTTCCATACCTTTAACAATCAGGTCTGCGGCTTCAGTCCAGCCCATATGGCGTAACATTAGTTAGATGACTAAATCGTAACTATTTGACATAGCAACATAATTTTACTAATTTGCATATAACTCATTAGCCCTTAGCATTTCTATAACTCATTGATTATAAACATGTGTTTTTGAGTTTTGATAACCATTTTTAGCATAAAAATAGCAGTTAACATTTGCAGAAGTTAAGATCAGAAAAAATTTTTACCCTGTAGGGTATTACGTCTTAAATGTGACTTTAATAAATAATTTTATTTCTGTAATCGGTTTATATTAACGTAAAGCATCTCGATTAGTTCTTTTGCATTTTTACTATAGTGCAATTCTCTATGGCAATTCGGACAAAGGGCAACACAGTTATCTGTTGTATCAGCACCACCTGAAGACAGGGGAATTACATGATGCACTTCCAAATATGGGTTTCCATCATTTAAATAAAACGGAGCATTTTTACCACAGTTTTCACATATACCTTTACTTTGCTGTAAAATCCAAGCTTTTACCATCGGGTCTCGGACATAAACTTTTTGTAGTCTTTCTACCTCAACTGGTTTCCTGGAGCCCTCGGGTTGACTCAACGTTTTCTTAATTAATTTACTAACCCTCATATTCAGAAGCGATTCATCATCTGTAGGCTGTGAAAGCTCTGATAGTTCTCCACGTATTATAGACGCCCAAAAACTGTCACTATAAATACCTGGAACATTTATCAATATTCGTTTCGTTCTATTGCCGGAAGGAATTTCCTTTCTCCCCGTACGACTAAAATAAGCCTGATAACCACACATCTTCAAGCGTATATCGCGGGGGCTATTACCAATCAAAGAAAAATATTCACCAGGATGGATTTTTCTTTCATCCAAAGAATGCATATGTTTTCTGACTGATGATGACGCCAGATATACTACGACTTGGGATACACCAGAATCAACCAACCGTTCAATGATATAATCAAGAGCGATATTGTAATCTTTGTTTCTGTCACCCGGCCCCCACGACTCAAGGATTAGACCATAAACACCATCCTCTTCACCTATCGAACACTCAGCTTTCAGTTCAATTCCATTGTTATCAAAAACATGCATAATATTAATCTTTAATCAATTTTTCACGACAATACTACTTTTATTGATAAAATTGCAACAAGTTGCTGTTGTTTTACTTTCTTTTGTACACAAAGTGTCTTTAACTTTATTTATCCCCTGCAGGAAACCTCTTATACAAAGTTGACACACCAACATCATAGATAATCGCCACCTTCTGGCGAGGAACTCCTGATGCAATTAATCGTCCGGCCTGTTCCCATTGTTCTGGTGTAAGTTTGGGACGACGTCCACCAATTCGTCCCTGTGCGCGAGCAGCTTCCAGTCCAGCTTTTGTTCTTTCAACAATCAGTTCACGCTCCATTTCAGCCAAGGCACCCATCACATGAAAGAAAAAGCGCCCCATTGGGGTACTGGTATCAATTGAATCCGTCAGACTACGAAAGTTGATGCCTCGTTCGCGCAACTCCTCCACCAGCACGACAAGATGCCGCATACTGCGCCCCAGTCGGTCCAGTTTCCAGACCACCAGCGTATCACCTGCCGATAATGTCCTGAGCAGTTTTTTCAGTCCCGGCCTTTCGGACTTTGTACCGCTTATCTTGTCTTCAAAAATCAGCTCGCATCCTGCACAGTTCAGCGCATTACGTTGTAGATCTGTGTTCTGGTCATTTGTTGACACACGTACATAGCCAATAAGCATGGTAGATCTCCCTGACAAAAGCAGGAATGATGCCATTTGCTCGTTATTTCTGCATTTTCATAAACGTTGGTTTGGGAGAAG
>NZ_RHJO01000018.1:0-90305 GCF_004211985.1 Escherichia sp. E10V10 | reverse complement strand
CAGCACCGGAGATAAATATTAGTGTTATATAGCGGATCCATTGCAACATGTTTTTCCCTGTGGGAATTTAATTCTAAAATAATGTCTAATATTGTATTCCAGATAACGCAGCAACTGCACACCAGAAGTGCTAAACATAGTCTTAAAGTATAACAATGAGACTTTGCTCATTTTTAATTAGTCGTTAATCTAATAGAGATGAGATTATAATATTTATATTAGGAATATATAATGCGAAATCATATATTCCAGTGATATTAAGAAATGACAAATTCAATACGGGTTTTAGAAATTAAACCGTGACCATGCTGGCAGAAATAATCCACCGCACCACACGCTTTTAACACCTGTAACGGTTGGTGGCAGTCAGGGCAAAGTGCCTGGACGGTGAAATCTTTGTCGCAAGTTACGCAGTGAGCCGTCTCGCCTTGGCGTTCGAGAGGATTTTGGCAGATTGGGCAGCTGAGTTCCATAAATGATCCTCATATTTTCATGGGTTTCCCTTTCCATATGGAAAGGGAAACCAGATAAGTAATTACTTACTTTTCTTGATATGCTTCATCAGGCGCTTACGCTTGCGCATCTGGGTCGGCGTCAGGGTGTTACGCTTGTTCGCATATGGGTTTTCCCCTTCTTTGAACTGAATACGAATCGGCGTCCCCATCACATCCAGAGACTTGCGGAAATAGTTCATCAGATAACGCTTGTAGGAATCCGGCAGGTCTTTCACCTGGTTACCGTGAATCACCACAATCGGCGGGTTATAACCACCGGCGTGGGCATATTTCAGCTTCACACGACGACCGCGTACCAGCGGCGGTTGGTGATCTTCAACAGCCATCGTCATGATGCGCGTCAGCATAGAGGTCCCCACACGACGGGTGGAGCTGTCATACGCTTCACGTACTGATTCAAACAAGTTACCAACACCACTGCCGTGCAAGGCAGAGATAAAGTGCACGCGAGCAAAATCGATAAAGCCCAGACGGAAGTCCAGCGTTTCTTTCACCTGCTCTTTCACTTCCTGACTCAGGCCATCCCACTTATTCACCACAATGACAAGTGAGCGCCCACTATTGAGAATAAAGCCCAGCAGCGAGAGATCCTGATCGGAAATACCTTCGCGCGCATCAATCACTAACATCACCACGTTGGCGTCTTCAATGGCCTGCAACGTTTTGATTACGGAGAATTTCTCTACAGCATCGGTGATTTTGCCGCGTTTACGTACGCCAGCGGTGTCAATGAGTACATACTCACGTCCGTCACGTTCCATTGGAATGTAGATACTGTCACGCGTTGTGCCTGGCATGTCGTAAACCACAACGCGTTCTTCACCGAGAATACGGTTAGTGAGCGTAGACTTACCGACGTTCGGACGCCCCACAATCGCCAGTTTGATCGGCAGACTTTGAGGATCGAAGTCGTCTTCCTCTTCTTCTTCGCCGTTCTCTTGCGCTTCAAATTGCGCCCAGTATTCTGCGTCTTCGTCCACTTCTTCTTGCGGCGCGAGATCTTCCATCCACGGCAGAAGGACGTGCTCCAGCAGGCTTAATACGCCACGACCATGAGACGCGGCAATTGGGTAGATTTCGCCTAAACCGAGCGAATAGAAATCAACAACTGCCTGGTCTGGATCTAAACCATCAGTTTTGTTTGCCACCAGGAAGGTAGGTTTTTCTCGGGAGCGCAGGTGCTTGGCAATAGCTTCATCTGCCGGCATCAGGCCAGCACGCGCATCAACCATAAACAGTACAACGTCTGCTTCTTCAATCGCCAGCAGCGACTGTTCCGCCATGCGGGTTTCAACACCGTCTTCCGTACCGTCAATACCGCCGGTATCAATACAGATAAACTCGCGGCCTTCAATTTCTGCACGACCGTACTTACGGTCACGAGTCAGACCCGGGAAATCCGCAACCAGCGCATCTCGGGTGCGAGTTAGACGGTTAAATAACGTGGATTTACCTACGTTAGGGCGCCCGACAAGCGCGACCACAGGTACCATGTTTAAAGCCTCATTTTTATAAATCATCAGACAACGATCGCTTTTTTTGCGTCGTTGTTAAAAACAGGAAAACGGCCCCTGTCCAGGAGCCGTTTTCAAAGTGAACGACAGAGACGATTAACGTGTAATGGAGTACACAGTCCCGTCTTTTGCCTGGATCAGCAGTTTGCCATCAGCGGCAACCGGTTCGGTCTGGAAACCGGAGCTATCAACTTTTTGCTGGGCAACGAAACGACCATCTTCGACGTTAATCCAGTGCAGATAGCCTTCACTGTCACCCACCACCAGGTTGCCATTATACAGCACCGGAGAAGTCAGCAGGCGATGCAACAGCTCGCTTTGCGTCCACAGCGTAACGCCGCCATCAATGGTCAACGCCATCACCCGGTCATTTTGATCGACCAGATAGATGCGGTTACCGTCGACGATGAAATCATTCACCGAACCCAGTTCGCGTTTCCACATAATCTGACCGCTGCGCAGATCAAGCGCCGTCAGGTTACCATTATAGGCCAGTGCAAAAACAACGCCGTTAATGATTACTGGAGTTGTGTCAACATCGCTCAGACGGTCGATTTCAGTAGAGCCGGTCGCCTGGGAGATGCGCTGTTGCCAAATCATCTGGCCCTGTTGCATCAGTACTGCACTGACGCGGCCATTATCACCACCAACGACTGCTGCGCCAAACGCTGTGGCTGGCGCAGATTCGCCACGCAAAGAGAGCGAAGGCATATCAAGGTTAACTGTCCATTTAACAGCACCGTCTGCTTCGTTCAGCGCTTGCAACTGACCATTACTGGTGTGGATAAGTACCAGACCATCGCTAACCACCGGGCGAGAAAGTGCTTCACCCGCGACTTTAGTTTGCCATGCTACAGTACCATCACTGGTATTCAGCGCGTAAACCTGCGCCTTTTCGCTGCCAATGTAAACATGACCACCTGCTACGGTCACGCCGCCAGAAAGCAATGCCGGCTCTTTAGACAACCAGCCATCTTTCTCGGCCAGACTGACAGACCAGATTTCTTTGCCGTCATCCGCATTCATCGCTTTTACTAAACCAGCGCGATCCGCTGCATAGACAACGTTGTCCGCCAGTGCCGGATGAAGATTAGAATAGAAGTTGCCAATGCCGCTACCAACAGAGGTGCTCCACGCCGTGGTCGGCGTAAACTGGTTTTCAACGGTCGGCAATGGGGACATCTTTACCACATCTTCTTCGCTGTTAAACAGCGAACAGCCGCTTAAAAGAGTAACGGAAAGCAGTCCTGGCAGCAGTAATTTACGCAATTGCATCGGGTCCCTCTCAGATGGACAAATTATTAATTTTCATCTGCATCATTTCGCTCAGTGCCGGGGTAGCATCGCTTTTCACGCCTGCTTCCCATGCACTACGCGCACCTTGCTTATCACCTTTGCTCAGCAATGCTTCACCACGCAGGTCGGCAACAATAGCAGCCCACCCTTCACCTTTAATGGTTTCAAGGGTTTTCAGCGCGGCATCAGCCTGCTTGAGCTGCACCTGAACTCGGGCAAGACGCAGATTTATCACGGCTTTGAGATTTTCATCGCTCGTGTCCGCCAACCCCTGTTGCAATTGGGCGGCAGCTTTCTCTAGTTCATTTTTGTCAACAAATTGCTGCGCAAGTTCCAAAGAAGCCAGCGCGCCATAAGTATTTTTATTTTCAGCAGCGAATTTTTCCGCCGCCGGAATGCTGTCTGGTTTGCCTTCGCTAACTGCGGTAACCGCATTGTGATAGGCAAGAGAAGTGGAGCGTGCGGAATCAACCTGATGGCTGTTCCAGTAGCGCCAGCCAATCAGTGCGCCAACGCCCAAAATCACCCCAACAGCCAGTGCTTTGCCATTTTCAGCAAAAAAGCGTTTAACCGCTTCAACCTGGTCGTTTTCGTTCTCGTAAATTTCCACGCTGTCCTTCTCCTTCCTTAACCCAGTAACGTGCGCAAATGCGCGGCTACGCTATCCTGCGCAACTGCCGTTTGCTCACCAGAGCGCAAATCCTTCACTACTGCCGTGCCGTTGGCCACTTCGGACTCACCCAGCACCACAGCAACGCGTGCGCCCCATTTATCAGCACGGGCAAACTGTTTCTTAAAGTTGCCGCCGCCGTGGTTGGTCATCAATTTCACACCCGGTAATTCATCACGCAGACGCTCAGCTAATGCCAGCGCCGCAGATTGTGTATCGGTGCCTGAAGCCACCAGGTATATATCGACAACGGGATCGGCTTTAAATTCCGGATTAACTGCCTGAACTAACAACACAAGACGTTCGAGGCCCATCGCAAAACCTACTGCCGGTGTTGCACGGCCACCCAGCTGTTCCACCAGACCGTCATAACGACCGCCTGCGCACACGGTTCCCTGGGAACCGAGGCTGTTAGTCACCCATTCGAAAACGGTACGATTGTAGTAATCCAGACCACGCACCAAACGCTGGTTGACGGTGTAGGCAATACCTGCGCTCTCCAGCAGTTTGCACAGACCAGCAAAATGCTCGCGAGACTCCTCGTCAAGATAATCGCCTAACGCCGGAGCGTCATTGAGTAACGCCTGCACTTCCGGATTTTTGGAATCCAGCACGCGCAGCGGGTTGGTGTACATGCGGCGTTTGCAGTCTTCGTCCAGCTTTTCTTTATGCTGTTCGAGGAATGCCACCAGCGCATCGCGATAATTCGCTCGCGCTTCCAGTGAACCGATTGAGTTCAACTCGAGGGTAACGTGTTCAGAGATACCCAGCGCACGCCACCAGCGGGCGGTGAGCATGATCAATTCGGCGTCAATATCCGGACCCTGCAGACCGAAGACTTCACAACCTAGCTGATGGAATTGACGATAACGGCCTTTTTGCGGACGCTCATGGCGGAACATCGGCCCGATATACCACAGACGCTGTTCCTGATTGTACAGAAGACCATGCTCGATGCCGGCGCGTACACAGCCCGCCGTCCCTTCAGGGCGCAAAGTCAGGCTGTCGCCATTGCGATCCTCAAAGGTGTACATCTCTTTTTCAACCACGTCGGTGACTTCACCAATCGCACGTTTGAATAGCGGGGTCTGCTCTACAATCGGCAAGCGGATTTCACTGTAACCGTAGCTGCCGAGCACGTTTTTCAGTGTGCCTTCAATGCGCTGCCAAATGGCCGTTTCGCCAGGCAGGTAATCGTTCATGCCGCGAATGGCTTGAATGTTTTTTGCCACGTTTATTCTCTTTCTGAATATAAAAATGAACCCTCAACGCTTCCGTCAATGTTTCGGGAGCTATGCGGGTTCAATCATACACGGGAAGCGAGGCGCTTCCCATCACGTTATTATTTTTCAACCTGCTGAACGTCAATTCGACGCGCTTCGTCCAGCTGACTGGCTTTCGCACGAATGCGCGCTTCCAGCTGATCGATCATGTCATTGTTGTCCAGACGGTCTTTGCGCACGCCATCTTCGTAAAGGCCGCTTTTCTTGTTACCGCCCGTGACGCCGAGTGTAGAAACCAGTGCCTCACCAGGGCCATTCACCACGCAACCAATGATCGAAACGTCCATCGGGGTAATGATATCTTCCAGACGCTGCTCAAGTGCGTTAACCGTACCAATGACGTCAAACTCCTGACGAGAACAGGTCGGGCAGGCGATGAAGTTGATCCCGCGCGAACGGATTCGCAGCGATTTCAGGATATCGAAACCGACTTTGATCTCTTCAACCGGATCGGCAGCCAGCGAAACGCGCAGCGTGTCACCAATACCTTCAGACAGCAACAGACCTAAACCGATGGCAGATTTCACCGCCCCACTGCGTGCGCCACCGGCTTCGGTGATCCCAAGATGCAGCGGCTGATCGATCTGTTTTGCCAGCAGACGATATGATTCTACTGCCAGGAAAACGTCTGACGCTTTGACACTGACTTTAAACTGATCGAAGTTCAGACGATCAAGATGATCAACATGGCGCATGGCGGACTCAAGCAACGCCTGCGGCGTCGGTTCGCCATACTTTTCTTGCAGATCTTTTTCCAGCGATCCCGCGTTAACGCCAATACGGATCGGAATGTTTTTATCGCGCGCACAGTCAACCACCATGCGAATACGCTCTTCATTACCGATATTGCCAGGGTTAATACGCAGACAATCGACGCCGTATTCCGCTACTTTAAGCGCAATGCGATAGTCGAAGTGGATGTCAGCCACCAGCGGCACGTTAACCTGCTGTTTGATGAGTTTGAACGCTTCTGCCGCGTCCATCGTCGGTACGGATACACGGACGATATCAGCGCCAACACGTTCCAACGCCTTGATTTGATTGACCGTTGCTTCGACGTCTGTCGTACGCGTATTGGTCATGGACTGTACGGCGATGGGAGCACCATCGCCAATCGGCACATTCCCAACGTAAATACGTGTTGATTTTCTACGTTGAATTGGAGCCTGGTTATGCATGCAAAATCTCCCGCGTTACCCGTCTGTTACTGCGCCGGTGATTGTTCGGCATTTAGGGTCAGACGCGCAACCTGGTTAGTTCTGATAAAACGACTCAGATCGACAGGTTTCCCTTGATACTGGATCTGTACTGCGGCTGGCGCACCAATTTTCAGTTTGTACGGCGCCTGACCGGCTAAATTCAAGTTACCGCCTTTACGCTGCATCCCGCTGAACAGTTTTTTGCCGGTAGAATCGGTGACTTCCAGCCAGCAATCGGCAGTAAAGTTCATGACCAGCGCATTCGGGTCAGCCGCTGGTGTTGTTACACCAGCCTGATCGGTTGGCAATGGTGCAGCAGCATCTGGCGTCGTTGCAGTTGGCGCGGTCGTAGCAGCGGTATCCACATTCGCCTGCGAAGGCGGAACAACTGCGTTCTGCTGTGGTTCAACGGCAGGTGCTGGGGTGGTCACGTCTGACGTTTGCGTGTTTGCAGCGGTAGTATCCGCAGGTGCTGACGTCGTGGTGGAGTCACTCTGACTAGCATTTGAGGAGGTATCTAACGGCACGCTCTGCGCCTGGTCGCTATTACCGTTCAGTTCCGCTGTGGTCTGATCGGCCATAGTCGTGATCTCTTCCTGCTGGGCTTTGTGATCTTGCCACCACCAGGCACCGCTCAGTCCAATCACCACGAATAACACCAGCCAGGTGAAGGTCATCAGCCAGCCATCGCGTTTTTTACGTCGCTTGCCGAGAGAGAAACTCTGCATGGGCGCAACTTTTGCGGCCCGTAACGGAGCCTGTTTTTCCAGCCCCGGCAGCAGTTCTTCTTCCGGAATATGCACCAGTCGTGCATAAGACCGGATATACCCGCGCAGGAATGTTGATGCAAGGTCGGCTGGCGCCTTATCCTCTTCAATATCGCGTACCGTGGAAACCTTCAGACAAAGTCGTTCGGCAACGGCTTGCTGGCTAAGTCCAAGTTGTTCGCGGGCATTACGCAAGCGAGCGCCGGTAGTAAGTGCTTCATTTTGGTCGTGCGTGGCTTCAGTATTCATTCGCTGCAGGTACGTTTAAATGAGAATTGAGATGCCGGTGAGTCATCATACTCACCCACACCGCGAGACATCCATTAAGTTAACCTTTATCATACAGTATAAGACTGTCTGTGTGCTCATGACAAAGCCCACATGAATCAAAGCTAACTCACTGTTGCATCGTTACATACTGCCTTAAAGTCAGCAAAAACGCACCGTTAATATTGATCAGACAATTGCAACTTAATGCTATATTCATAAAAGATTACGCCACGGTACAAAAAGTAACCGTGGCGCAAGAGACATCAAACCGTTTTCACGTCGATGGCTTCTCCCTGCATCCGTTTGCGCAGGGTACGTTTAGTACGGTCGATAACCTCGCCCGCTAATTGCCCGCAGGCTGCATCGATATCATCCCCACGCGTTTTACGCACGATGGTTGTGAACCCATAGCTCATCAACACTTTTGAGAAGCGATCGATACGACTGTTCGAACTGCGGCCATACGGCGCGCCCGGGAACGGGTTCCACGGAATCAGGTTGATCTTACACGGCGTATCTTTCAGCAACTCCGCCAGTTGATGCGCGTGCTCAGTACCGTCGTTAACATGGTCAAGCATCACGTATTCAATGGTGACGCGGCCCTGATTGGCATTGGACTTTTCCAGATAACGGCGCACCGCAGCGAGGAAAGTTTCGATATTGTACTTTTTGTTGATCGGTACAATTTCGTCACGAATTTCGTCGTTCGGCGCATGCAGAGAGATTGCCAGCGCAACGTCAATCATATCGCCCAGTTTATCCAGTGCCGGAACAACACCCGATGTAGAGAGCGTCACGCGACGTTTAGACAAGCCAAAGCCAAAATCGTCAAGCATGATTTCCATCGCCGGAACGACATTGTTCAGGTTGAGCAGCGGTTCGCCCATGCCCATCATCACTACGTTAGTGATCGGGCGCTGACCGGTGACTTTTGCTGCGCCGACGATTTTCGCCGCGCGCCACACCTGGCCGATAATTTCCGACACCCGCAGGTTACGGTTGAAACCTTGCTGGGCAGTGGAACAGAATTTACACTCCAGCGCACAGCCAACCTGCGAGGAGACGCAAAGTGTGGCGCGGTCGTCTTCCGGAATGTACACCGTTTCAACGCGCTGATCGCCCACGGCAATTGCCCATTTAATGGTGCCGTCAGATGAACGCTGTTCTTCAACCACTTCCGGTGCGCGGATCTCCGCCACCTCTTTCAGTTTGCTGCGCAACACTTTGTTGATGTCGGTCATCTCATCAAAGTTGTCGCAGCAATAGTGATACATCCACTTCATCACCTGATCGGCGCGGAAGGGTTTTTCACCTAAATCTTTAAAAAACTCCCGCATCTGCTGACGGTTGAGATCCAGCAGGTTGATTTTTCCATCTTTCGTGGTGACGTTTTCAGGTGTGACTAATTGTTCAGACATATGCTATTCCGGCCTCGTTATTACACGTTATGGCCCCTGGAGGGTTGAAAAAAGAAACGCCCCGGTGAGCTACTGCTCGTCCGGGGGCGCTGCATTGTACAAATTCTGGCGCATGGATGCCACGTTTGCACGCGGCATTTACGAAAATATTAACGTGTGCGCGGACACACTTCGCCTTCACCGAAGAAGAAGGCGATTTCGCGAGCGGCAGATTCGACGGAATCAGAACCGTGGGTACCGTTTTCGGTCAGGCTGTCAGCGTAATCAGCGCGCAGAGTACCGGCCAGTGCGTTTGCCGGATTGGTCGCGCCCAGCAGATCGCGGTGACGCTGAACGGCGTTTTCACCTTCCAGTACGGAAACCACGATCGGGCCAGAGGTCATGAACTCAACCAGACCATCAAAGAACGGTTTTCCATCGTGTTCAGCATAAAAGCCACGAGCCTGTTCAACGGTCAGGTGCAGCATTTTGGTGCCGACAATTTTAAATCCAGCAGCTTCAAAGCGCGCAAAGATATTACCAATAACGTTTTTTGCTACCGCATTTGGTTTGATGATGGAAAAAGTACGTTCAATAGCCATTTTTACCTCTGTAAATTATTCTGTTGTTGTCTGTACCAGCGTACGAGATGGCGCGGATTATAATGAGCTACAGGGCCGTTGACTATTGATGAAGGTAACATTTTTTTAAAATAAACCGAGTTTAAGCAACAAAACCTGACAAAACAGACTACTGCATGGCAAATCTCACCGTCGCGACCTGTCCCATTTCATCCATCACCAGTAACTGATAATCACCTTTTTCACTCAAACGCAACGTAATGTTACGCCCACGTTCAGTTAACGGCGCACCATTAAGAAACCACCATCGTCCACCTGCGCCACCCGTGGTTTGCACAGGCAAAGAAGCATCAGCAGTGCCAGGTAAACGTTTAATAATCGCGCCATCGCGAACGCCTGTCAGCTGCAGCGGGAGCTGGGCATCGTGACCGTACGGCGGGCAACTTGTTGATGCCGATGGCAGGCGTGCGGCGCGGCGCTCCGATGCGGGCAGCCAGGGTTCCAGCGGTAGCGGCCAGACATTTATCATTTCTTGTCGCGCCTGAGGGCAATCAGCGGCAACACGTTTGCCGTTTTCATCCAGCCAGATGGGGAAACGAATGCCATTAATGCCTTCCTGCTCCGGTAGTAATAGCGTTGGCGGCTGGCTCCCGTCCAGCAGCCAGGTTGCCAGGCGGCGGCGACAGTTACCGTCACCTTCCGGCAAAGACTGTCCGCCAGGCCAGCAGATAACGCCACGGCTTACGGAGTCAGGACGCGGGTCTTCCGGCAGATTCACATTGCGCGACAGTAAGATATTATTGACCTGATTCAACAGCGGTACGGCGCTGGCAAAACCAAACTGACCGACAACGGGCGTTCCGTCCGGCCTGCCGGTCCAGATACCGATCACATAGCGAGCGTTTATCCCTATTGCCCATGCATCGCGATAGCCATAACTGGTTCCTGTTTTCCACGCCAGTGGTACGACGCGTGGCAAGGCACCATCCGGAAGCGGCTGCGCTTCATCTGCCATAATACGGCGGATAATCCACGCGGCCCCCGGCGACATTAACGGTCGCTCAAGTAATGGGTCGCCCGGCTGTAAGCGCAACTTACCCGCCTTACCGTGGCGAGCAAACGCGGTATACGTTGCGGCCATATCTTCCAGTTTTGCACCAGCGCCGCCAAGAATGAGCGAAAGATTGGGCGCAGCACCGTTGGGCAGATACAACGGCAATCCAACATTGCGTAATTTTGCCGCAAACCGTTTCGGGCCATAGGCTTCCAGCACCTGCACAGCAGGTAAGTTCAGCGAGCGCACCAGCGCCTCGCTCATGCTGATCGGGCCATGAAAACCGCTGTCAAAGTTACCAGGTCGATAATCACCGGTGCGTCGGGGGACGTCTTGCAACAGCGATGCCGGGTGGATCAAACCTTCATCCAGAGCCAGACCATAAACAAATGGTTTGAGCACCGATCCTGGCGATCGGATCGCATTAACCATATCAACATGACCAAAGCGTGAATCATCGTTGAGATCGACCGATCCTACCCAGCCGCGAACACGCATATCGGTATGATCAACCACGATCATTGCCAGTGAGCTGCGCGCCGGCAATCGTCCTTTCCAGTTTTGCGCCAGTTCTTCCAGACGTCGTTGAAGACCTGCATCCAGCGTAGTAACGATTTTGTCGCTTTTACTTTTACCGAGCATCATGCGCGAAAACAGCGGTGCCAATTGCGGCATTTGTCGGGGGGCCAGCCAGATAGGCTCTTCACTAGATTCTTTTACCTGCTCACGGGACCACACACCTTGCGCAGCCATCCGTTTGAGCACTTTATTACGTGCGGCCTCGGCACGTTCCGGCCAGCGATCCGGGCGCAGTCGGCTGGGCGCTTGCGGTAACACCGCCAACATTGCTGCCTCGGAATAGCTCAAATTTGCAGGCGATTTCCCGAGATAAGCCCAGCTTGCCGCACCGATCCCCTGTAACGTACCGCCAAACGGGGCGCGGTTAAGATACAAGGTCAGAATTTCACGTTTAGACAGGTACCATTCCAGTTGAAATGCGCGCCAGAGCTGGCGAATTTTACCGCCAAAGGTTTTCGAATGTGGATCAAGCAGGCGAGCTACCTGCATAGTGAGCGTACTGCCGCCGGAGATAACCCGACCAGAAGTAAGATCCTGCCAGGCAGCACGAGCCACCGAGAATGGGTTCACGCCTGGATGCTTCCAGAACCAGCGATCTTCGTAATTGATCAGTGCTTCGAGATAACGCGGAGAAACATCTTCGATGGTTACCGGATAACGCCAGATGCCATCAGCATCGGCAAAGCGCCAGAGCGGCGTCCCATCCTGCGCCACGACGACGCGTGCGGGGTTAACTTCATGTAGCGGCAGAGGCCATAGTTTATCTGCCCCCCACGCCGCCAGAATGATAATAAAGGGCATGACTGCCAGCGTTATCCAGCAGCCACGTTTGGTTAACAGACGAGGCATTTACGGTCTGATAATCAACAAATCTTCAGTAGCGCCAGTCGCCCGCCATTGGGGAACATACATTGATTCCACCATCGGTTGCGGAACCTGATACGTTCCCGGCGTTACCGCCCGCGCCAGATACACCAGCGTTACCGGCTGATATTCATCAACAGCAACCGCCGCCACAAAGCGATCGTCCCGAAACTCAATATGCTTAATGTTCGCTTGTTGCATTTGATTGAGTAGGTTTTGCACTTCGCTGCCACTTTGCTCCAGGCTGGCGCTGCCGTTAGCCAGGTTCTGGTTTTCCAGTTCCAGGCCCGCTGGCAGTAAATCAACGACCAAAGCATCCGGCACGCTGTCACTGGCTTTTACCTGCAACCAGACCAGCACCAGATCGCCGCTACGCAACGAGTCCAGAGACTTACTCTTACCGTCAGTACCAAGAATATGACGCTCAATTTGCAGCACATTTCTCGCTGGTTGTGGTGCGGATTGCGGATAACCGCTGGCATCCACACGCAGCCATAACGGCTGGTCACCACGGTTGGTCACCTGCAAGGTGGCAAGTTGATCGCTATTCAGATTGCTGTTTTGCGCTTTCTCGCCTGTCAGCGGCTCAGTTGAGAAAGAGGTTTGCGCCTGCCATTTACCCGGTAAATCCTGAATCGTACGGGCAGCCAGGAACAACGCGTTACTTTCCTGCGTCGAGAGCCAGCGTTCACCGAACGCCTGCTGCGAAAGCGTGTTCAGCAAAGTGTTCTGCTCATCGGGTAGCAGTTTATTTTCTTCCAGCAAGGAGAGCATTAACGCGTTGTCGCGCAGTGGGCTACCGTAATCACCCAGCCATTTCCGTTCATCGTTACGCGGCGTTTTCAGCGCCAGCGCAATCGCTTCTTCACCACGCGTCGCATCACCCATGGTTTTCAGCGCAACGCCAAGTTGCAGCAGCGGTAAGCCAGAAGCCGCATCTGCACGACGTTCCCAGATTTCGCGTAGCGCACCCAGCGGTGCTTTTTGCTGCCGTGCCAGCACCAGTGCAGCGTAAGACTGAACGGCAAACTTACTGGCTTTAAGATTATCAGCGTACGGAATCGACATCATGCCCGGATCTTGTAAATAGCGCAGCAGACGCTCGTTTCCACGATTAATGGCTTCTGTCGGCACGCTGTAACCCTGTTCACCTGCGCGGACAAGGAAATCCATCACGTAGGCGGTCAGCCAGTACTCTTCGTCACCGTTTTTATCCCACAGGGCAAAGCCGCCGTTATCCCGTTGCATTTGCAGCAAACGCGAAATGCCAATATCGACTGCCGCACGGCGTTTATCATCGCTGTCGCCTTTTATCCCCAACGCCTGTAGCTGGGCAGCGTTGGTATAAAGTGACGGGAACAGGCCGCTGGTGGTTTGCTCCAGACAGCCGTACGGATACGCTTTTAACTCTTTGATATAACGTGCGATGTTCAGCGGTGGTTTGCCGCTCAACAACAACTGCCCTTCCAGCGTAACAGGAGAGAAGTTTTGCAACCCATCAGCCGGGAGCGCCCATGTCTCACCAGGCTGCAACGCCGTACCGTAATTAACCGTTTGTGCCGGGAATGCCGGACGGACGCCGATTTTCCACTGCTTATGCTGATCGGCAACGGTTTCACCTGGTAACGCTAACCCGCTAATGGTGGCCTGAATTTCACCATCGCCAAACCCCGTCAGAGCACGCACCGGGATAAACAGCGTGGTTCGCACACCTGGCGCTAATTCAACTGGTGCGGGGGAATTACTCACCAGTTCAAGCAAGCCACTGGCGGTCAGAGCAACGTTAAGTTTTTGCGGTTTGTCGGTAAGATTAGTGATGTCCAGCGTCAGACGTGAGGTGTCGCCGCTAGCCATAAAGCGCGGCATGTTCAGTTCCGCTATCACGGGTGCGGCAACAACCACTTTGCTTTCGTTGCTGCCGAAATCATCTGCCGTCCATGCTTGCGCCATGACGCGCAATTCACCGTTAAAATCGCCAATCGGCAATGTAACCGTGCCTTCGCCCTGTTCGTTGAGCGTTACCGGCAGCGCCTGTTGCGCGACAATATTGACGTGATTTACTGGCGGTTTGCCACCGCGTTTCAGTTCATCACCATCGCCACCAAAACGCAGTGCAGCCAGACGCCCCTGACCTTCAATAACCTGACCGTAAATATCGTAAATGTCTGCGCCATAGCGTTTCTGACCAAAGAACGCCTGCCACGGATCTGGCGTGACGTAGTCAGTAATATTCAGCACACCACTATCAACGGCAGACACCAGCACATTCACCTGTTTTGGCTTCTCGCCATTTTTAGTGCTGGCTTTAATTTTCACGGTTAATGGTTGATTGGGACGCATTTTTGCTGGTGTTTCCAGCGCGAGATCGAGGCGACGGTTTTCATCACCAAGCGGCAAATGCAACACACCAACCGCGCGTTTTGGCGTCGCGGAGCGAGATTTATCGCCAGGACGCACCACCAGCGTACTTAAATACAGATCATGGCGATTCCAGGTTTTATCGACCGGAATCGTCAGATCCAGCCCTTGAGCCGGAACATCAATCTCTTGCCACCACAGCGGCCCTTCACTGGACTCGACCATCGCATAACCTTTACCCGCCGTTGGCGCGGCGATATGCAACTTAATGGTGTCGCCTGGGCGATAACTGGCTTTATCCAGTTTCAGCGTGACACGGTCCGGACGCACTGCGCCGCTACCGTCGCTATTGTCCTGCCAGCTATATCCGGCCCAAAAACGCACGCTACTGACCGCTTCATTCGGCGCTTTGACTTCCAGACGATAAGCGCCCCACTCTACCGGAAAACTGACCTTGCCGGTTTCGTCCGCTTTCAGATCCAGCGTTTGCTCATTTTCGATCAGATCTTTTTGATCGAACTGTGACTTCCAGCCTTCATCTTCCGACCAGTTCCAGTAGTAATCGCGACGTTCGCGAATCAGTCGCACCTGCAAGCCCGACACTGCTTTTTTCACGCCCTGCGCATCGCTATAAACGATATCAAAAACAGCGTTACTGTCTTCATCAACAATGGGCTGTTTTACCATGCTGTCAGTACGATAATCGTAAACTGATTTTGAAGAGAACTGCGGACGGATCCCTGGCAGCACATCGGCAGGCCAGATAGCCTGCTCAGCGCGGCGCGTCACGGGGCGACCGCCAGATTCCAGCAAACTCCCCTGGAAAATAACCTGTAATGGGGAATGTACTTCCTTCCACTGGCTTTCAGTGGAAACTTCGCCACGCCCTTTATCATCCAGCGTCAACTGAACTTCATCCAGCGTGCGGGAAAGGTTTTCGGCAGCAATATCGCCAAATTCGAAACCAGGCAATGCAGAAACCGCTTCACGCAGCGGCCGCAAGAAAAGCTGTCCCTGCAAGGTATTGCCATTAGCGGGCGCACCGTACAGGTAGTACCCCACCACGGAGAATTTCACTTCGTCTTTTGGCGTTAATGGCGTTTTCTCTCCGGTCAGATTCAACGCCATGCGCTCCGGCATAAAATCTTCGACGTGGAAATCCCACATCCGATACTGGTTATCCCCAGTGTTGGCTCGGATATGCCACATTCCGGTTGCCGCAGTGCTATCCAGCGGCCAGGTAAAGTGGTAGAGGCCATTTTCCGGCTGGCTAACAACACTACGCAGTACCTGCCCGTCAGGTTTAATCACGTCCAGTTTGATGGGTTGATCCGGCAGAGCTTTACCGTCTGCATCACGCAGTAAGCCGTTGAGGATGACCGTTTCGCCAGGGCGATAAAGATCGCGCGGTCCAAACATAAAGAACTGTTTGCTGTAGCCTGGCGCGCCAGCAATGTTAAATTCCGCTAAGTCCAGTGCCGGTAGTTTTAAATCGAGCAGCGTTGTTTGACCGTCTTTACGCGCCAGCAGTAGCGCCGCGTTTTTATCATTTTCCAACTGCACATGGCCTTGTGAATCACTGGTCGCCTGAGTCAGAGTCTGCCCTTTCTCATTTAATAGCGAGACTTCAATTCCTTGCTGGGCCGCGCCGTTTTCCAGGCTTTGAGTAAAGATATCCAGACGATTGTGATAACGGTGGGCCGATACGCCGATATCACTTAACGTAAATAGCGTGGCTGGATTACTGTAATCGTAATGTCCGGCCTGATTCATTACAGCCAGATACACACCCGCCTGCTGAAGCGGCTTGATATCGCCCAGCGGCAGCAATAATTTTTCGCGAGTGTTACGCGCAGGATTGAGATCAAACCGCCCGGTATAGACCAGGTCCGCCATCTCCAACAGTTTGTCCGATTGCCAGTTCGCCAGCGAATTGCGGTATTCCCATTGGCTAATGAAAGCTGGCAGCGATTCCGGCTTAACACGGAAGAAGTTAACATCGACATTGTTAACGTTGAGCGCCATTACTGGCAGTCCTTCCACGACTTTTCCGGGCAGCAGCGAACCACGGCTGGCAAAGCCGACGCTGGGTTGGATATCGCGGGTGGTGATGGTTTTTTCGTAATCTTTACTGAAGGTTGCGTTATTGAGTGCCTTAACTTCCTTGCCAATAGTGACGATCAAATCACGTTTCGGTTCGAGGTGGCGTAAACGCAGTTCTTTGAGATTATCTGACAACTCCCAGGCGCCATCCACTTTGCCGCTCTTTTTATCGACGACATGAATAACACGCGAGAAGTCCTGATCCGGGTCGAGGGGGACAGAGAAAGTCAGTACCAGCGTGGCTGCGCCATCGAGCTGTACCTCAGAGAGATCCAGCAATGTCAGTGCCTTACCCGCACTCTGTTGTGCCAGTTTTTGTCGCGCCGGCGAGGAGAGTTTCGCAGAAGTCGCATTTGTCGAAGATGACTCTTTAGCAACTTCAGAAGACGTATCTTTTTTCACTGCAGTTGGCGCGTTATCGTTGTTGTCGCACCCTGCCAGCGCCAGCATCAACATACAGGCGGCTAAGCGTAACTTTTTCATCTCTCATCCCTGCCACAATGGCCCGTTAGCAACGTCGAATGATTATTATGCGTGAGAAATGACGTTATGTAATTCACTATCACATCTACAAAATCCGAATTTTAGTGAGAAATGTGGCTCAGGCAGCCAAATCAGCCTCTTTTGCTTGTCGCTTTTCGGCAAACATCCGACAATTTAACTTAACCCCGGCAAAAATGGAGATGCCTATGTCCACGACATGGTTTGTAGGAGCCGACTGGCTCGCCGAACATATTGATGACCCGGAAATTCAGATTATTGATGCTCGTATGGCGCCGCCCGGGCAGGAAGAGCGAAACGTTGCCCAGGAGTATCTGAACGGTCATATCCCCGGTGCAGTATTTTTCGATATCGAAGCTCTCTCTGATCATACATCCCCCCTTCCGCACATGCTGCCTCGCCCGGAAACATTCGCCGTCGCGATGCGTGAACTGGGCGTTAATCAGGACAAGCATCTGATTGTCTATGATGAAGGAAACCTATTTTCTGCGCCGCGCGCGTGGTGGATGCTGCGCACTTTTGGTGTGGAGAAAGTGTCAATCCTTGGCGGTGGCTTAGCGGGCTGGCAACGTGATGATCTGCTGTTAGAAGAAGGTGCAGTGGAACTGCCGGAAGGAGAGTTTAACGTCGCGTTTACCCCGGAAGCCGTGGTGAAAGTGACCGATGTGTTATTGGCAAGTCATGAAAAAACGGCACAAATTATCGATGCCCGCCCGGCTGCGCGTTTTAACGCGGAAGTTGATGAACCTCGCGCAGGTTTACGTCGCGGACATATTCCCGGCGCGCTGAATGTTCCGTGGACAGAACTGGTGCGCGAAGGCGAACTGAAAACGACCGATGAACTGGATGCGATATTTTTTGGTCGCGGCGTCAGCTATGACAAACCAATTATTGTCAGCTGCGGCTCTGGTGTAACGGCAGCCGTGGTTTTGTTGGCACTCGCAACGCTGGATGTGCCAAATGTGAAATTATACGACGGGGCGTGGAGTGAATGGGGCGCACGGGCAGATTTACCGGTTGAGCCAATGAAATAAGCTTTTTACAGGCAATAAAAAACCGCCGACTTTGGCGGTTTTTTATTGCTGGTCTGGTTCGCGGCCTTTCCAGCCGGTTGACTTGTGTTGCCGGAGCAACGCAGGCACCCCACAGTGTTGAAATACTCTCTTTTATGCCTGGCCATGTCAAGATAATAAACAGAGTAATTATTCAAACATGCGAGTATTATTCTTAACGGCCCTTTTCGCCGTCTCGCAAACGGGCGCTGGCTTTAGGAAAGGATGTTCCATGACCGTAAATACAGGCACCCCACAGCGCTTGCTATCGCGGCAATATCGCCAGTGGTGCTGTCGTGATGCGGTCTTCGTATGGACCGCACAATGAAGATACGGTGCTTTTGTATCGTACTTATTGTTTCTGGTGCGCTGTTTTCCGAAGTAAATAATAACCGGAGTCTCTCCGGTAACAATTTACTGGTGGTTAACAACCTTCAGAACAGCAGGTAAGCCCGAATGCCGCCCTTTGGGGCGGCATATTTTAGATTATCCGATTCTGTTTAAAGTCACGCAAAAAACCACCCCAGCGACGTTCATAGAATGGCGCAATATGTTCGGTAATAAAGTGGCTAATTCCTTTTTCCCCTTTTTTCACCTGACAAATATCGATTGGTTCATCGCCAGGTAATGTATCGGTCGCTACACTTCCCGCCGCCTGAATAATTTCTTCGATATCACCATCGGCTTCAATGCCAATAAGTAAATTAGGCTGTGCCTCTTCGTTCTCTTTAATTGAACAAATAAAAGCACGCTTCACTGGCTTAATGGTTTTAAATAAGGTGGTGAGTGAATCAATCATTTGTGCTGGTGGCTCTGCGACTTCCGATAATATCAGCGATTCACCGCCTTCCAGTACTTCCTGACTGCTCAGCGGATTCCCTTCTTCACCAATCAACAAACTGATTTCACGCGGCATAAACTCTTTACCGGTTGGCAGTTTGGCATTAAGGAAGAGCGTTTCACCAAGGGTCATCTCAAACAATGTGCGAACGGGCATTACGACAAATGCCTGTTCGTCTTCAACCGCCTGTTGAAGCGCTTCTAACGAGGTAAAAAAAGGAATGACGCTGGTGCCGTCTTCTTTTTCCCAGTGCTGTAAATCAAGCGCGCTATCTTCAACCACTGCCTCGCCCTGCGCCGCCGTACCAAGCACCCAGACGGTGGATTCCAGTAGAGTACGGAAAAAGGCCGGGCGGTGCGCCGGTTCGGTTGCTGCTTTTTCCAGCAGGTCTTCAAGTTCGTTTTTTGTTTCGGACATAAGAACCACAATTCATTCAACGTTCGGGGCACAAGTGCCTGATGCGCTACGCTTATCAGGCCTACAAGGGATTCGCAATTTATTGAATTTGCAATACTTTGTAGGCCGGATAAGGCGTTTACGCCGCATCCGGCATATTAGTTTACGCCGTTAACAGATTAGCAATCGTGCGCACACCCAGCCCGGTCGCCCCCGCAGACCACTGTTCAACCGGCGCTTTACGGTAAGTCGCCGAGCAGTCAATATGCAGCCAGCCTTGCTGATAGTTCTCAACAAAATGCGACAGGAAGCCCGCCGCCGTACTTGCACCTGCCGGATAAGCAGCACTGCCCGTGTTGTTCAGTTCGGCAAAGTTAGACGGCAGCTGGTTGCGGTGGAACTCCGCCAGCGGCAGACGCCAGAACGGTTCGTTCTCTTGTGAGGCACTCGCCAGCAAGCGATCGGCCAGCGCATCGTCAAAACTGAACAGCGCGTGATAATCATTACCCAGCGCGGTTTTCGCCGCCCCGGTGAGGGTCGCCGCATCAATGATCAGTTCCGGTTTCTGCGCACTGGCATCAATCAGGCCATCGGCCAGCACCAGACGCCCTTCGGCATCAGTGTTCATCACTTCAACTTTTTTACCGTTGCGATAGGTGATGATATCGCCCAGCTTGAACGCATTGCCGCTGATCAGGTTATCCGCACAGCAGAGGAACAGCTTCACGCGCTTGTTCAATCCACGAGTAATGGCAAATGCCAGCGCCCCGGTAACCGTTGCTGCGCCGCCCATGTCCGACTTCATTGAGTCCATAAACGCGGTCTGTTTGATGCTGTAACCGCCGGAATCAAAGGTGATGCCTTTACCAACCAGGCACGCGTACACCGGCGCTTCTTTATCGCCAGTCGGGTTGTAATCCAGTGCCAGCAATACCGGAGAACGTTCTGAACCGCGTCCGACGGTGTGTAGCCCCATATAACCTTGCTCACGCAGATCTTCGCCTTTGGTGATCCGATAAGTCACACGATCGCCTGCGACGTTGCTGATCAGATCAACAGCACGCTGTGCCAGTTGCGATGGCCCCAATTCTTCTGCCGGTGCGTTGATGGTGTCACGCACCCAGTCGATGATCATCAGGCGGTTATCCAGTTCCTGACGCTGGGCATCGTCCAGATCCGGCCACTCCACTTTACGCGTGCCTTTCGGGGCTTTGTAACCTTGCCAGAATGCCCAGCAGCGATCCGCATCCCAGCCTTCACCGCTTAGCTGAACATGTTTGATGCCCAGACCGTCAATCTTGCGCGCCGCACGCTGGATCAGCCCCAGATCGTCCGCTCCATTCAAATGCAGGGTAATGCCATCATTATTAATGCTGTAAGTCGCTTTTTCTCCCCAACGTGCGTCGGCAGGCTGGGTAGAGAGGGTAATTTTCATCGCTTCTGTCATTTTAGTTATCCTTATTCGTTTAACAGCAAAACGGGCTACCCCAGGCAGCCCGTTTATTCATTCGGCTTCGTCCAGCCAGACTAACAAAATCGCTTCGAGGATTTTCTCGTTGGATGCCTGCGGATCGTCGTCGAAATCTTCCAGATCGCAAATCCACTGATGCATATCGGTGAATCGAACCGTTTTCGGATCAAGATCGGGATACGCATCGTACAGTGCTTCGCCAATTTCGCGGCTATCGGTCCACTTAAGTCCCATACTAACCTCTGTTAATGCTCACGCGCATGGTTGATAGTGTAACGCGGGATTTCGACCACTAAATCTTCGTCGGTGACGCGCGCCTGGCAGCTTAAACGGCTTTCCGGCTCCAGCCCCCAGGCTTTGTCCAGCATGTCGTCTTCCTGCTCTGAGCTTTCCGGCAGCGAGTCAAAACCTTCACGAACGATGCAGTGGCAGGTGGTGCAAGCACAGGATTTTTCACAGGCGTGTTCAATCTCGATACCGTTACGCAGCGCAACGTCGAGAATGGTTTCACCGCTATTCGCTTCCAGAACAGCGCCATCAGGACAGAGATCCTGATGAGGCAAAATAACAATCTTTGGCATATTAAACCTCGTCCACGGAATGGCCTTTCAGCGCACGACGAACCGACTGGTCCATGCGGCGAGCGGCGAAATCCTGGGTTTGTTTGTCTACGTTTTTAATCGCTTGTTCGATGGCGTCAACATCATCGCCCTGCGCCACTTCACTCAGGTGAGCGGCAGCATCGTCAATGACCTGACGTTCTGCGGCGCTTAACAGCGCGGCATCAGCAGCCAGCGCGCCGTGCAGACTTTCCAGCACACGCGCCGCTTCTACTTTTTGTTCTGCCAGCATACGGGCTTTTACGTCCTGCTCGGCATAGCTCATTGAGTCTTTGATCATCGAGGCGATTTCGCTGTCGGTCAGGCCATAAGAAGGTTTCACCTGAATAGACGCCTCAACGCCGGTGGATTTCTCCATCGCCGTCACGCTCAAAAGACCGTCGGCATCGACCTGGAACGTCACGCGAATATGCGCGCCGCCAGCCGGTAACGCCGGGATACCACGTAGCGCAAAACGCGCCAGCGAGCGGCAGTCCTGCACCAGTTCGCGCTCACCCTGCATTACATGGATAGACATCGCCGTCTGACCATCTTTAAAGGTGGTGAAATCCTGGGCGCGGGCCACCGGAATCGTGGTATTACGCGGAATCACTTTCTCCACCAGGCCGCCCATGGTTTCGAGGCCCAGCGACAGTGGGATCACATCAAGCAGCAGCATTTCGCTGTCCGGCTTGTTACCCACCAGAATATCCGCCTGAATTGCTGCACCAATGGCGACGACTTTATCCGGGTCGATGGAGGTCAGCGGCGGACGACCGAAAAACTCGCCCACCCGTTCACGCACCAGCGGCACGCGAGTAGAACCGCCAACCATCACCACTTCCAGCACTTCGGAAGCCTCTACGCCAGCGTCTTTCAGCGCACGACGACAAGCCAGTAAGGTTCGTTTTACCAGTGGCGCGATCAGTTCATTGAATTGTTCACGGCTGATTTCGCCCTGCCAGCCCGCAACATTCACAGTCACGGAGTCCGCATCGCTCAGCGCGATTTTGGCCGCAATGGCGGCATCCAGCAGTTCACGCTGAACGCGATTATCGCTACGATCAGGAATGCCCGCCTGCTCGCGAATGTAATCCGCCAGCAGATGGTCGAAATCATCGCCGCCGAGCGCGGAATCACCGCCGGTCGCCAACACTTCAAACACGCCGCGACTTAAGCGCAGAATGGAAATATCAAACGTCCCGCCGCCGAGGTCATAAACGGCGATCACGCCTTCCTGACCGGAATCCAGCCCGTAGGCGATTGCCGCAGCGGTCGGTTCGTTAAGTAAGCGCAGGACGTGAAGGCCCGCCAGACGCGCCGCGTCTTTGGTGCCCTGACGCTGGGCATCGTCAAAGTACGCCGGAACGGTGATAACTACACCATCCAGCTCGCCTGCCAGGGCTTCAGTTGCCCGCGCCGCCAGTGCTTTGAGGATGTCCGCCGAAACGCGCACCGGGTTCAGCAGCCCCGCCGCCGTTTCAATCATCGGCAGGCCGTTTTCGCTGGCCTGGAATTGATAAGGCAGATGCGGATAGCGTTGCTGGATATCAGCCAGCGAGCGCCCCATCAGGCGTTTAACAGAACTAATGGTGTTGGCGGTGTCAAGCGCTGCGTTAGTACGCGCGTCATAACCCACCGAATGCCCTTGCTGTTGATAGTGAACAACAGACGGCAGCAGGTGACGGCCTTCATGGTCGGCTAACGTTTCGGCCTGACCGCTGCGCACTGTCGCCACCAGCGAGTTGGTTGTGCCCAGGTCAATACCGGCCGCCAGACGACGCTGATGCGGCGCAGCACTCAAACCAGGTTCACTAATTTGTAATAAGGCCATGTTTAGCTTCCAGAAATTAAAAATCGAGCAGTTTTTCTTCGAGTTGTTCGGCACTGCTTCGCAGTTTATCGAGAAAACGCAGCTTACGCACGGTATCCGCCGCCGCGTCCCACGTCTCGTTGTCTAACTGTTCAACCATCAACTGATGGCGGGTATCAAACATCTTTTTCACACGTTTGATAAAGCTTTCCAGCCGCGCTTCATCTTTCGCCTGTTCGATCTCGTCCAGTTCTTCGCGCAGCTCCAGCTGTTCCATCAGGAACGCGGTGTCTCGCACAGTATGCTGCTCGCTGGCGAGATCAAAACCGTGCAAAGAAAGCAAATATTCCGCGCGCATTAACGGATGACGCAGCGTTTGCCAGGCCTGGTTAATGGTTGCAGATTGCTGTACGGCGGCGAGTTGTTCCGCCTGGCTTCCGCTGGCGAATTTATCAGGATGATACTGACGTTGTAGATCCTGAAAACGCAGGCTCAGAGCCTGGGTATCGAGTTGATAACGGGCAGGCAAGCCAAAGAGGGTGAAGTAATCCATAACATTCTCAGGGCTGCGATCCGCCGCGATAACGGCGAATCAGGTAAAACAAACCCCACGCGCAGGCGACCACGGTGGGGTTATCGGTATGCGCATTAGACGTGGAAGCTTTCGCCGCAACCACACTCATCTTTAACGTTCGGGTTGGTGAATTTAAACCCTTCGTTCAGGCCTTCTTTTACGAAGTCCAGCTGCGTACCGTCCAGAAATTGCAGGCTTTTGCCATCGACCACGACTTTCACGCCTTTGTCTTCAAACACGATGTCTTCCGGCGTCGGTTCGTCAACAAATTCCAGTACATAAGCCATACCTGAACATCCGGAGGTTCTCACGCCCAGACGCAGGCCAAACCCTTTGCCACGGTTAGCCAGAAAGGTATTTACTCGCGCTGCTGCACTGTCGCTCAGTGTAATCGACATAACCAAACCTCAACTCTTATTTTGCTTCACGTTTGCTTTTATAGTCCGCAATGGCGGCTTTGATCGCGTCTTCTGCCAGAATAGAACAGTGAATTTTCACCGGCGGCAGTTCAAGTTCTTCAGCAATATCGGTGTTTTTGATCGCCTGCGCTTCGTCGAGAGACTTCCCTTTCACCCATTCGGTGACCAGGGAGCTGGAAGCGATAGCGGAACCACAGCCGTAAGTTTTAAAACGCGCGTCTTCAATGATACCTTCATCGTTGACTTTAATCTGCAACTTCATCACGTCGCCACAGGCCGGTGCACCCACCATGCCGCTGCCGACGTTCTCGTCGTTGTTGTCAAAGGAACCCACGTTACGCGGATTCTCGTAATGGTCGATAACTTTTTCGCTGTAAGCCATTATAAATTCTCCTGATTCCGATACCGATTAATGATGAGCCCATTCGATGCTGTTCAGATCCACGCCCTGCTTGTACATTTCCCACAGCGGAGAAAGGTCACGCAGACGACCGATGGATTTACGAACTAACTCGATGGTGTAGTCGATCTCTTCTTCAGTAGTAAAACGACCTAAAGAGAAACGGATAGAGCTATGTGCCAGCTCGTCGTTCAGCCCCAGCGCGCGCAGCACGTAGGACGGTTCGAGGCTTGCGGACGTACAGGCGGAACCGGAAGAAACCGCGAGGTCTTTCAGCGCCATAATCAGCGACTCACCTTCAACGTAGTTGAAGCTGACGTTGAGAATGTTCGGCGCACCGTGTTCCAGGTCACCGTTCAGGTAAACTTCTTCGATATCTTTGATGCCGTTCCACAGACGGTTACGCAGGCCGCGCAGACGTTCCATCTCGGTCGCCATCTCTTCTTTTGCGATGCGATAGGCTTCGCCCATACCGACGATCTGGTGAACAGGCAGAGTGCCGGAACGCATACCGCGCTCGTGACCACCGCCGTGCATTTGCGCTTCGATGCGTACGCGCGGTTTACGACGCACATACAGCGCACCAATACCTTTCGGGCCATAGATTTTGTGACCGGAGAAAGACATCAGGTCAACTTTCAACTGGCTCAGATCGATAGGCAGTTTGCCCACGCTCTGGGTTGCATCAACGTGATAGATAATGCCACGAGCACGGCACATTTCGCCGATAGCCGCGATATCCTGCACCACGCCGATTTCGTTATTCACGTGCATGATAGAAACGAGGATGGTGTCGTCACGCATCGCCGCTTCGAGTTCTTTCAGGTCGATAATACCGTTACGCTGCGGTGCCAGGTAGGTGACTTCGAAACCTTCGCGCTCCAGCTGACGGCAGGTATCCAGTACCGCTTTGTGTTCGGTTTTGCTGGTGATGATGTGCTTGCCTTTTTTCTGATAAAAGTTGGCTGCACCTTTGATCGCCAGGTTGTCAGATTCGGTTGCACCAGAGGTAAAGACGATTTCACGCGGGTCAGCGCCGACCAGATCGGCAATCTGATTACGGGCGATATCTACCGCTTCTTCAGCCTGCCAGCCGAAACGGTGAGAACGGGAGGCCGGGTTACCAAAGGTTCCGTCCATCGTCATAAACTGCATCATTTTCTCGGCAACACGCGGGTCCACCGGCGTGGTTGCGGAGTAGTCGAGATAAATCGGTAATTTCATTGCTCTATAAACTCCGTACATCACTCAATGCAAGGAACCAGGCTACCGGCTGGATGTACGACCGTGTTTACGGAGCGCGATACGCCCCGGCCTGATTCTGAATACTTTTTATCTTTTATGCGCGCAACTTAACATCAATTGCATCGTTACGATTGCTGCGTGGCGCGTCGTGAGTATGCTGACGACCAGACACATCCAGCACTTCCTGGTTATTAACCAGTTCGCCTAAAGTAATGTTGTTGAGAAAACCGGTGAGACGGTCGCTCAAATCACGCCACAGCGCGTGGGTCAGGCATTTATCCCCGCCCTGACAGCCGCCTTTACCCTGACAACGGGTGGCATCTACGGATTCGTCAACGGCGCTAATCACTTCGCCAACGGCGATGCTGCTGGCGTCTTTGCCTAACAGATAACCACCGCCTGGTCCACGTACGCTGGAAACCAGACCATTTTTACGCAGACGGGAAAACAGTTGTTCCAGATAAGAAAGGGAAATTCCCTGTCGTTCGGAAATATCAGCCAACGGTACCGGGCCTGCTTCGGAGTTGAGCGCAACGTCAAGCATTGCGGTCACGGCATAGCGCCCTTTAGATGTCAGTCTCATGTCTTACTTCACCTCAAACTCGCCCCTGCCCGGGGTTTTTATTGTAAAAGTGGGGGTATTGCATAGCAGGGTCAAGTCTGACATTCCCGAGTAATTTGGTCAACTATTTACTTGACTGATTTAGTCAGGTATTTAACCTTCAGTGCCATTTTTTATCGTGCCATTTGTACCTGTTGTCGGATGCGGCGTGAACGCCTTATCCGACCTGGGATTGCGTGCACTTCCAGGCCTGATAAGACGCGTTAAGCGTCGCATCAGGCAACCACTGTTATTCGGCCTTGTTACCTTTATTCTGCTGTTCAATAGAAGCCAGAATCCCACGCAGGATATTCAATTCCTGGCTTTCCGGGCGCGCACGGGTAAACAGACGGCGCAATTTATTCATCACCTGCCCCGGATGGTTTTCACGGATAAAACCGGTTGCCAGCAGCGTTTGTTCGAGATGACCATAAAAACGCTCCAGATCATCGACCAGCGGATACGGCGTCTCTTCATGCTCGACCTGCTCGCCATTTTCCTGAGTTGCCAGCCAGGCCATGCGCACTTCATAGGCAATAACCTGAACCGCCATCGCCAGGTTCAGCGAGCTGTATTCCGGGTTAGCGGCAATCGCGACATGATAATGGCACTTCTGCAACTCTTCATTGGTCAAGCCGACGCGCTCGCGACCAAAAACCAGCGCCACCGGGGTATTTGCCGCTTCAGCGACGCTTTTCAGACCGCATTCGCGCGGGTCGAGCATCGGCCACGGCAACGTGCGCGAACGTGCACTGGTGCCAACCACCAGGCTACAACCGGCTAATGCTTCGTCGAGCGTATCGACGATGTGAGCATTACCAATCACATCGCTGGCGCCTGCCGCCAGGGCAATCGCCTGGGAGTCGGGTTTCACCAGTGGATTAACCAGCCACAGATTGGTTAATCCCATTGTTTTCATGGCACGGGCAACAGAACCCATATTGCCGGTGTGTGACGTCTCCACCAGCACAATTCGAATATTTTGCAGCATTGTCTTTCTTCGTCTAAAGATTATTCGCGCATCTTAACATAAAACGAAGACAGATGCCGATCTCGCTGCTATACTCTGCGCCGTTTTCCCGTTCTTTAACATCCAGTGAGAGAGACCGATGCATCCGATGCTGAACATCGCCGTGCGCGCAGCGCGCAAGGCGGGTAATTTAATTGCCAAAAACTATGAAACCCCGGACGCTGTAGAAGCGAGCCAGAAAGGCAGTAACGATTTCGTGACCAACGTAGATAAAGCTGCCGAAGCGGTGATTATCGACACGATTCGTAAATCTTACCCACAGCACACCATCATCACCGAAGAAAGCGGTGAACTTGAAGGTACTGATCAGGATGTTCAATGGGTTATCGATCCACTGGATGGCACTACCAACTTTATCAAACGTCTGCCGCACTTCGCGGTATCTATCGCCGTTCGTATCAAAGGCCGCACTGAAGTTGCTGTGGTTTACGATCCTATGCGTAATGAACTGTTCACCGCCACTCGCGGTCAGGGCGCACAGCTGAACGGCTACCGTCTGCGCGGCAGCACCGCTCGCGATCTCGACGGTACTATTCTGGCGACCGGCTTCCCGTTCAAAGCAAAACAGTACGCCACCACCTACATCAACATCGTCGGCAAACTGTTCAACGAATGTGCAGACTTCCGTCGTACCGGTTCTGCGGCGCTGGATCTGGCTTACGTTGCTGCGGGCCGTGTTGACGGTTTCTTTGAAATCGGTCTGCGCCCGTGGGATTTCGCGGCAGGCGAGCTGCTGGTTCGTGAAGCGGGCGGCATCGTCAGCGACTTCACCGGTGGTCATAACTATATGCTGACCGGTAATATCGTTGCTGGTAATCCGCGCGTTGTTAAAGCCATGCTGGCGAACATGCGTGACGAGTTAAGCGACGCTCTGAAGCGTTAATGACTCAGGCGGGTGATATCACTCACCCGCCCTCGCCTTTCAGGCGCTATTCCGAAATACTTCCTCACCGCTTTACTTTCTTTCGTCACTCTCCCACCATCTTTCCCCGATTAATGGATGATAAAGAAGTCGCAAGGAAAGGTTATGGCGCTGCCAGTGAACAAACGCGTTCTCAAAATTCTGTTTATTCTCTTTGTTGTTGCCTTCTGCGTTTATTTAGTGCCGCGCGTTGCCATCAACTTCTTCTATTATCCTGACGATAAAATTTACGGTCCCGACCCCTGGTCGGCGGAATCCGTCGAATTTACGGCTATGGACGGTACTCGTCTGCAAGGCTGGTTTATTCCTTCTTCGACGGGCCCCGCTGACAACGCCATCGCAACCATCATTCATGCTCACGGTAATGCCGGAAATATGTCCGCCCACTGGCCGCTGGTCAGTTGGTTACCAGAACATAATTTCAATGTTTTCATGTTTGATTATCGCGGGTTTGGTAAATCTAAAGGCACTCCATCACAAGCCGGATTACTGGACGATACGCAAAGTGCCATTAATGTGGTACGCCATCGTAGCGATGTAAACCCCAAGCGGCTGGTGCTGTTCGGGCAGAGTATTGGCGGGGCGAATATTCTGGATGTTATTGGTCAGGGTGATCGTGAAGGCATACGTGCGGTGATCCTCGACTCCACATTTGCCTCTTATTCGACCATCGCCAACCAGATGATACCCGGCAGCGGCTACTTACTTGATGAGAGTTACAGCGGCGAAAATTACATCGCCAGCGTCAGCCCGATCCCGCTTTTACTGATTCACGGCAAAGCTGATCATGTTATTCCATGGCAGCATAGCGAGAAATTATTTGCCCTGGCGAAAGAGCCAAAACGCCTGATTTTGATCCCCGATGGCGAACATCTTGATGCCTTTTCCGATCGTCACGGAGATGTTTATCGCGAGCAGATGGTGGACTTTATCCTTAGCGCATTGAATCCACAGAATTAACCTTATGGTCGAAACCAGATAAAACAGCAAGAAATCACCTTATGGGATGGCATTAAACTGCCAAAAAGTGTTTATATCGATAAAAATTCTGTGATGTTTGTCATCATTTCTGATTAATAGCATTCCATTCACCGTATCCCTAAGCAAACTTTAGCTATTCTTATAAATTATGCTTATGGGAGATCTACAGATGATACCTACACTTGCCCCACCATCTGTACTTTCAGCTCCCCAGCGCCGTTGCCAGGTATTGCTGACGCTGTTCCAGCCGGGGTTGAGCGCCACCACGGCAACTTTCAGCGAGATTAATGGTGTGGATGATGAAATGGTGGGTCGCGATATCAGCGAAACAGGACGGGAGATCCAGCGCTATCATCAACTCACCATTACAACTGGATATGACGGGAGCTACCGGATTGAAGGTACAATACTTAACCAACGCTTATGTTTATTTCATTGGCTACGACGCGCTTTTCGCCTTTGTCCATCATTTATCAGCAGCCATTTTACGCCCGCGTTAAAGGGGGAGCTAAAGCGTCGGGGGATTGCTCGTAATTTTTATGACGACACCAATCTACTGGCGTTAGTTAATCTCTGCTCGCGAAGGCTGCAAAAACGCTTTGACGCGCGTGATGTTCATTTCCTGTGTTTGTATCTGCAATATTGCTTATTGCAACACCATGCCGGAATCTCGCCCCTGTTTAACCCGCTGCAACGTCACTGGTTGGAATCTTGCATTGAATTTCAGGTTGCACAGGAAATTGGCCGTCACTGGCAACGGCGGGCGCGTCAACCTGTCCCCACTGATGAGCCACTATTTATGGCATTGCTTTTTTCCCTGTTGCGGGTTCCCGATCCACTGCGAGACACCCATCAGCATGGCAAACAGTTGCGCCTGTCAATTAACCGTCTGGTACAGCATTTTCGGCAGTTGAGTAACGTCCATTTCTATGATGAACAGGGGTTGTGCTATCAGCTTTATACTCACCTCGCCCAGGCGTTAAACCGCTGTTTGTTTTCTATCGGCATTGATAACACTTTACCGGAAGAGTTCCGTCGACTTTATCCACGGCTCGTCCACACCACCCGCGAAGCGCTGGTCGGGTTTGAAAATGAGTACAACGTCAGTCTTTCCGATGAAGAAAGTTGTCTGGTGGCAGTGATTTTCGGTGCATGGCTGATGCAAGCAAATGAAATTCACGAAAAACAGATTATTTTGCTGACGGGCAATGACAGCGAACGAGAAGCGAATATTGAGCTGCAATTGCGTGAACTAACGATACTGCCGCTCAATATTAAACACATGTCTGTGAAGACATTTTTGCAGATTGGCGCGCCGCGCAACACCGCGCTTATTATTGCGCCTTATACCATGCCACTACCGCTTTTTTCACCACCGCTGATTTATACGGATCTGACCCTGACGGCACATCAACAGGAACAGATCCGCAAAATACTTGAATCAGCATGAGGGAACGACTTTCGGGCGCAAAAACATTGCCGGAAACGCCACCAATGCCATCACCCAGAACACGCCATGCCCCAGATATTGATACAGGAAACCGGCGAAGACGGTCATGATGGCGATACTGCCGCCCATCGCGACGGCAGAATAAACTGCCTGCAAGCGGATAACCTCACTTCCCTGACGAGCGGCAATGTAGCGCATAGCGGCCAGATGGCACACGGTAAAGGTGCCGCAATGCAGAACTTGCACCATAATCAACCACGGCAACTCAGTGGTTGCCCCCATAATGCCCCAACGTACTACCCCGCATACCGCCGAGATCAGCAACATATCACGGGCGCTACAACGGCGGAAAAGCTTATTACTCAGCGCAAAGATAATGACTTCCGCCACCACGCCCAGCGACCACAAATAGCCCACCGCCGAGGCCGAGTAGCCAGCTGCCTGCCAGTAAATGGCGCTAAAACCGTAATAGGCCGCATGCGCCCCCTGCAATAAACAAACGCAGGCCAGAAAACGCCAGTTCTGGCGGACCAGCGCCAACCACGCTGGCCAACCGGTGCTCTCCTGCTGACGACTTGCCCCTTGTGGCTGAATCGTCGGACGGATAAGAAAGCCGAGCAGCATGGATGCCACGCCCAACGTCAACAGCGCGAGGATCACCCGATAATCAAACATAGTGACCAGTTTGCCCGTCAGCGCCGAGCCAATGACAAACGCCACCGAGCCCCAAAGTCGCACTTTGCCATAATCAAGCGGGAACTGCTTTTGCCACGTATTCGCCAGTGCATCGGTCAACGGTACCAGCGGTGAGAAAAAGAGGTTAAAACCAACCATCACCACCATCAACCACGCCACATGCGCACCCGCCCAGAAGGCGATGGCAAAGAGCAGCGTCAGCAACGCCAGCACACGCAGCGCAGAAATCAGGCGAGAAGGATCGCTGACGCGAGGCGCAATTATCAAACTACCGAGAAAACGGGCAACCAGCCCGGCCCCCAACAACAGGCCGATGGTTTCTGGCGTTAAGCCAATTCCCTTAAGCCAGACGCTCCAGAAAGGTAGAAAAATACCGTAGCTAAAAAAGTATGTGAAATAACCGAGCGCCAACCAGCGCGTGGATTGCAAAACCATGAGTCCCTCCCGTCAGGAGGCGTTAGTCTGGAGTTAATCGAATGTTGGTGCAAGTTGAAAAATAAGAATATTCGAGTCCGCTTCCCGCCGATTGTCATGCATATCAGGAAATGACAAAAAGATGCGACCTGCGACGTATCTTGCAAAAATAATGCGTAATTATGCCGTTACGCTTGCCAAACGTTCCTGCACAATGGCGATGAAATCACGTAACGCCGGTTTCATCCCCCCTTTCTTCCACGCCATCAGTAAAGCAATGGAAGGCACATTTCCGGCAATTGGCCGAAAAACAACCTGCCCGGTATTAAAATTATTCATATAACCGGGTATCAAAGTGACGCCCAACCCCATCCCCACCAGATTCATGGTCACCAGAATATTCGTTGCCACCTGCACAATATTTGGCTGGCTGTTTTCTTGCGCAAACCAGGTTTTAACAATCGGTGCAAGCGAGCCGGAATACGCCGGATCGGTACTGACGAAATTAACGCCATTAAGCTGCGCGGCGGTAATCTCTTTTTCTTGTGCTAAAGGATGATCAACCGGCAACACCACCACTAATGGTTCGTCAAAAAGTTCCAGATAATCAATCTCCGGGCTATAGACAGGATGGCGCATTAAGCCGACGTCCAGTTCACCACGGCGAATTTTTTCTTCCTGTTCCGTGGTAATTAAACTCACCAGCTCAATCAAGGTTTCTGGCTGCTTCAGTCGGAACATGGGCAATACTTTTGGCAGTAAATTCACTTCCGCCGATGGCACAAAACCGATAGTTAAATGCTTATCTTCCTGAACAATTTTCCGCGCCCGTTGTTTGGCATTTTCCGCTTGTTCGAGAATCGCCTGCGCGTCCTGGAGAAAACATTCTCCCGCCGCCGTCAACGCGACTTTGCGCTTATCCCTCACCAGTAACGGAACACCGACACAGTTTTCGAGATCGCGGATCTGGCTGCTTAACGAAGGTTGTGATGTATGCAGTTTTTCCGCCGCACGAGTGAAGTTCAGCGCCTGAGCTACTGCGACGAAATAGCGTAAATGCCGTAGTTCCATCACCTTCCCCTTGTTATCGAAAAAACGTCTCAGTTGGTAGAAATTAACTATTTCACACATTAGCAACCAACCTGCAACATCCTTATGGCACAAAAATAGAAGGTCAATACATCTTATCTTTCAGGATTAAAAAATATGACCACACCCTCAGATTTGAACATTTACCAACTGATTGACACCCAAAATGGTCGGGTCACTCCGCGTATTTATACCGACCCGGACATTTACCAACTGGAGCTTGAGCGTATTTTCGGTCGTTGCTGGCTATTTCTCGCCCACGAAAGCCAGATCCCAAAACCTGGTGATTTCTTTAACACCTACATGGGGGAAGATGCGGTTGTCGTGGTGCGCCAGAAAGACGGCAGCATTAAGGCGTTTCTCAACCAGTGCCGCCACCGGGCCATGCGCGTGAGCTATGCCGATTGCGGCAATACTCGCGCCTTCACCTGCCCATATCACGGCTGGTCTTACGGCATTAACGGCGAATTGATCGACGTACCGCTGGAACCTCGCGCCTACCCACAAGGTCTGTGTAAATCCCACTGGGGATTAAACGAAGTTCCCTGCGTAGAAAGTTATAAGGGGTTGATTTTTGGCAACTGGGACACCACTGCACCGGGCCTGCGTGATTATCTTGGTGACATTGCCTGGTATCTGGATGGCATGCTGGATCGTCGCGAAGGCGGCACCGAAATTGTCGGCGGTGTACAGAAATGGGTGATCAACTGCAACTGGAAATTCCCGGCGGAGCAATTCGCCAGTGACCAGTATCACGCTCTGTTCAGCCACGCTTCTGCCGTTCAGGTATTAGGAGCAAAAGATGATGGCAGTGATAAACGCCTCGGCGATGGACAAACCGCTCGCCCGGTATGGGAAACCGCCAAAGATGCGCTGCAATTTGGTCAGGACGGTCACGGCAGCGGTTTCTTCTTTACTGAAAAACCGGATGCTAATGTTTGGGTTGATGGCGCAGTTTCCAGCTATTACCGCGAAACCTACGCCGAGGCGGAACAACGTTTAGGTGAAGTTCGCGCCCTGCGCCTGGCAGGTCATAACAACATCTTCCCGACACTCTCCTGGCTCAACGGCACTGCCACGCTCCGCGTCTGGCATCCGCGCGGCCCCGACCAGGTAGAAGTGTGGGCGTTCTGTATCACCGACAAAGCCGCCTCCGATGAAGTTAAAGCCGCTTTTGAAAACAGCGCCACCCGCGCTTTTGGTCCGGCTGGTTTTCTCGAGCAGGATGACTCGGAGAACTGGTGTGAAATCCAGAAATTGCTGAAAGGTCACCGCGCCCGCAACAGCAAACTGTGTCTGGAGATGGGGCTCGGTCAGGAAAAACGTCGCGACGACGGCATTCCAGGTATTACTAACTATATCTTCTCAGAAACGGCCGCACGTGGAATGTACCAACGCTGGGCCGATCTCCTGAGCAGCGAAAGCTGGCAGGACGTGCTCGATAAAACCGCCGCTTACCAGCAGGAGGTGATGAAATGAGTGCCTTAGTTTCGCTGGAGTTACATCACCGTATCAGTCAGTTTCTCTTTCACGAAGCCAGTTTACTGGATGACTGGAAATTTCGTGACTGGCTGGCGCAGCTCGACGAAGAGATTCGTTACACCATGCGCACCACAGTTAACGCGCAAACACGCGACCGCCGCAAAGGCGTCCAGCCGCCGACAACCTGGATTTTTAATGACACCAAAGACCAGCTGGAGCGGCGAATCGCCCGTCTGGAAACGGGCATGGCCTGGGCGGAAGAACCGCCGTCACGCACCCGCCACTTAATCAGCAACTGCCAGGTAAGCGAAACCGACATACCAAACGTATTTGCCGTGCGGGTGAATTATTTGCTCTACCGGGCTCAAAAAGAGCGCGATGAAACGTTCTATGTTGGAACGCGTTTCGACAAAGTTCGCCGTCTGGAAGACGGGAACTGGCGCTTGCTGGAACGGGATATCGTCCTGGATCAAGCGGTCATCTCCTCCCATAACCTGAGTGTACTGTTCTGATGAATCGAATTTATGCGTGTCCCGTTGCGGATGTGCCGGAGGGTGAGGCTCTCCGGATCGATACCTCGCCCGTCATCGCCCTGTTCAACGTCGGCGGCGAGTTTTATGCCATTAACGATCGTTGCAGCCATGGTAATGCGTCGATGTCAGAAGGGTATCTGGAAGATGACGCAACGGTGGAATGCCCACTGCACGCCGCCAGTTTTTGCCTGAAAACGGGGAAAGCGTTATGTCTGCCCGCCACCGACCCGCTAACCACGTATCCAGTACACGTTGAAGGTGGTGACATCTTCATCGACTTACCAGAGGCGCAGCCATGAGCGATCTGCATAACGAATCCATTTTTATTACCGGCGGCGGCTCGGGATTAGGCCTGGCGCTGGTCGAGCGATTTATCGAGGAAGGCGCGCAGGTTGCCACGCTGGAACTGTCGGCGGCAAAGGTCGCCAGTCTGCGTCAACGATTTGGCGAACATATTCTGGCGGTGGAAGGTAACGTGACCTGTTATGCCGATTATCAACGCGCGGTCGATCAGATCCTGACCCGTTCCGGCAAGCTGGATTGTTTTATCGGCAATGCGGGCATCTGGGATCACAATGCCTCACTGGTTAATACCCCGGCTGAGGCGCTGGAAACAGGCTTCCATGAACTGTTTAACGTCAACGTACTCGGTTATCTGCTGGGCGCAAAAGCCTGCGCTCCGGCGTTAATCGCCAGTGAAGGCAGCATGATTTTCACACTGTCAAATGCCGCCTGGTATCCTGGCGGCGGTGGCCCGCTGTACACCGCCAGTAAACATGCCGCAACCGGACTTATTCGCCAACTGGCTTATGAACTGGCACCGAAAGTGCGGGTGAATGGCGTCGGCCCGTGTGGTATGGCCAGCGACCTGCGCGGCCCACAGGCGCTCGGGCAAAGTGAAACCTCGATAATGCAGTCTCTGACGCCAGAGAAAATTGCCGCCATTTTACCGCTGCAATTTTTCCCGCAACCGGCGGATTTTACGGGTCCGTATGTGATGTTGGCATCGCGGCGCAATAATCGCGCATTAAGCGGGGTGATGATCAACGCTGATGCGGGTTTAGCGATTCGCGGCATTCGCCACGTAGCGGCTGGGCTGGATCTTTAAGGAAGCACGATGAAAGAAAAAACGATCATTATTGTCGGTGGCGGGCAAGCGGCGGCAATGTTTGCGGCCTCGCTACGCCAACAAGGATTCACTGGTGAGCTGCACCTGTTTTCCGATGAGCAACATCTTCCTTATGAACGCCCCCCGCTCTCGAAAACCATGTTACTGGAGGATTCCCCGCACTTGCAGCCCGTGTTACCCGCTATCTGGTGGCAGGAAAACAACGTTCATCTGCATTCTGGCGTAACCATCAAAACATTGGGACGCGACACACGGCAGTTAGTGTTAGCCAACGGCGAAAGCTGGCACTGGGATCAGCTTTTTATAGCAACGGGCGCGGCAGCCCGACCACTGCCGTTACTTGATGCACTGGGAGAACGCTGCTTTACCCTGCGCCATGCCGGTGATGCCGCCAGACTACGGGAAGCACTACAAGCTGAACGGTCAGTAGTGATTGTCGGTGCCGGAACTATTGGTCTGGAACTGGCTGCCAGCGCCACGCAGCGCGGTTGTAAGGTGACAGTGATTGAACTGGCAGCAACCGTCATGGGCCGCAATGCGCCGCCGCCCGTGCAACGCTATCTTTTGCAGCGCCATCAGCAGGCTGGCGTGCGCGTCTTGCTCAACAATGCCATTGAGCATGTGGTCGATGGTGAGAAAGTAGAGCTGACGTTGCAAAGCGGCGAAATGCTTCAGGCCGATGTAGTGATTTACGGTATTGGTATCAGCGCCAACGACCGCCTGGCACGTGAGGCCAACCTTGATACGGTAAATGGTATTGTCATTGACGAGGCTTGCCGCACCAGCGATCCAGCCATTTTTGCCGGTGGCGATGTGGCAATCACTCGTCTTGATAATGGTCTGCTGCACCGCTGCGAAAGCTGGGAAAACGCCAATAACCAGGCGCAAATTGCCGCAGCCGCAATGCTGGGGCTACCGCTTCCGCTACTGCCGCCACCGTGGTTCTGGAGCGATCAGTACAGTGATAACTTACAGTTTATTGGCAATATGCGTGGCGATGACTGGATTTGTCGTGGCAACCCGGAAGCCCAGAAAGCGATTTGGTTTAATCTGCAAAGCGGTGTGCTTATCGGCGCGGTAACGCTGAATCAGGGACGTGAGATTCGCCCAATCCGCAAATGGATCCAGAGCGGTAAAACGTTTGATGCGAAACGGCTGACAGATGAGAACATCGCCCTTAAATCACTGTAACCAGGATAATTAGCGAATATCTCAACGCCTGGGGCGTGGCGAGGTGCAAGAGTGTGTATTACGTTTAAATCACATTATCTTGCAAAGGGATTGGTTATGAACTCACTACGTTATTTTGATTTTGGTGCTGCCCGCCCCGTTTTGTTATTAATTGCCCGTATCGCCGTCATCTTAATTTTCATTATTTTTGGTTTTCCCAAAATGATGGGCTTTGACGGAACGGTACAATATATGGCCTCGCTGGGCGCACCGATGCCGATGCTGGCGGCAGTTATTGCGGTGATTATGGAAGTACCCGCCGCGATATTAATCATACTTGGCTTTTTCACCCGTCCGCTGGCGGTGCTGTTTATTTTCTACACGCTGGGAACTGCGGTGATTGGTCATCATTACTGGGATATGACTGGTGATGCGGTTGGGCCAAATATGATTAATTTCTGGAAGAATATCAGCATTGCTGGCGCATTCCTGCTGCTGGCAATTACCGGGCCGGGGGCTATTTCTCTCGATCGGCGTTAGGAAAGATGCCGGATGCGGCGTGAACGCCTTATCCTGCCGACCGTTCCGGCACCGATTGTAGGCCTGATAAGACGCCGCAAGCGTCGCATCAGGCATCGTGCGCCAAGTGTCGGATGCGGCCTGAACGCCTTATCCTGCCTACTGTTCCAACACCAATTGTAGGCCTGATAAGACGCGGCAAGCGTCGCATCAGGCATCGTGCGCCGAGTGCCGGATGCGGCGTGAACGCCTTATCCGGCATTTTATAAATTACAGCCACTCTACCCGCAACGACATCTCTGAGGTTGTTGATTCCCCTGGTGCAAGCGCAATGAGGTCACCCCCTTCCGGGCGATGATGGTCATCCGGCGCATGGCTCATCGGCTCCAGACAGAAGAAATCAAACGCATACCCTTTATCAAACGCGGGATCGGAGACAAAGATGAAATAGCACGGCGCAGGCGGCGTCGTTTCCATGATGACGGCGTAACCCTCCAGCGGCTGCTCGATGCGGGCCTGACCATTCCATCCGGCAAAACCATTGTTCACCCACTGGCGCGGCAGCGGCGCGAGCTGGTTGAAATCCAGTTCCTGCGGTAGCTGCTCGCAAAACTCACCCGCCAGCCACTGCTCCCGCTCCAGCCAGTAACCGCTCGCCTGTGCCTGAATCCGCGTTTGCGGCGACAACGGAAAATAAGGATGCCAGCCGGTACCAAATGGCAGCGTCTCTGCCCCTTGATTGGTGACAGCGAGCGTCACCGTCAGAGTATCCGCCGTTAAATGAAACGCCTGACTTACCCGATAGTGATAGACACCGCTGCGATGTTCATACACCAGACACAAACTATCATCGCTGTGCGAGACACATTGCCACTCGCCCAACCAGCCATCGCCGTGTAGATAGTGCGCATCCCACTCAACATTCGGTTGCAGTTGATACTCACGCCCCTGCCAGACAAAACGGTTGCCGCTCACCCGGTTTGCAAATGGCACCAGCGGAAAACAAGAGGCATCGGTTGCCACACCGCTTTTTTTACCAGGACGTAGCAGCGGCGTCGTATCGCGCCAGAAGCCTTCGATTACGCCGCCCTGGTCAGAGACATCCAGCTTTAGCGGCCCGTGAGATAAGGTATAGATGGTCATCCGCTAACTCCTTAATCCGGGAAGTTAATCACAACTTTCCCGCATTTGCCGCTCGCCATCAGCGCATAGGCATCACCTGCCTGTTCCAGCGTGAAGCGGTGGGTAATAGCGTTACGCGGCCACAGTTTCCAGTCAGTCAAATCGTGGGCGCATTTTTCCATATGGAACAGACTGGTCACCCAGGAGCCAATAATCCGCCGTTGATGATGCATCAGATCGGCGCTGACCTCGAATTCCACTTTTCCGGTTTCACCAATGTAAACCACCCGTCCCCAGTCGGCGGTGGATTGCAATGCCAGCAAGCGCCCCGCAGCATTACCGGAACAATCGAGCGCAACATCCGCGCCGCCGTGGGTAAGTTCAGCGATTATCTGCGGCAAGCCCTCGGTCGTCGCTAAATAACCGTGATCCATCACCCCTAACTGCTTCGCCATCGCCAGACGTTCCGGCAACATATCAACGCCAATGATCCTTTTTGCACCACGACCTTTCGCCAGCATCATCGCCATCATGCCGACCGGCCCCAGACCGACCACCAGCACGTTATCGCTGCCGGAAACTTCGCCGCGCAAAATCCCTTCATAGGCCGTGCCAACGCCGCAACTGATAAACGCACCATCTTCGTAGCTCAGCGCATCCGGCAGGAGGATCAGATCTTTTTCTTCCGCCAGCAGATATTCGGCATGACCGCCGTCACGCTGCCAGCCGTAAGCCGCTTTTCCTTTGCCAGTACAAGAGATAGGAAAGCCGCGGCGGCAGTTCGGGCAAAAACCACAGCCAGAAATGTGATACACCAGAACGCGATCACCCTCTTTAAAATGGCGACAGCCTTGCCCCATCGCCACAATTTGCCCGCACGGCTCATGACCGTTGATAAAGCCCTGGTATAACGGTTTATCGGGCGCCGCCGCCGTGGCGCGGTGTTGATGGTAGATATAGTGGACATCGCTTCCGCAAATCCCGGAGGATTTCATTTTGATCAGCACCTGGTTAATCCCCGGCGTCGGCACCGCAACTTCCCGCAGATCGACGGTCGAATTTCCTGGTAAATAAGCTGCCAGCATCGTTTTCATAAATCCCTCATTAACAATACGATTAATTTTCATCCCTGCCGCACCCGCGCCAGGGGCGTTAAGGTTTAGCGTTTCGCTTTACTGCTTCGCTGGGTCAGCAAGATATTCGCCAGCACCGCCACCACGATGATGACGCCGCGTACCACCTGCTGGAAAAAGGAGTTAATCCCGAGCAATACCAGACCGTTACCGATTAGCGTAATCACCAGCACACCAAGCAATGTACCGAACAGGGAACCGCGACCGCCGGAAAGTGCCGTACCGCCGACCACGACCGCGGCGATGACGTCAAACTCCAGACCGTTTGCCGCACCTGCGTTACCAGAACCGAGGCGCGCCGCCAACAAAATGCCGGTCACCGCCGCTAATAATCCCGAAAGGGTAAAGATAAGAATGCGCACCCGACGAACGTTGATGCCGCACAACTGTGCCGCCGTAGCATTACCGCCAACGGCAAAAACCGAGCGCCCGAAGGCGGTTTTGCGGCTGATGAACACAAACAGCGCAAACAACACCATCATGATCAGCGCGGATACCGGCACCCCGAGAAATTGTCCACCCAGCCAGTCCAGTACCTCGTTTTCGTCAATCGGCACTGGCAGTGCGTTCGTCATAAACAGCCCCATTCCGCGCAGGGCGCTCCACAGCCCCAGCGTGGCAACGAAACTTGGCACGTTAAACACGCCGCGCAGTACCCCGGCCAGCGTTCCCATCAGCGCGCCTAACAGCAACACCAGCAGACAAGCAATCGCCAGCGGAACTTCAAATTGCAGCAAAAATGCCAGGCACACCGAGACAAAAGCCACCATCGGCCCAACGCTGACATCAATTTCACCGGAGATAATAATCAGCGTCATCGCCCAGGCGGCGATCCCGATGGTGGCGGCATCGCGCAGCACGTTCATTTGGTTATTCAATGAGATAAAGCCAGGCGCGTTCAGGGAGAAGACCAGATACAAAATGGCAATCACCACCAGCAAACCGATCTCATTAATATGGCGACTGACAAATTGTTTGAGCGAGACGCTCTTGCCCTGCGGCAATGGTAATGACGAAGCAGACATCTTCAGGTTCCTCGGTAAAATTCATCAGTGCACAGACAGAATGGCGGACATCAGCTCATCCACATTGACCGGAGAGTGAAACTCCTGCGAGAACGTACCGTGCTGTAACAACAGAATGCGGTCGCACACCAGCGGTAACTCCTCCACTTCACTGGAGATAAACACCACGCTTTTTCCTTCGGCAGCCAGCTCGCGGACAATACGGTAAATCTGCTGTTTGGCTTCGATATCGACGCCGCGCGTTGGCTCGTCGAGCAACAAAATCTGGCTGGCGGCATAGACCCAACGACCGATCACCACTTTTTGCTGATTACCGCCAGAAAGCGTGCCGATGGGTGTTTCGCTACTGGCAGCCTTGACCGTCATCCGCTGCATCACCTCTTCGGTCAGGCGGCGGATGGTGGACCATTGCAGTACGCCGTTGGCGCTGATTTTTTGCCGATTGGTCAGCACTGTATTTTCGTCAACGCCCAGCCAGGGAATGATCCCCGCTTCTTTGCGGTTTTCTGGCGTATAGCCAATGCCGCGTTTCAGCATGTCGCCGTAATCGGGGCACGTGATTTTCTCGCCGTTGATAACAATTTCGCCCTGTTCATACGCTTCCAGCCCAACTATCGCTTTCAGCAATTCACTGCGCCCTGCCCCCAGCAGGCCGGCAATGCCGAGCACTTCGCCACGACGCAGTGAAAAACTGATCTCCGTAAGTTTTGGTCTGTGGCGTAACGCGCGAACTTCCAGTACGGTCTGGTCCGCAATCTCCTGAGCTGCAACCGGTGCAATATCAACGTGATCGCGTCCGAGCATCAACGACACAATATGGCGAGTTGAGGTGTTTTCGAGCATCACATCGCCCGCCACCTGCCCGTCGCGCATGACGGTGGCACAGGAAGCGATACGGCGGATTTCCTCCATCCTGTGGCTGACGTAAATCACCGCCACGCCCAGTGCCGACATTTTTTTCACGGCGCTGATCACCAGTTCAACTTCCGCACTGGCAAGCGAGCTGGTGGGTTCATCAAGGATGACCACGCGCGGCTCGCCCTTCATCACCCGCGCAATTTCCACCAGTTGCTTTTGCGCCGGGCTTAGCGTTGAAACAAGTTGTTCAGGACTAACGTCAACGCCCAGCGCCTGTAAGCAACGTTGGGCATCCTGCGCCATTTGCAGGTAATCAATCATGCCGTTGCGGCGAGGCCATTGACCAAGGCAGAGGTTTTCTGCCACCGTCAGCCCTTCCACCAGACTTAACTCCTGATAAACCGCGCGTACCCCCAGTTCAGCGGCACGGCGAGTCAGCGTAGCTTCGTCGCCTTCCAGTCGCGTCTCGCCAATCCAGATATCACCGCTATCCGGACGTTCGCTACCGGTAAGCATTCGAATGAGGGTCGATTTTCCCGCACCGTTTTTGCCTAACAGCGCGCGAACTTCGCCTTTATTGAGCGTGAAGTTAACGTTATCCAGCGCAACGACGCCGGGGTAACGCTTATTTCCTGCCACCACTTTTGCTACCGGGACTGCCTCTGTTGCCGTGAACATAGGGACCTCTGCGAATCAGCTATTAGGGCAGACCATCAACGTGCGTTGCCAGCCACTGTTTACCGTCTTCAGTTTTGGTATAGAGATCGATTGGCACCTGAATCACTTTTTCACCGTCGGCTTGTTTATTGATAACCTTCAATGTTTGCGCGAAAACAGCATTGCCCATTTTCTTACCGGAAATATCCACTACCGCTTTCAGCACCTGGTTGTTTTCCAGCTCCTGAGCAATTTCAGTGGTCATGTCCGAACCGAAAACGGCAATTTTTCCGGCCTGATTTTGATTGCGTACCGCTTTTACCGCGCCGAGTGTCGCTCCGCCCGATTCCCCCATAATGGCGTTGAGATCTGGCGTGGAGATAATCAGTTTTTCACCGACAGAAATCGCTTTATCTAAAACAGTCCCTTCCTGATTAGCGACAATTTGCGCGCCGGGAACGCGGGCTTTTAATACTTCTTCAAACCCTTTACGTCGTTGCACACAAACTTCAAAGGCTTCGCAATTGATGACGGCAATTTTCGGCTGGTCAATTTTGTTGGCAATAAAATAATCGGCGGCAGCGTTACCCAGTTTTTTACCAAATTCCAGCGGGTCACCAACCAGATATGCCGAGACATATTTATCGACACCCTTTTGATTAATACAGGTGTTGTAGCAAACCACCGGAATACCCGCTTCACTGGCGCGACGAACGGTACGGCTACTGCCATTTTCAGACACTGCCGATAAAATAATGGCATCGACATTACGCGCCACGAGGGTATCTACAAAAGTACTTTCTTTCGAAATATCGCCCTGGGCGTTAGTTTCAATTAACTGTACCTGTACTGAAGAATCTTTTGCCGCATCCTGAACGCCCTGACGCACTCCAGCGTAATATCCCTGGGTATCAAGGTATATTGCACCAATGGTCATTTCTTTATCCGCAGCGTTGGCAAATAGTGCGCTACCTAATAGCGTAGCCATTAATAATAGATTACGGGTTGTTCTCATTTTTTTAGGCATAGTGCCTCCTGTAGGGTTTTTATTTACAACGGCTTATTTTAATTATTTGAGCGTGAGCGGCAGCGCGTGCCGCTCAAATATTACAGTTAATAGGGTTTAGTGAACGCGGTTAAAAATAAAAGGCATCACGGTGGTGAATAATGCCGCTTTCGGCCAGGCTGGATTAATCGCCGTCAATTCAGCGCGAGCAGATTCATATTGCGCAATCTCGCCTAGTCCCGCGGCCGCTAGCATCGCCACCATCAGGCATTTTTCTTTATGCTGCTGTTGTAAATCGCCATACAGCGACAACAAGTCAGGTTGCGAGACGGCAAAGAAATCCGCTTCGATACTGGTTTTCGCCATCTCTTGCGCCCACAGTTTCATTTCACTAAACAGTTGCTGTGCGGTGTGTTGTTCGCCCAGCAGTCGCAGCGCCATTCCTTGCCAGAAGAGATAATCAACCGGCTGATCGTTGTAATAACTGTGGATGTTAATGGTGCGATCGCCAGTCGCCGCCAGACGTAAACAACGCGTCGCTTCAGTTTCATCGCCCAGGGCTTTGGCGCATATCGCCTGCCAGAACCAGATGTCGTTGTCAGTTTGCCCCGGTAAACGGCCTTCGCTTAAATTCTCCGGATAATGCAACGCGGCATGAAGCAGTTCGCTGGCCTGCTGCGGCTGTCTGGCATCAAGATGCTGCCAGGCGCGTAACAATTGGTTAAGGATAAACTGACTGGTGACCTTCCCTTCCCCGCCTTCCCACGGGTGGAATTTGCGCGTAGCGAGAATATCCGCCGCTTTGTCGGCCTGACCTGTGAGATGCCACAAATTGAGCAGTTCTGCGGTCATGTCGTCGCGTTTCAGCGCAATTTCCAGATTATTTTCCAGACGCGCCAGTCGTTTCTCCGGTGTGGCTCCGGTTAACTTATCCAGCAAATCCCGTTCGAAAAGCAGACGTGCATCCTGCGGCGCAAGCTGATAAGCATCATCAAGATAGCGCGCGGCCAGCTCATAATCGTGTTGCTTATTCCATGCATGGATCGCCAACCCGCGCCAGCCGTCGGCAAACTCCGGTGACATCTCTACGCAACGCTGCCATAAAGTAATGGCTTTGTTGTAGCTACGCTTGTTGTAGTAGAAGCAGGCCAGTAAATGACGGGCAAACCAGCACTCTTCAAGACTCTCCAGCGCCGCCACTTCTTCCAGCGTATTCGGGAAACGGACAAACTGCGGGAAGACATCAATGGCTTTTGCGACCAGTTCGCCGCGTTCGGCTTTCGGCAGCAAGCTGGCTTGCAGGTAAAGTGGCAGCGTGCGCTGACAGTCCAGTGCGTTCAGCATCTCTGCCGCCAGGGCGGGCATGCCCCAGTTAATCAGTTGCCCGGCGGTCATCAGGGCGTTAACGTCGCGTCCCTGACACAGACCGCGCCACTGCGCGAGGGCTGATTCGCTACGACCATCGAACCAGTTCAGCCACCACAGAGTGGCGTTCAGCGGATAATCACGCAGCAGTTTCTCGCGCTGCAAACGCGCGTTGTCCTGACGACCACTTAACACCAGCAGCAGGTTATACAGGCAAAGCACTTCCTGATTGGTTGGGCAGGCGCGAAGACTTTGTTGGCAAAAATCCAGACCCGCGTCGAAGTTACCATTACGCGCCGCCAGGCGTGCCAGACCATAATAGCCACCCGCTTTGCTGTTCCCGCTCCAGACCGCGCGCCAGAAATCCTCTTCGGCTTGTTGATATTGTCCCTGACGTTCGTAAGCACTGGCGCGAATCAAACTTGCCTGTCCGCACTGCGGGTTTTTGTTCAGCGCATGTGCGCGTTTCAGCGCCTGGCTGGCATACGCCACCGCTTGCGGGAAATCGGCGCGGTTATATTCCAGCATCGCCAGCGCCAGGTTGCAGCGATAATCCAGCGGGTCCAGCGCCACGCCGCGCAGGTAGTAATCGAACGGTGAACGGCTGGCGTGATGATATTGCTCCAGATGCTGACCGATAAACCAGGCTTCATCTGTACTGGTAATGTCTTGTGCTGCCAGTGGCGCTTTGGCGACGTCCGGCAACGGCAACTCTTGCGGCTGATGTTCCTGATAACTCAGTACGATATTGCCGTCGGCATCGGAGAGTTCAATGGTCAGTCTGTCAGGATTGATACCGTGCAACACGCCCTGGATGGCGGTCGCTGGCATCAGGGTCACGGCATCATCGAGTAACGCGTTGCATTTGCCGATTTCGCGGATCGCCAGACGGTATCCTTTCAACGGGGAGATGGCATACAGCCCCCACTCAATCCCCCGCTCGCTACGCTGGAGTTTTATCACCGCATCGCGGGAGGCATTTTGCACCATGCCCAGAGAATGATAAGGCAGGAAATACTGCTCGAAACGCTTCTCTTCGTAAGCATCAAGCCAGGTAAAATCGGGCTGGTTATCGGCAAAAATACCGGTCATCAGTTCGATATACGGGCCGTTATTGTCAGTCAGACTCTTATCCCACGCCTGGCCAAATTCACTGTGTCCCCAACTCCACTGTTTTTTACCTGGCGCAATATGGTGGTTGGCAACGTGCAGCAAACCGCCATCTTCATCGTGACACCACGCGCCGACAAAATCGTACTGCGATTTTTCGGCCATATATGAGGTTGGAACAGGCACATTTTTATAGCGAGAAATGTCCACTCCGGCGGAGTAGTCCACTTTATAATAAGTGCCAGTAGCGATAGGGAAAGCTGAAACAGCCCGTTTGCCGTGATCAAACACCGCAGTCACATCCGGCGGGAAAACGCTCTGATGCCCTTCACCACCTTTCACTGCCGGGTTGGCCCACCACAAGAAATGACGCGGCGTGGCGTTGCCGTTATAGACGCGGCTGGCGATTTCCAGCGCCGCCCGGTCAGGGCGCAGTGTGAAACCAGTCATCACTTGTAAACCGTGCATCGGCTCCGTTTCGCCGACCCACACCGTCTGTGCGCCGTCGTCATGGGCTTCGAGGGTGAAATCAACGGGCATAAAGGTGGTCGGGCGATGGTGTTGTGGCCAGTTAAACTCAATCCCGCCCGAAATCCACGGCCCCAGCAGCCCCACCAGCGCTGGCTTAATGACTTCATTGTGATAGACAAAATCGCGCTGTTTCACTTTATCCCATGCGCGATGCACGCGACCGCCCAGTTCCGGCAGGATCATCACTTTGATGTAGTCGTTTTCCAGCCACACCGCCTGCCAGGATTTCAGGGTTTTCTGCTCACTCAGCGTATCGGTCACGCCATAGGGATAAACCGCGCCGGACGATCCCTGATAAACGCGATTTTCCAGGAACATGGGATGTATATCCTGCGGCCCGGTTTCATAGGTCGGGATCTCAACGCGCTCTTGCCACACTTTTACTGGAGTCATGGTGCCCTCAATATTAACAAGACATACTGAATTAAAAGATTTGTGGCAGTGTATTGAACAATCTGGCAATGTTTTCGCGGAATAATCACGCAATTAACTAAACAAGGTTTAGTGAAGATGAGAGCCTGCATTAACAATCAACAGATCCGCCACCATAACAAATGCGTGATTCTGGAACTGCTGTACCGGCAAAAGCGCGCCAACAAGTCGACGCTGGCCCGGCTGGCGCAAATTTCAATTCCGGCGGTCAGTAATATTTTGCAGGAACTGGAAAACGAAAAGCGGGTGGTGAATATCGACGATGAAAGCCAGACGCGTGGGCATAGCAGCGGCACATGGCTGATTGCGCCGGAAGGTGACTGGACGCTGTGCCTGAACGTGACGCCCACCAGCATTGAGTGCCAGGTCGCTAACGCTTGTTTAAGTCCGAAAGGCGAATTTGAATATTTTCAGATTGATGCACCGACACCGCAGGCACTGCTGTCCGAAATCGAAAAATGCTGGCATCGTCATCGCAAACTGTGGCCGGACCGTACCATCAACCTGGCGCTGGCAATCCACGGGCAGGTTGATCCGGTGACCGGCGTATCGCAAACCATGCCGCAAGCGCCGTGGACAACGCCAGTTGAGGTGAAGTATCTGCTGGAAGAGAAGCTGGGCATTCGGGTGATGGTCGATAATGACTGCGTGATGCTGGCGCTGGCGGAGAAATGGCAAAATAATTCGCAGGGACGTGATTTCTGCGTGATCAACGTTGATTACGGCATTGGCTCGTCGTTTGTGATTAACGAACAAATTTATCGCGGCAGTTTGTATGGCAGCGGGCAGATTGGTCACACCATTGTGAATCCCGATGGCGTTGCCTGCGACTGTGGACGTTATGGCTGCCTGGAAACCGTCGCCTCGTTAAGCGCATTAAAAAAACAGGCTCGAGTATGGCTAAAATCACAACCTGGCAATACTCAACTTGATCCAGAAAAACTGACTACCGCGCAATTAATCGCTGCCTGGCAGAGTGGAGAACCGTGGGTCACCAGCTGGGTTGACCGCAGTGCCAACGCCATTGGTTTGAGTCTGTATAACTTCCTCAACATCCTCAATATTAATCAGATTTGGTTGTACGGTCGCAGTTGTGCCTTTGGTGAGAACTGGCTTAATACCATTATTCGCCAGACAGGATTTAACCCGTTTGACCGCGACGAAGGACCGAGCGTGAAAGCGACGCAAATTGGCTTCGGGCAATTAAGCCGCGCACAACAGGTGCTGGGGATTGGCTATTTGTATGTTGAGGCGCAGTTACGACAGATTTGATGGCGCGATAACGTAACAAGGCTTCCCGAAGGAAGCCTTGACGATCACAAACGTAAGATTGCCTGATGCGCTACGCTTATCAGGCCTACACGGATATTGCAATATATTGAATTTGCAAAGTTTTGTAGGCCGGATAAGGCGTTCACGCCGCATCCGGCATGAACAACGAGCACGTTGTCAGCAAATCACCGTTTCTCTTATGCGTAAACCGGGTAACGTGCGCAGATGTCGAGAACTTTACCTTTGATGCGCTCGATAACCGCTTCATCATTGATGCTGTCCAGCACGTCACACATCCAGCCAGCCAGTTCTTTCGCTTCTGCTTCTTTGAAGCCACGACGCGTAATCGCCGGAGTACCTACACGAATACCAGAAGTTACAAACGGGCTCTTCGGATCGTTTGGTACGCTGTTTTTGTTGACGGTGATGTTGGCACGGCCCAGAGCTGCGTCTGCTTCTTTACCGGTCAGGTTTTTATCTACCAGATCAACCAGGAACAGGTGGTTATCAGTACCGCCGGAAACCACTTTGTAGCCGCGTTCCAGGAACACTTCTACCATCGCTTTAGCGTTTTTAGCAACCTGCTGCTGGTAAGTTTTGAACTCAGGCTCCATCGCTTCTTTCAGCGCTACTGCTTTACCCGCAATAACGTGCATCAGCGGACCGCCCTGACCACCAGGGAAAACGGCAGAGTTCAGTTTTTTGTACAGTTCTTCGCTACCGCCTTTCGCCAGGATCAGGCCGCCGCGCGGACCCGCCAGGGTTTTGTGAGTGGTGGTAGTCACTACGTGAGCATGAGGAACCGGGTTCGGGTAGACGCCAGCAGCAACCAGGCCCGCAACGTGCGCCATATCAACGAACAGGTAAGCACCGATGCTGTCAGCGATTTCACGCATTTTCGCCCAGTCAACCACGCCGGAATATGCAGAGAAACCACCGATGATCATTTTCGGTTTGTGTTCTTTGGCTTGTTTTTCCAGATCTGCGTAGTCGATATGGCCAGTTGCATCGATACCGTAAGGAACGATGTTGTACAGTTTACCGGAGAAGTTAACCGGAGAACCGTGAGTCAGGTGACCGCCATGCGCCAGGTTCATACCCAGAACGGTATCGCCTGGTTCCAGCAGCGCGGTATAGACCGCAAAGTTAGCCTGGGAGCCGGAGTGCGGCTGGACGTTAGCGTAGTCAGCGCCGAACAGCTCTTTCGCACGATCGATCGCCAGTTGTTCAACAATATCAACATACTCGCAACCGCCGTAGTAGCGCTTGCCCGGATAACCTTCAGCATATTTATTGGTCAGCTGAGAACCCTGCGCCTGCATTACGCGCGGGCTGGTGTAGTTTTCGGAGGCGATCAGTTCGATGTGCTCTTCCTGACGTACTTTTTCCTGCTCCATAGCCTGCCACAGTTCGGCATCATAATCGGCAATGTTCATTTCACGCTTTAACATCCGCATCTCCTGACTCAGCTAACAATAAAATTTTTTCGCCTAATTTTGGCGGTCCTGATGGACAACGGCGAACAGTATAACCGAATCATTGTGCGATAACAGGTCTTGACAAAGGAATTTACGCAAACGATTACCTTCAAGCTGTGCAAGGCTTTGGAGAATAAAGGGCCTGCAACCGGAAACGGATTTCTTTTCAGGTTTGTGATGCAAATTTTTCACTTCATCACATTCTTGATGAAAAACACCAAAAGAACCATTTACAGTGCAGGGCTATTTTTTATAAGATGCATTTGAGATACATCAATTAAGATGCAAAAAAAGGAAGACCATATGCTTGACGCTCAAACCATCGCTACAGTAAAAACCACCATCCCTTTACTGGTAGAAACAGGGCCAAAGTTAACCGCCCATTTCTACGACCGTATGTTTACTCATAACCCAGAACTCAAAGAAATTTTTAACATGAGTAACCAGCGTAATGGCGATCAACGTGAAGCCCTGTTTAACGCGATTGCCGCCTACGCCAGTAATATTGAAAACTTGCCTGCGCTGCTGCCAGCGGTAGAAAAAATCGCGCAGAAGCACACCAGTTTCCAGATCAAACCGGAACAGTACAACATCGTCGGCGAACACCTGTTGGCGACGCTGGACGAAATGTTCAGCCCAGGCCAGGAAGTGCTGGACGCGTGGGGTAAAGCCTATGGCGTACTGGCTAATGTATTTATCAATCGCGAGGCGGAGATCTATAACGAAAACGCCAGCAAAGCCGGTGGCTGGGAAGGTACTCGCGATTTCCGCATTGTGGCTAAAACACCGCGCAGCGCACTGATCACCAGCTTCGAACTGGAGCCGGTCGACGGTGGCGCAGTGGCAGAATACCGTCCGGGACAATATCTCGGCGTCTGGCTGAAACCAGAGGGTTTCCCGCATCAGGAAATTCGTCAGTACTCTTTGACTCGTAAACCTGATGGCAAAGGCTATCGTATTGCGGTGAAACGCGAAGATGGCGGGCAGGTATCCAACTGGCTGCACAATCACGCCAACGTTGGCGATGTCGTGAAGCTGGTCGCTCCGGCGGGTGATTTCTTTATGGATGTGACAGATGACACGCCGGTAACACTGATCTCTGCGGGTGTAGGGCAAACGCCAATGCTGGCAATGCTCGATACGCTGGCAAAAGCAGGCCATAACGCCCAGGTAAACTGGTTCCACGCGGCAGAAAATGGCGATGTTCACGCCTTTGCTGATGAAGTTAAGGAACTGGGGCAAGCACTACCGCGCTTTACCGCGCATACCTGGTATCGCCAGCCGAGCGAAGCCGATCGCGCTAAAGGTCAGTTTGATAGCGAAGGTCTGATGGATTTGAGCAAACTGGAAGGTGCGTTCAGCGATCCGGCCATGCAGTTCTATCTCTGCGGTCCGGTTGGCTTCATGCAGTTTGCCGCGAAACAGTTAGTGGACCTGGGTGTGAAGCAGGAAAACATTCATTACGAATGCTTTGGCCCGCATAAAGTGCTGTGATTTGATGTTGCCGGATGGAGACATCCGGCAACCCTGACGCGGTTTAAATCGCCGCGTCGTCCTCTTCGCCGGTACGGATACGAATGACCCGTGCCACGTCGAAGACGAAGATTTTACCGTCACCGATTTTGCCGGTTTGCGCCGTACGAATAATCGTGTCTACGCAGATATCGACAATGTCGTCCGGCACGACGATCTCAATTTTCACCTTCGGCAGAAAATCCACCATATATTCCGCACCGCGATACAGCTCAGTGTGGCCTTTCTGGCGGCCAAAGCCTTTCACTTCGGTCACGGTCATGCCGGTAATACCGACTTCGGCCAGTGCTTCACGGACATCGTCCAGCTTGAAGGGTTTAATAATCGCATCAATCTTTTTCATGCTATTCCTTGAAAAGGTCGCCTGTCTTTTGATCTGCTAAACGTAACACATTACACCGATTCATTCCTTGAAATCGTTTGCATCCAGCTCGTGTCGGGAAAGCAGTTTATAAAATTCTGTCCGGTTGCGCCCCGCCATTCTCGCCGCGTGAGTGACGTTGCCTTTGGTGATTTGCAGCAACTTGCGCAAGTAATTGAGTTCAAACTGGTTACGTGCCTCAACAAAGGTGGGCAGCGCCGTGTTTTCGCCCTCCAGCGCCTGCTCTACTAATGCATCGCTAATCACCGGAGATGAGGTCAGCGCCACGCACTGTTCAATCACGTTGACCAACTGACGCACATTTCCCGGCCAGCTGGCAGTCATCAGGCGTTTCATCGCATCGGTTGAGAACGCGCGGACAAACGGTTTATGTCGCTCTGCCGCCTGGCGCAATAAGTGGTTTGCCAGTAGCGGAATGTCTTCCGTGCGCTCCGCCAGTGCCGGAATTTTCAGGCTGACGACATTGAGGCGGTAATAGAGATCTTCGCGGAATTCCCCGCGCGCCATCGCTTTTGGTAAGTCGCGGTGGGTCGCAGAAATAATCCGCACGTCGATATCAATATCGCGGTTACTGCCCAGCGGACGGACTTTTCGCTCCTGCAATACGCGCAGCAATTTGACCTGTAACGGCGTAGGCATATCGCCAATCTCATCGAGAAACAGCGTACCGCCTTCCGCCGCCTGGAATAAACCTTCGCGATTGCTGACGGCACCAGTAAACGCGCCGCGTGCATGACCAAACAGCTCCGACTCCAGCAACTGCTCGGGCAATGCGCCACAGTTAATGGCAATAAACGGCTTGCTGTTACGCGGGCTGGCGTTGTGGATAGCCTGGGCAAAAATCTCTTTCCCGGTGCCGCTCTGACCGTTAATCAAAACGCTAACGTCTGATTGCGCCACCAGCCGGGCCTGTTCCAGCAAGCGCAGCATCAGCGGGCTGCGAGTGACAATCGCCTCGCGCCAACGTTCGTCGGTGGCTGGGGCAGATTGCTCCAGCGCATCGTCAATTGCCTGATATAGCGCGTCTTTATCGACGGGCTTAGTGAGGAAACTAAACACGCCCTGCTGTGTCGCGGCAACGGCATCGGGAATGGAGCCATGCGCGGTGAGGATGATTACCGGCATACCTGGCTGCACTTTCTGGATTTCAGCAAACAGTTGCATACCATCCATTTCATCCATCCGCAGGTCGCTGATGACTAAATCCACTTTTTCACGATTCAGTATCCGCAGCCCCTCGGCACCACTTTCTGCCGTGACCACGCTGTAGCCTTCGCTGGTCAGGCGCAGGCCAAGTAATTTCAGTAATCCCGGATCGTCATCGACCAATAATAAATGCGCAGGTTTATGGCTCATCAGGGGTGACCTCATTGGTGGATGGCGCGTTTTTTTCACTCTCGTGCGGCGTGTCCGGTGGGAAATTTCCGGCCGGTTTGCGAGTCGAGAGTTGGCGTTCAATATCCGTCAGGTTCTCCAGCTTGCGGGTGGTAAGTTCCAGTTGTTGCTGTAGAACGTGATGTTGCTGGCGCAGGGCGTCCAGTTCGCTGTCGCAGGATTGCTGGAGTTTACTGTAACGTTGGCGCTCTTCCGCCAGTTGCAGTTGCAGCGCCTGTCCGTCGCGCCAGAGTTGATACAACGGGCGAACCTGCGCCGGGATCTCAGTACTTAACGCATCAATGCGCGCGACCAGTTGGCGGCGCTCAAAAGGCGTGATTTTGGCATCGGCAAGCAAAATCCCCTGCTTAAAGGTATTTTGCCAGCTGCCATCACCATACTTGCGCGCTTCCTGACGCGACTGCGCTGGCATTAAGCGGTTGGCGCAATCCATCGCCCGTAGCCAGTAAAGCGGGTTAGTTTCAGTTGATTTACCTTGCAGCGCCCAGATGTCGCTACATTCAGTAGGAAGATAATCAGCCAGTTGATAAACCGGGATTTTTTCTTCTACTGGCGCATTAATGGCTGGCTTATTGTGATTCTGCACGCAGCCCAGCAGCGCCAGACAAGGCAACCCCGCCAGCCACAGCCGTCGGGATAAAAATCGTTGAAAAATGTGTCGCATATTCACCAGACTCAGAGCCTATCCCAGTGGGCGTAATTGTTGCAGGCAGTTTGGACACGGACAGCGCGGAGAAACCGGAGCGTACACGTAGTACGTGAGGATTTCGAGCACTGCCCGGGGCCGAACTGGCAAATAAAATAGCCTGATGGGATAGGCCTTAACATTATTTCGTGTTTTTCGACGAAGGCAATTCAATGCGGAAGCAAACGTCTTGCCCGCTCTCGTCGACCAGATACAGTTCCCCCTGCATACGGCGAATACAATCCCTGGCAATGCTTAATCCCAGACCGCTCCCCTTCACCGCCCCTTTTCGCTGGTGACTTCCCTGAAAAAAGGGTTCGAAGATCATGGCGCGTTCCTCTTGCGGAATGGGCGTGCCTGTATTGATGACATCAATATAAACCCGTGCGCCATGTAAACTGCTGCGAAGGCAAATGTTACCGGATTCAGCCCCGTAGTGCACCGCATTGGAGTAAAGATTATCCAGCACACTCATCAGTAGCATGGGTTCCGCCAGGCATGCTGTTGCCTTGAGATCAACGTCGGTATGCATCATTTTAGTCCGAGCTGGCAGACTGTGAGCGGAAACTACCGTCTCCACCAACGGTGCTAACTCAACATTCTCCAGTTCCACCGCGCCATCTGCCTGTTTACGGTTGTAATCAAGCAGTTGTTCTATCAGTTTTTGCAAATTGCGGCTGCTGCTATCAAGGATGCTCACCACCTCTTTTTGCTCTGGCGTAAGCGGCCCGACAACCTGGTCAGCCAGTAATTCAGTGCCCTCGCGCATACTCGCCAGTGGCGTTTTTAATTCATGAGATAAATGTCTTAAAAATTGATGGCGCTGGGATTCCAGCCATGACAGGCGTTCACTTAACCAAAGAATACGTTGCCCTACCGAGCGTAACTCGCTCGGTCCACTAAACGAGACGCTATTACCCAGTGAGCGTCCTTCCCCCAGACGGTTGATCATCCGCTCGATATTTTTCACCGGACCAATAATCATTCGGGTGAAAAGCAGCACCATTATCAGACTCACCAGAAACAACACCAGTGACTGCCAGCCGAAATACTGTCCGCGTTCTGCTATCTCTCGCTGGAGTTGCTGCCCGCGTGAAAACACCACGGTGCGCGTGGCCTGTACCATTTCGGCATTGGCATTGGCAAAAGCTTCCAGACGCGCGGCAGCCGCCGCATCCGGCCCACTGTTGTTACACTGGAGTTGGGCAAGATTGTTCAAATCCTGACGCAATGCCTGGTAAAGTTTATCGTCCGGCAGCACGCCAGCGTGGGCATCGAGCATTTCGCTGTAACGTTTACGCTGGCTTTGATAGACCTTCGCCAGGGTTGAGTCGTCCAGCACGCAATACTGACGGTAGCTACGCTCCATCTCCAGTGCCGCATTAGTCATTGCCTCACTGCGCCGGGCGTCAATAAGCGTTGTGCGATTGACCAGCGCCGCCTGATCGCTAAGCGCATTAAGGCTTTGCCAGGCTTGCCATGCCAGTACCAGCAGAGGCAGCAGAATCAGCAAGAATGCCAGCATGACTAATTGTCGTAATGAACGGGGAAAAACGGGCCAGCGTTTCAAGGTGTTACTCTCGTCAGACGCGAATAGCCTGATGCTAACCGAGGGGGAGTTCAGATACAACAAAGCCGGGAATTACCCGGCTTTGTTGTGGAATAAGGCGGTGCCTAACTCGACGTTTCGCCCGATGGTTGATATAGCTACGCTGATATCAGAAGTTGGACGGCAGGCACCTTGTTGTGCGTCATTCGAATTTTATGTAGCACGTCCCGAAGGGGCTGACATAAGTGGGTGAATGAGCCACTGGTTATTATTATGCAGTAACTGTGCCAATAAATAAAATGGTTTGATAACGTACTGATAAAACATAGCTTTAATGAATTAATGGTTGTTCCACTGGTTGGCTATAAATCAGCCAGTGTGTCGCTTAAAAGAGACGCCCAAAGCTTAAATTATTCGTTTTAAATTAAATCAATAAGTTATATGTCACCTATAAGCGACACGGCAAACCACCCATTGTCGTGATTTACAGACACAAAAAAAGCTCCCGGAGTTGGGAGCTTATAATTGTTGGCTAAGTGGTTGTGTGTAATGCCGGATGCGGCGTGAAAGCCTTATCCGGCCTACAAAACAATGGGTTGCGTGGAATTTCCGCAGCCTTACCCCAGCTGCTTACGCGCATTACGGAAAATACGCATCCATGGGCCATCCTCGCCCCAGTTTTCCGGATGCCAGGAGTTGCTGACAGTACGGAAAACACGTTCCGGATGCGGCATCATAATGGTGACTCGACCGCTTTCAGTCGTGACCGCCGTGATGCCATTCGGAGAACCGTTCGGGTTAGCCGGGTAGGTTTCGGTGACTTTGCCGAAATTATCGACATAGCGCAGCGCAACCAGCCCTTTGCTTTCCAGTGCCGCCAGATGCGCCGCGTCGCGTACTTCAACGCGCCCTTCACCGTGAGACACAGCAATCGGCATCTGCGAGCCCACCATCCCCTGCAACAGCAGAGACGGGCTTTGGGTCACTTCAACCAGGCTGAAACGCGCTTCAAAGCGATCGGAGGTGTTACGCACGAAACGAGGCCACAGCTCGCTACCTGGGATCAGCTCACGCAGATTAGACATCATCTGGCAACCGTTACATACCCCCAGCGCCAGCGTTTGCGGACGATGGAAGAAGGTTGCAAACTCATCGCGTACACGGTTGTTGAACAGAATAGACTTCGCCCAACCTTCACCGGCACCCAGCACATCACCGTAGGAGAAACCACCGCACGCGACCAGGGCGTGGAAATCCTCCAGACCAGTGCGTCCAGCCAGCAGATCGCTCATATGCACGTCGATAGCGTCGAAGCCCGCACGATGGAAAGCTGCCGCCATTTCAACATGCGAGTTCACGCCTTGCTCACGCAGTACGGCAACTTTCGGGCGCGCGCCAGTAGCGATAAACGGAGCTGCCACATCTTCGTTGATATCGAACGACAGTTTCACATTCAGGCCCGGATCAGCATCGTTGGATTTCGCCTGATGTTCCTGATCGGCGCACTCCGGGTTGTCACGCAGGCGCTGCATCTGCCAGGTGGTTTCCGCCCACCAGACACGCAACGTGGTGCGGCTTTCGCTGAATACAGTCTGCCCGTTGGCGGTAATCACAAAACGATCGCCAGAAACCGCCTGGCCGACATAATGGACGCACTCAGCAAGGCCATGCTGTGCCAGTACCGCTTCGACCGCTTCACGGTCAGCGGCACGCACCTGAATCACCGCACCCAGTTCTTCGTTAAACAGCGCCGCCAGGTGATCGTCGCCCAGAGAAGCGATATCCGCTTCAATGCCGCAATGACCGGCAAATGCCATTTCCGCCAGGGTTACCAGCAGGCCACCGTCAGAGCGGTCGTGGTACGCGAGCAGCTTACGCTGTGCAACCAGTGCCTGAATCGCGTCATAGAAACCTTTCAGTTGCGCGACGTCGCGCACATCAGCCGGTTTGTCGCCAAGCTGACGATAAACCTGCGCCAGTGCCGTTGCGCCCAGCGCATTATTGCCAAGGCCCAGATCAATCAGCAGCAGTGCGTTATCTTCGGTAGAAAGCTGCGGCGTGATGGTGTGACGCACATCTTCCACGCGGGCAAATGCAGAAATAACCAGCGACAGCGGCGAGGTCATTTCGCGCTCTTCGCTACCTTCCTGCCAGCGGGTTTTCATCGACATTGAATCTTTACCCACCGGGATCGTCAGGCCCAGCGCCGGACAAAGCTCTTCGCCCACGGCTTTAACGGCTTCATACAGGCCCGCATCTTCACCAGGGTGGCCTGCCGCCGCCATCCAGTTAGCGGAAAGTTTAATGCGTTTGATATCGCCAATCTGTGTTGCGGCAATATTGGTTAACGCTTCACCGACAGCCAGACGGGCAGAAGCGGCGAAATCCAGCAGCGCAACTGGCGCACGTTCGCCAATTGCCATCGCTTCACCGTAGTAGCTGTCGAGGCTGGCAGTAGTGACCGCACAGTTAGCGACCGGCACCTGCCACGGGCCAACCATCTGATCGCGCGCCACCATGCCGGTTACGCTACGGTCGCCAATGGTAACGAGGAAAGTTTTTTCCGCCACGGTCGGCAGATGCAGCACACGTTTCACCGCGTCAGCAATGGTGATCCCTTCACGGGCCAGCGCATCGCCTTTCGCTTTCAGTGTTTGCACATCGCGGGTCATCTTCGGCGTTTTGCCCAGCAGTACGTCCAGCGGTAGATCGATCGGCTGATCATCAAAATGACGATCGTGCAGAGAAAGATGCAGTTCTTCGGTCGCTTCACCAATCACCGCGTAGGGCGCGCGTTCACGCTTACACAGTTCGTCAAACAGTGGTAACTGATCGGCAGCAACCGCCAGCACGTAGCGTTCCTGGGACTCGTTACACCAGATTTCCAGCGGGCTCATACCCGGTTCGTCGCTCAGGATATCGCGCAGTTCAAATTTACCGCCGCGCCCGCCGTCGCTCACCAGTTCCGGCATGGCGTTAGAAAGACCGCCTGCGCCGACGTCGTGGATAAACAGAATCGGGTTCGCATCGCCAAGCTGCCAGCAACGGTCGATCACTTCCTGGCAACGACGTTCCATTTCCGGGTTGTCGCGCTGAACAGAAGCAAAGTCGAGATCCGCATCAGACTGACCAGACGCCATAGAAGACGCCGCGCCGCCGCCAAGACCGATGTTCATTGCCGGGCCGCCGAGAACGACCAGCTTCGCACCAACGTTGATCTCGCCTTTTTGTACGTGATCGGCGCGAATGTTGCCGATCCCGCCCGCCAGCATGATCGGTTTGTGATAACCGCGCAGCTCTTCGCCGTTGTGGCTGTTCACTTTTTCTTCATAAGTACGGAAGTAGCCGTTCAGTGCCGGACGACCAAATTCGTTGTTAAACGCCGCGCCGCCCAGCGGGCCTTCGGTCATGATGTCCAGCGCGGTGACAATGCGCTCAGGCTTACCGAAATCTTCTTCCCACGGCTGTTCGAAGCCAGGAATTCGCAGGTTGGAAACGGAGAAACCAACCAGACCGGCTTTCGGCTTCGCGCCGCGCCCGGTGGCACCTTCATCGCGGATTTCACCGCCGGAACCGGTCGCCGCGCCCGGCCACGGAGAAATTGCCGTCGGGTGGTTGTGAGTTTCGACTTTCATCAGAATATGCGCCGGTTCCTGATGGAAATCGTAGCGGCCCGTTTCGTGGTCAGCAAAGTAGCGGCCCACTTCAGAACCTTCCATCACCGCGGCGTTATCTTTATACGCAGAGAGAACGTGATCCGGCGTGGTTTCGAAGGTATTTTTGATCATCTTGAACAGCGATTTCGGCTGCTGTTCACCGTCGATAATCCAGTCGGCGTTAAAAATTTTGTGGCGGCAGTGCTCAGAGTTCGCCTGGGCGAACATATACAGCTCGATGTCGTTCGGGTTACGACCAAGCTTTGTGAAAGCATCTTGCAGATAGTCAATTTCATCTTCCGCCAGTGCCAGGCCAAGACGCAGGTTAGCGTCGATCAGCGCCTGGCGGCCCTGCCCCAGTAAATCAACGCTGGTGACTGGAGTCGGTTGATGATGCGCAAACAGCTGCTCTGCATCATCTAAAGCAAAAAAGACCGTTTCCATCATGCGGTCGTGCAGTTCAGCGGTAACCTGCTGCCACTGTTCATTGGTCAGCGTACCGGCTTCTATATAGTAAGCAACGCCGCGCTCAAGGCGGTTTACCTGTTGCAGCCCGCAGTTATGAGCGATATCGGTCGCTTTCGAAGACCAGGGAGAGATGGTGCCAGGACGCGGGGTCACCAGCAGTAATTTGCCTTCCGGGGCATGGCTGGCGAGTGCCGGACCATATTTCAACAGGCGTTCAAGTTGCGCGTGCGCTTCTTCGTTTAACGGCGCATTGAGGTCAGCAAAATGGACATACTCGGCGTAAATGTTGTGAACCGGGAGCCTGGCAGCCTGAAAACGCGCCAGCAGTTTATTGATTCGGAATGCCGACAGTGCAGGCGAACCACGCAGAATTTCCATCATAAGTCTCTCGTCTTCTAAGCTTTCGGTGTACCCAAGGGGGGGAAACGGGCGTCATTATAAAGAATCTGATGCGCTGACGAAACCGTTTGCGTGGAAATAAAATCACCATCGTGAATTAGCAACGCGTGCCGCCAATGGCTGTAATAAGTTGCCAACTGGCACAGGTTTACGCAAAATGCCGCTCATTGATGATTATACCTTTGTTTAGCATATCGTTTTTTCAAGCCAGGACACGAACGACACAGAGAATTAACTAATTGAAAAAATTAAAGATTAATTATCTGTTCATTGGCATTCTGGCACTGCTTCTTGCGGTAGCTCTCTGGCCGTCTATTCCGTGGTTTGGTAAAGCCGACAACCGTATCGCCGCCATTCAAGCGCGGGGAGAATTGCGCGTGAGCACCATTCATACTCCCCTCACCTGGAATGAGATTAACGGTAACTCTTCCGGGCTGGATTATGAGTTGGCCAAACAATTTGCCGACTACCTCGGTGTGAAACTGAAAGTGACCGTACGGCAGAATATCAGCCAGTTGTTTGACGATCTCGACAACGGCAACGCCGACCTGCTGGCAGCAGGTCTGGTTTATAACAGTGAGCGGGTAAAAAACTATCAACCTGGTCCTACCTATTATTCCGTTTCACAACAACTGGTTTACAAAGTGGGTCAATATCGCCCACGCACGCTGGGCAATTTGACGGCGGAACAGCTCTCCATCGCTCCAGGACACGTCGTCGTTAACGATCTACAAAGATTGAAAGAAACTAAATTCCCGGATTTAAGCTGGAAGGTGGACGACAAAAAAGGCTCCGCGGAATTACTGGAAGATGTCATCGGAGGTAAGCTGGATTACACCATTGCTGATTCTGTCGCCATCAGCCTGTTCCAGCGAGTTCACCCGGAACTCGCCGTGGCACTCGATATCACCGATGAACAACCAGTGACCTGGTTTAGCCAGTTAGATGACGATAATACCCTTTCCGCAGCTCTGCTCGACTTCTTCAACAAAATGAATGAGGACGGCACGCTGGCACGCATTGAAGAGAAATACCTGGGGCATGGCGATGATTTTGATTATGTCGATACGCGCACATTTTTACGCGCCGTCGATGCGGTGCTGCCACAATTAAAACCTTTGTTTGAGAAATACGCCGAGGAAATTGACTGGCGTTTGCTGGCGGCTATTGCTTACCAGGAATCACATTGGGACGCGCAGGCCACCTCGCCGACCGGTGTGCGCGGCATGATGATGTTGACCAAAAATACCGCGCAAAGCCTGGGCATTACCGATCGTACCGATGCTGAACAAAGCATCAGCGGCGGCGCGCGTTATTTGCAGGATATGATGAGTAAAGTGCCGGAAAGCGTGCCAGAAAATGAACGGATTTGGTTTGCGCTCGCTGCTTACAATATGGGTTATGCGCATATGCTGGATGCTCGCGCCCTGACGGCAAAAACCAAAGGTAATCCAGACAGCTGGACCGATGTTAAACAACGTCTGCCTTTACTTAGCCAGAAACCCTATTACAGCAAGCTGACTTACGGTTATGCGCGGGGACATGAAGCTTACGCCTATGTCGAGAATATCCGTAAGTATCAGATTAGTCTGGTGGGGTATCTGCAAGAGAAAGAAAAGCAGGCAACAGAAGCGGCGATGCAACTGGCTCAGGATTATCCGGCAGTGTCGCCAACAGAATTGAGTAAAGGGAAATTTCCTTTTCTCTCGTTTCTTTCACAGTCGTCATCTAACTATCTGACACACTCCCCTTCGCTGCTGTTTTCCAGGAAGGGAAGTGAAAAGAAGCAAAATTAATCCGTAGAAGATTGCGCTTTTTTCTGCGCTTTGATTTCCTGACGGCGCATGCGAAAGAAGTCGCTGAGCAGCGCTGCACACTCTTCTGCCAATATCCCTTCCGTGATTTCCACCCGGTGATTCATGCCCGGATGGTGCAACACATCCATTAATGAGCCGGCAGCCCCCGTTTTCGCATCACGTGCACCAAAAACTACACGACCAATCCGGCTGTGAATCATCGCTCCGGCGCACATTACACATGGTTCAAGCGTGACATATAATGTGGCATCGATCAGGCGATAATTTTGCATCACCAGACCGCCCTGACGCAGGGCCATGATTTCAGCGTGCGCGGTAGGATCATGCCGACCAATCGGACGATTCCAGCCCTCGCCGATTACCCGGTTGTTATGCACTAATACCGCGCCGACCGGTACTTCCCGCTCGTCCCAGGCACGCTTTGCCAGCGTCATGGCATGGCGCATCCAGTATTCGTGACTAAATTCGACTTCAGACAAAAAGAAAACTCCGGTTATAAAAGCGCGGCGCATTATACACGGACGCTATGCTTTACTCTATTCCAGTTGCTGGAGTTCACCGCGCGGGGTTACTCGCCAACGATGCTGGCAGAAATAAAGCAGCGGGTTGTCCTGATTACTGTCGCTGTAACCACTGTACAACCGCAGTGGCGTGCCGATTTTGCGTTCCAGTTGCGCGACCTTCTCATGCCCGAGGCAACGCATTGTCAATACCCAGCCGCCATAACCACGCTGAATTTGGCTGGCGATAAGATTCACCCGCGGTAACCAGGGCGTATCGAAATAGACCGCTTCAACCAGCGGCTGTGGAGAACCGGTAATCAACCAGATATCAGCATCAGAACTGAGCAAGTAGGTGGTCAGGCGCTCTTGCACCAGCGGAAAGGCAGTCACATTGTCGCGAAACCAGTGTACAAAATCGGCTTGTAATGCCTGTAAACGCGCTTCGCTGTGACCAAAAGTGCATCCCCACAATAGCAGACTCATCGGCCAGCGCGCAGCACGGCCTTTTATCAATAATGCCATGACAATAACCGGCAATAGCGGCAGGACAAGCAGTGTATTCAGCGGTTGGCGACGCAGTAAGTAGCGCAGAAAACTACCGAACATATCCTGTTGATGCAATGTTCCATCTAAGTCAAAAAACACCACACGACGCTCGTGAGTTGCCAAACCATACTCCTCTGGACTGAAACATCCTGATTAATCATCGCTACTACATAGCCTAACAGATAGATCATCACTTTTCCGGCAACAATCTACCGTATAATGCTGAATGGAATTTTTAATTCATAGATCTTACAAGCTATGGAATATAATATTCACTCGCTTGTGTCTCATATTGCCTGTTGTCGCCATTATTTTATCGCGAGGAAAGATATGAACGGCTTACTTCGTATTCGTCAGCGTTACCAGCAGCTTGCCCAGAGTGATAAAAAACTGGCGGACTATCTCCTGCTACAACCTGATACGGCGCGCCATTTAAGTTCGCAGCAATTGGCCAACGAAGCTGGTGTCAGTCAATCCAGCGTAGTGAAATTCGCACAAAAACTCGGCTATAAAGGTTTTCCAGCCTTAAAACTGGCGTTAAGCGAAGCTCTGGCGAGCCAGCCGGAATCCCCTTCTGTCCCCATTCATAACCAAATTCGCGGTGATGATCCGCTGCGACTGGTGGGTGAAAAACTCATAAAAGAAAACACGGCTGCCATGTATGCGACACTGAACGTTAACAGTGAAGAGAAATTGCATGAATGCGTGGTGATGCTGCGTTCTGCGAGGCGGATTATTTTGACTGGCATTGGCGCTTCGGGTCTGGTAGCGCAAAACTTTGCCTGGAAACTGATGAAGATTGGTTTCAATGCTGCCGCAGAACGCGATATGCATGCGTTGCTCGCTACTGTACAGGCATCTTCACCGGACGACCTGTTATTAGCCATCTCTTACACTGGTGTACGACGTGAGTTAAATCTCGCGGCAGATGAGATGCTGCGCGTGGGTGGAAAGGTGCTGGCAATTACCGGTTTCACGCCGAATGCTCTGCAACAACGAGCGTCCCACTGCCTGTATACTATTGCCGAAGAACAGGCGACGAATAGTGCATCGATCTCCGCTTGTCATGCTCAGGGAATGCTTACAGATTTGCTGTTCATTGCGCTAATCCAGCAGGACCTGGAACTGGCGCCTGAGCGCATTCGCCACAGCGAAGCACTGGTGAAAAAACTGGTTTGAGCAAAGAATGCGCGTATAATGCCCGCCCGGTTTGTGTTGTTTTGAGAGTTTCCTTATGGCGCTGTTAATCACTAAAAAATGCATCAATTGTGATATGTGTGAACCTGAATGCCCGAATGAGGCGATTTCAATGGGAGATCATATCTACGAGATTAACAGCGATAAGTGTACCGAATGCGTAGGTCACTACGAGACGCCAACCTGCCAGAAGGTGTGTCCGATCCCTAATACTATTGTGAAAGATCCGGCGCATGTCGAGACAGAAGAGCAGTTGTGGGATAAATTTGTGCTAATGCATCACGCAGATAAAATTTAATATTCTGATCTGGAAGTAGAGTATTAATTATTTATAGACAAAAGCTTAACGCTATTATATTTATTCAAATGATGACAACAGCATAATCATTCACCAAATGAATTCATATAATATCTGCGCAGACATTTATTTATAATTATTAAAGGCGCGCCTGGCTGGTTAACCTGACGCGCCTTAAGTACGTTTCCTTGTGTTATAAGAACAGAAGGATCAGCTGTAAAACAGCAATGATGACTTTAATGACCCGTTTAAACAGGTATCGACAATCAGTCATTCGTTTTTCCTTAAACAAGGAATGCAGCTGTTCAGATTAGCCCTTACATCTCCCCAAAACTGAACGTGCGAGTTATTGAGGATGCATGCTGCACTCCACACCAGAGCTTTGACGACACCACTCGTTTCAATGGGGGAATTCAGTGGCATGGTGTAAAGCACAGCAAAATCGCCAATAACGAAGCCAATTTTAATGTACTTACGAATTTGCAGTCACGTTAATATTTCCATCAATATCGCTTTCTTCGTAAAGGCTCGAGTTTTTATGATAAAGATTGCAAGTTGCTTGTAAAAGATAACCACCCTGATCCATAATCGCTGTTGTTGAGGGTGCATGCTGCACAAAATTAAAGTTATGAAGTAAAACCCCCGTTCCTTACCAGTTCGGGGGTTTTACTTTATAAAGAGAACGGTATTATTTTAACTTTCAATAATTACCGTGGCGCAAGCATAGTGACGTTCATCTGCCAGCGTCACATGCATATGTGCGACGCCCAGCTTTTCCGCGAGTTTTAATGCCTCGCCCCACAGTCGCAACCGTGGCTTACCAAGCTCATCATTGAACACTTCAAACTGATTAAACGCCAGACCATTGCGGATCCCGGTTCCAAACGCTTTTGCCGCCGCTTCTTTCACTGCAAAACGCTTCGCCAGAAAACGCACTGGCTGTTGGTGCGTTTTCCAGATTTCCCATTCGTTATCGCTTAATACGCGGCGAGCCAGGCGCTCACCGGAACGGGCGATCACCGCTTCAATGCGAGCGATCTCCACGATATCCGTGCCTAAACCTAATATTGCCATTAGCCACGCACTTCCAGCATCAGACGCTTCATTTCTGCCACCGCATCTTTCAGTCCGGTCATCACTGCACGACCAATAATGGCATGGCCGATATTCAGTTCATGCATCTCAGGAATGGCGGCAATGGCTTTCACGTTGTGATAGGTCAGACCGTGTCCGGCGTTAACTTTCAGGCCGAGGCTTGCGGCAAAGGTCGCGGCTTTGGCGATGCGCGCCAACTCTTGCGCCTGTTCAGCATCAGTTTTGGCATCGGCATAACAACCGGTGTGGATCTCGATAAACGGGGCGCCTACCTCTGCTGCAGCTTTGATCTGCTCTTCATCTGCGTCGATAAACAGAGAAACCTGAATCCCGGCATCCGCCAGACGTTTACAGGCATCGCGCATTTTGTCACGCTGACCTGCGACGTCCAGGCCACCTTCGGTTGTCACTTCCTGGCGCTTTTCCGGTACCAGGCAGCAAAAATGAGGCTTCGTCTCAATGGCAATCGCCAGCATCTCTTCGGTCACCGCCATTTCCAGATTCATGCGGGTATCCAGCGTCTGACGCAGGATGCGCACGTCGCGGTCAGTAATGTGGCGACGATCTTCACGCAAATGCACGGTAATGCCATCCGCGCCAGCCTGCTCGGCAATAAACGCGGCCTGCACCGGGTCGGGGTAAGCAGTACCACGTGCATTACGCAGCGTTGCGATATGGTCAATGTTGACGCCCAACAGTAATTCAGCCATGACAATCCTCATCAGTCATTATGTGTTTGCACTGTTCGCTTAGGTATAAACTGCCGGAACAGTTCCCTGCTCTTTAAAGGTTTACCGCCAAGATACGGCTTAAGCGCCATGCGGGTAAAGCGTTTCGCGGCACGCAATGTGTCTGCGTCAGGAAATTCCCGCGAGTGTAACGCTTTCAACTGCCTCCCGGTGAAGGTTTTATTGTCGATAACGACGCTTGCGATAAACCCTTTTTCTTCGCGATAACGATACGTCATGGTGTCATCCACCGGTTCGCCGCTACCTGCACAATGGGTAAAATTGACGCCATAACCCAGATGCCCGAGCAATGCCAGTTCGAAGCGGCGCAACGCGGGTTCCGGTGTGCCTGTGGCTCCAGCCAGAGACTGGATGCAGTGCAAGTAATCGAAAAAGAGTTCCGAGAAGCGCGTCTCGTATTCCAGCACGCGGGAGAGAAGTTCGTTGATGTACAGACCGCTGTAAAGCGTGATACCGCTTAATGGCAGCGCCAATGAGACAGCTTCAGCACTGCGCAGTGTTTTGACTTCACCGCGCCCACCGAAGCGAAGCAAGAGAGGCGTGAAAGGCTGTAATGCACCTTTCAGGGTAGAGCGTTTAGAGCGTGCGCCTTTGGCAACCAGACGCACGCGACCCGACTCCTCCGTGAAGACATCCAGCATCAGGCTGGTTTCGCTCCACGGGCGACTATGCAGGACAAATGCGCGCTGCCAGCCTTCCATCATACTCGTCGCCTTTCAAGTTGCAGGTGCCTTGGCTGCACCCGTTCCCCCTGGTCACTTACTTTAGTAAGCTCCCAGGGATTCACGGTCTTGCCGCCTTCCTGCACCTCGAAAGTCATAGAGTATGCTAATTAAAGATCGTCAACGTAACCGAGACTACGCAGTGCGCGTTCGTCATCAGCCCAGCCGGATTTCACTTTCACCCACAGCTCAAGGTGGACAGGCGCTTCGAACATTTCCTGCATGTCTTTACGCGCTTCAATACCGATGGTTTTGATCTTGGCCCCTTTGTTGCCAATGACCATCTTCTTCTGCCCTTCGCGCTCAACGAGAATCAAACCGTTGATGTCATAACCACCACGTTCATTGGTGACAAAACGTTCGATCTCCACGGTCACGGAGTACGGCAGTTCTGCGCCGAGAAAACGCATCAGTTTTTCACGGATGATTTCAGACGCCATAAAACGCTGCGAGCGATCGGTGATGTAATCTTCCGGGAAGTGATGGGTCGCTTCAGGCAGATGCTTACGCACGATTGCCGCAATAGTGTCGACATTCAGCCCGGTTTCGGCAGAGATCGGCACAATATCGAGGAAGTTCATCTGGCTTGCCAGGAACTGCAGATGCGGCAGCAGATCGGCTTTCTCCTGCACGTTGTCCACTTTGTTCACCGCGAGGATCACCGGCGCTTTGCCATCACGCAGCTTGTTGAGCACCATTTCATCGTCCGGTGTCCAACGGGTGCCTTCAACGACAAAAATCACCAGCTCAACGTCGCCAATGGAGCTGCTCGCCGCTTTGTTCATCAGGCGGTTAATAGCACGCTTCTCTTCCATATGCAGGCCCGGGGTGTCGACGTAGATCGCCTGATACGCGCCTTCAGTATGGATACCCACAATGCGGTGACGAGTTGTCTGCGCTTTGCGGGAAGTGATGGAGATTTTCTGCCCCAACAGTTTGTTCAGCAGCGTGGATTTGCCAACGTTCGGGCGTCCGACGATGGCAATAAATCCGCAATAACTTTTATCGATGCTCATTCCAGCTCCAGTTTTTTCAACGCCTGTTCGGCGGCAGCCTGCTCAGCCTTACGACGGCTTGAACCTGTGCCAACCACCGGTTCACTCAGGCCGCTGACCTGGCAGTGGATTGTAAATTCTTGATCGTGCGCTTCGCCACGGACTTGAACTACCAGATAAGTCGGCAGCGGCAGATGGCGACCCTGCAAATATTCTTGCAAGCGCGTTTTCGGATCTTTTTGTTTATCGCCTGGGCTAATTTCGTCCAGACGGGTTTGATACCAGTTAAGGATTAACTTCTCGACAGTTTGAATATCACTGTCGAGGAATACGCCGCCAATTAATGCTTCGACGGTGTCGGCGAGAATTGACTCGCGACGAAATCCACCGCTTTTAAGTTCACCCGGCCCTAAACGCAAGCACTCACCTAACTCAAATTCGCGTGCCAGTTCTGCCAGCGTATTGCCACGGACCAGCGTGGCGCGCATCCGGCTCATATCGCCTTCATCCACACGCGGGAAACGGTGATACAGCGCATTGGCGATAACGTAGCTCAAGATTGAGTCGCCTAAAAATTCTAAACGCTCGTTATGTTTGCTGCTGGCGCTGCGGTGAGTTAATGCCTGCTGCAGCAGTTCCTGATGATTAAAAGTGTAGCCCAGCTTCCGTTGAAGCCGATTAATTACGATGGGGTTCATGCGATACCAATAAATAAATGCGTCAACAATTCAGCACACGAAACAGACCTGATACACATAGGCTCAGTTAACCGCTTTGTCGCGGATTCATTACGCCATATATGGAAACCAACGCTGTTTCGTGTGCCGTGGCAACCAGAAGGCGCCAACCTTAAACTTCGGGGGAATATTCTATACACAACGATAAGGGATGTCGTTAGCCTGGGGAGATTTATCTCATAAATAATTCACGTTGCCGCCAGAATGACGACAACGTGAACGAGAAGCAGCAATTAATGGATGCCACCAATGCGACTTAAGCGCACACCTGTCGGCCATTCACCTTCTTGCTTATCGAAACTCATCCAGATTGCCGTTGCCCGACCTACCAGATTCGCTTCCGGCACAAAGCCCCAGTAACGGCTGTCCGCGCTGTTGTCGCGGTTATCACCCATCATGAAGTATTGACCCGGCGGGACAATCCAGGTTGCCAGTTGTTGTCCTGGTTGCTGGTAATACATCCCTACCTGATCCTGGGCGATTGGCACAGTCAGGATACGATGCGTTACATCGCCCAGCGTCTCTTTACGTTCGGAAAGACGAATACCATTTTCTTTGGTTTCGTTTTTCGGCACTTCAAAGAAGCCACTGGTCGCTTCCCCGCCGTTACGACGCGAGAAGGTCTGTACGAAATCGCTCGGTTCAACGTTGGAATAAGTTACCGGCAGCGCGTTTTCACACGCCTGACCAGAACTGCATCCAGGTTGAATGGTCACTTCTTTCGCGACCGGATCATAAGTGACTTTATCGCCCGGTAAACCTACCGCTCGCTTGATGTAATCAAGCTTCGGATCTTCCGGGTATTTGAAGACCACGATATCGCCACGTTTCGGATGACCGGTTTCGATCAATGTTTTCTGGTAAATAGGATCTTTAATGCCGTAAGCAAATTTCTCTACCAGAATGAAGTCACCGATTAACAGAGTCGGCATCATCGAACCTGACGGGATCTGGAACGGTTCATAAATAAATGAACGCACAATCAATACGATAGCCAGCACCGGAAATACAGAAGCCCCGGTTTCCAGCCAGCCTGGCTTCGGCGCAACCTTTTTCAGTGTTGCTTTATCCAGTGAATCCCCGGCAGCCGCTTGCGCCGCTGCCTGACGTTCCCGTCGTTTAGGTGCGAAAAAGAATTTATCCACGCACCATAAAATGCCCGTCACCAGTGTGGCAATCACCAGAATCAGGGCAAACATATTCGCCATGCCAACTCCTAAGGGTTATTTGTTGTCTTTGCCGACGTGCAGAATGGCAAGGAACGCTTCCTGCGGCAGCTCAACGTTACCGATCTGCTTCATACGTTTCTTACCTTCTTTCTGTTTCTGCAGCAGCTTTTTCTTACGGCTGATATCACCACCATAGCATTTAGCCAGTACGTTTTTACGCAGCTGCTTCACGGTAGAACGCGCAATGATGTGCGTTCCAATCGCTGCCTGAATAGCGATATCAAACTGCTGGCGTGGGATCAGATCTTTCATCTTCTCCACCAGCTCGCGACCACGGTTTTGCGAATTATCACGGTGGGTGATCAATGCCAGCGCATCAACACGTTCACCGTTGATTAAGACGTCAACACGCACCATGTCAGAAGCCTGGAAGCGTTTGAAGTTGTAATCCAAAGACGCATAACCACGCGAGGTAGATTTCAGTCGGTCGAAGAAATCAAGCACCACTTCCGCCATCGGGATCTCGTAGGTCAGCGCTACCTGGTTTCCGTGATAGACCATGTTGGTCTGTACACCGCGTTTTTCCACGCACAGGGTAATGACGTTACCGAGATACGCTTGCGGCAGCAGCATGTGACACTCTGCAATCGGCTCGCGCAGTTCGTAGATGTTATTTACCGCTGGCAGCTTGGATGGGCTGTCGACGTAGATAACTTCTTTTGCCGTAGTTTCAACTTCATACACTACTGTCGGTGCTGTGGTAATCAGGTCAAGATCGTATTCACGTTCCAGACGTTCCTGAATGATCTCCATGTGCAACAGGCCGAGGAAGCCGCAGCGGAAACCAAAGCCCAGCGCAGTTGAGCTTTCTGGCTCATAGAACAGTGAAGCGTCGTTCAGGCTGAGTTTGCCCAACGCGTCACGGAAGGCTTCATAGTCGTCGGAACTTACCGGGAACAGACCGGCATATACCTGCGGTTTAACTTTCTTAAACCCAGGCAACGCTTTTTCTGCCGGATTACGCGCCAGCGTTAAGGTATCGCCTACCGGTGCACCGTGGATGTCTTTGATCGCACACACCAGCCAGCCTACTTCGCCGCATTTCAGTTCAGTACGATCAACCTGTTTCGGCGTGAAGATCCCCAGGCGGTCGGCGTTATAGGTCTGCCCGGTGCTCATAACTTTCACTTTGTCGCCCTTACGCAGGGTGCCGTTTTTAATACGGATAAGTGAAACCACGCCCAGGTAGTTATCGAACCAGGAATCGATAATCAGCGCCTGTAGCGGACCTTCTGGATCGCCTTCCGGCGGCGGAATGTCACGCACCAGACGTTCGAGAACATCCTGCACGCCAACGCCGGTTTTCGCGGAGCAGCGCACCGCATCGGTGGCGTCGATACCAACAATATCTTCAATTTCTTCCGCCACGCGTTCAGGATCGGCTGCCGGCAGGTCAATCTTGTTCAGTACCGGCACCACTTCGAGATCCATCTCCATCGCGGTGTAGCAGTTCGCCAGAGTTTGCGCTTCTACGCCCTGCCCGGCGTCGACCACCAGCAATGCACCTTCACAGGCAGCCAGCGAACGGGAAACTTCATAGGAGAAGTCTACGTGGCCCGGGGTGTCGATAAAGTTAAGCTGATAGGTTTCACCGTCAGACGCTTTGTAGTCCAGCGTCACGCTTTGCGCTTTGATGGTAATGCCACGCTCACGCTCAAGATCCATGGAATCGAGAACCTGCGCCTCCATTTCACGGTCAGACAGGCCACCGCAGATCTGGATAATACGGTCAGACAGCGTCGATTTACCGTGGTCAATGTGAGCTATGATCGAAAAGTTACGTATATTCTTCATAAAGTATGATTATTGTGCCTTAACGCCCGGTTAACCAGGCTTTTAGAAGTCGCTGTTCTGAGCTTAACGTCTGTATTAATAGAAAGGCCGCATTCTACACTACAACATTGAGGCGAGGAAATGTTCATACCGTATGGATTGTGGTATCTGGAAACGTCCTCGCATTTGTTATGCAAAATGCAACAAAGCCAGTGAAATCACTGGCTCGCGTCTTCCGAAGATGTTTCAAACCGCACAAGGCCTGGCGGCAATGCCACGCTTAAGATGATCGGTTGCCATTCAGCCCGGGCAGCAAACTTTCGCGAGTAGCCGCGCGCAATCAGGAATCCACCAACGCCACCAAGAATTGCGCCGCATAACGCCGCGATGTCTGAAGCAAAGAGTAGCTGAAATAACGAGGCAACAAGGAATAATCCCAACAGTGGCGACATATAAACCAGTAATGCGGAACTAAGCAGGCTACCTTCAGCGATTCCTAATTCCACTTTTTGCCCCGGCACTAACGGCTCATCACAGGGTACGACGATGGTATGTGTGGTTTGCGGACCAAGTTTATTCAACACGCGACTGCCGCAGCCAGCGCGGGAAGCGCAGCTGCTGCATGAGGCTTTGACATCACAACTGACCAGCGCCTGCCCGTTTTGCCAGGAGACGACGGTAGCCCACTCTTTGATCATTGCGCGGCCCCGAACTTAATGTTCTCGGCAATGCGTTTCGCCGTTTGCGGCGGTAGTTCACCAACAATAGTGATTTCCGCGTTGTCACGTATGCTGGTGCTGACTGTCCGGCGTCCGGTACGCAACATCTGATCGGTGCTCGATGGCGTCGCGCGATTAACGTTTACCGAGAAGCTGAACAAGCCGTCTGAATAGAGACGTGATTCGATGGGCATATTGTCCATCGTGGGCAACGGGCGTCGGCTACTGGAGACTTCGCTAAACCCCTGCGGCAACCAGGTTGGAGTCCAGTTGAATTTGGCTTTTTCACCTACAGGAACAGAAAGCAGTGGCGGCAAGTTCGCCTTCGCCAGCGTCTGCATACTGCTGCTGATATCCTGATTGACGTTAAAAGCAATCACGCGAAATTGTTCCAGCGTTTCACCATCGCGATCAAGGAGATCAACCCGCATCGGTAATTTCGATTCGGTGTCCATCCACACAATGTAGCTGTAGCGTGTGCCATCACGGGCGACTACGCGAATGACTTCGCAAAGACGATCAGCAATACGCGTGCGTCCCACGGAGATAAAGTCGTAGTAAGGAGAAAGGCGTTTGAAATCGGTATAAATGAGCGATGGCAGAGAATCAACAATGTAATCGCCATTAAGCGTGAACGGTTCAAGGCCCGGCTCAAAGTAGCTGATTTCATTGCCGCGCTGTACCACTTCCCGGCGCGGGCCATCCATTTGCAACAGCTGTGCAAGCGGACGGTTATCGAGGCGTGCATGTCGATAACGCAGAGACTCAACACCCTGTTTATTGATGCTGATGAATGACAGCTCGTAATTCAGTGACTGGCTGGCCAGGTTCATCTGCTGTAATAACGCCCCGGACGCGGGAGTGGCCAAGGCGTTAGCAGAGAATAACAGGCTACCTGTCACTAATGACATGGCAAACCAAAGTTGCTTCATTACTGCGATTGCGTTCCTAAAGTTTGAATTCCTGGCACCTGTACAGCGGCTTGCTGTGTTTGTGCCTGCTCAAACTGAAGCTGTTCAGAGTGGAGTCGACGTTGCAGTTCGTAATCCTGCAACATGGCATTAATGCGACGACGCTGCTCCTGTACCTGCTGCTGTTGACCATTGTTTGCGGTCGCTTCAGAAGGTACTCCCAGACTTACCGGACTGGCTTTCCCCATCATCGGCAGAGTATTAAATACCGGTGTTTCGGGCTGCTGGGACGTTTCAGATTGTCCATTATAGTGCTGGACGCCAACGATAACTGCAAGCGATACACATGCCGCTACGCCCATTTGGGTAAGCTGTGCCGCCCATGGACGTACTTTCTGCCAGAATGGCATTTTCTGCCATTGATGCGGCGCAGGCTGGGCCTCTGGGATCAATGTCGTCGGTTGACGAACGGGCTCTTCTTCAATGGCGGCCATCACGCGTGATGAAATATCGAAATGAAGCAACTCAGGAGTATCACCCCGCATAGAGTCACGGATTAAGTGATAGCTTTCCCAGGTTTTCTGCATTTCCGGGTTGTGAGCCAGTTCGTTAAGCAGCTCACTATCCAGCGTTTCGCCATCCATTAAAGCGGAAAGTTGTTCTTTCTGCATGCCTAATACCCTTATCCAGTATCCCGCTATCGTCAACGCCTGATAAGCGGTTGAACTTTGTTATCAATAGCTTCCCTCGCTCGGAAGATACGTGAACGCACCGTACCTACCGGACAATCCATGATAGCGGCTATCTCTTCATAGCTCAGGCCATCCAGCTCCCGCAAGGTTATTGCCATGCGTAAATCTTCCGGGAGGGACTCAATAGTTCGGAAAACTATCTGTCTCAGTTCTTCTGACAACATTAAGTTCTCAGGGTTCGAAATTTCTTTCAGCGCGCCGCCACTTTCGAAGTTTTCTGCTTCAATGGCATCCACATCACTGGAAGGTGGACGACGCCCCTGAGCAACCAGGTAATTTTTCGCTGTATTTACAGCAATCCGATACAGCCATGTATAAAAAGCACTATCTCCCCGGAATGAATCCAGCGCACGATAGGCTTTAATAAAAGCTTCTTGTACCACATCGGGAACATCACCCGACGGCACATAGCGGGAAACCAGGCTCGCCACTTTATGCTGATAGCGCACTACCAGTAAGTTAAAAGCTTTCTGATCTCCCTTCTGGACCCGTTCAACCAGGACCTGGTCCGTTAACTGCTCGCTCATCCGAGGTAAAGTCTCCCCAAACCAAATTTCCACGCGCTATCGAAACGCCACTCCATTAGCTGCAATTTGAGCAAGCAAAACGTTAGAGTGTCTCGTTTTTGTAAAGTTCCGTAACGCATCTGTTTTTGTTTGTCATGCTGTAGACGGCTCATTATCTATCATTATAAGTCTACAGAATCTGAACATCGCATTATCTGTGTAGAAATGCCCATTTAACTGCCTGAAGAGTACCCCAACGGCCTTTTTATTTCACCACCTAATCCTCCGCCGACGAGCAACTTCTCTTTTTTCCACCGCCCAAGCTTTCCCTGTTTAGCCATTGTAACAAATATTAAAATAGCAGGTGTTTAATTACACAATGTGATGCTATGCTGACCAAACCGTGTTTAGTAAATTAAACAAATAAAATGAATACTTTTCCCGAACATTCTTGCGATGTGTTGATTATCGGTAGCGGCGCAGCCGGGCTTTCACTAGCACTACGTCTGGCTGACCAGCATCAGGTCATCGTTCTTAGCAAAGGCCCGGTAACAGAAGGCTCAACATTTTATGCCCAGGGCGGAATCGCCGCCGTGTTTGATGAAACTGACAGCATTGACTCGCATGTAGAAGATACATTAATTGCTGGCGCCGGTATTTGCGATCGCCATGCGGTTGAGTTTGTCGCCAGCAACGCGCGTTCTTGCGTGCAATGGCTAATCGATCAGGGAGTGTTGTTTGATACCCATGTGCAGCCAAATGGCGAAGAAAGCTATCATCTGACTCGTGAAGGTGGGCATAGTCACCGTCGTATTCTTCATGCTGCCGATGCCACCGGTAGAGAAGTAGAAACCACGCTGGTGAGCAAGGCGCAGAACCATCCGAATATTCGAGTGCTGGAACGCAGCAATGCGGTTGATCTGATAGTTTCTGACAAGATTGGTCTGCCTGGAACGCGACGGGTTGTCGGCGCGTGGGTGTGGAACCGTAATAAAGAAACCGTGGAAACTTGCCATGCTAAAGCGGTGGTGCTGGCAACTGGCGGCGCATCGAAGGTTTATCAGTACACCACCAATCCGGATATTTCCTCTGGTGATGGTATTGCCATGGCCTGGCGTGCTGGTTGCCGGGTTGCCAATCTCGAATTTAATCAGTTTCACCCTACCGCGCTGTATCACCCACAGGCACGGAATTTCCTGTTAACGGAAGCCTTACGCGGCGAAGGCGCTTATTTGAAACGCCCGGACGGCACACGTTTTATGCCTGATTTTGATGAGCGCGGCGAACTGGCCCCGCGCGATATTGTCGCCCGCGCCATTGACCATGAGATGAAACGCCTCGGCGCGGATTGTATGTTCCTTGATATCAGCCATAAGCCCGCCGAATTTATTCGCCAGCATTTCCCGATGATCTATGAAAAGTTGCTCGGGTTGGGTATTGACCTCACGAAAGAACCGGTGCCGATTGTGCCTGCTGCGCACTATACCTGCGGCGGCGTAATGGTTGACGATCATGGACGTACGGACGTTGATGGCCTGTATGCCATTGGCGAAGTGAGTTATACGGGCTTACATGGTGCTAACCGCATGGCCTCTAACTCCTTGCTGGAGTGTCTGGTCTATGGCTGGTCGGCAGCGGAAGATATTACAAAACGTATGCCTTATGCGCGTGGCGTCAGTACGTTACCGCCGTGGGATGAAAGCCGTGTTGAGAATCCTGACGAACTGGTGGTGATTCAACATAACTGGCACGAGTTACGCCTGTTTATGTGGGATTACGTCGGCATTGTGCGCACAACAAAACGTCTTGAGCGCGCTCTGCGGCGTATCAATATGTTGCAACAGGAAATAGACGAATATTACGCCCACTTCCGCGTATCAAATAATTTGCTGGAACTGCGTAATCTGGTGCAGGTTGCCGAGTTGATTGTTCGCTGTGCAATGATGCGTAAGGAAAGTCGGGGGTTGCATTTCACGCTGGATTATCCGGAACTGCTCACGCATTCCGGTCCATCGATCCTTTCCCCCGTCAATCATTACATAAATAGATAAAAAGCCTGGGTCAGCGCCGTATACGCTTCGGAATAGTTCTGGTCTGGCCCACGAATGACTAAGCGATCGCAAAAGCACTCCCCCGCCAGTGGGGAGAATGCCAGCAGCACCCGATGCGGCAATCGCGCTTCGTTTTCTGCCACATCCGTTCGCAAACGTAAATGCCACCCCATGCTTAATGCCAGCTCCGTAAAACTATTACCGATTTGCTCTGGCAACACCACGCAGAAAAATCCCTCTTCGGTAATGCACTCTGCCGCGCAAGTCAGCAAGGATTGATGATCCAGCGTGGTGGTATAGCGCGCCTGTTCCCGCTGCGGTGTCGCACACTCCACTCCCTGCTGATAATACGGCGGGTTGCTGATGATTAAATCGAAGCGTGCTGTCTGCTGTGTGATCCACTGCTGAATATCTGCCGTATGGACATTAATCCGCTCTGCCCACGGAGACTGGTTAATATTCTCCTGCGCCTGAGCTGCAGCTTCACTTTCCAGTTCAACTGCATCAATCATCACGCTGTCATCGGTTCGCTGCGCCAGCATCAGTGCCAACAACCCGCTACCAGTGCCGATATCAAGGCAGCGTTTTACCCCTGCCACCGGAGCCCATGCGCCAAGCAAAATTCCATCCGTTCCCACTTTCATCGCACATCGTTCGTGGCCGACAAAAAACTGTTTAAAAGTAAATCCATTACGACGAAGCACGGATGTAGACTGTGACATGTAAATAAAACCTTGCTGAAAAAACGGCGATAGCACCGGGTAAGAACAATACCTGAGAAGCGATATCCATACAAACAGATGAAGATTGCAGCCGTAACGTCTATAATCAGCGCCCCACACAGAGGTAGAACATGACTGTAACGACTTTTTCCGAACTTGAACTCGACGAAAGCCTGCTGGAAGCCCTCCAGGATAAAGGTTTCACTCGCCCGACCGCCATTCAGGCTGCCGCCATTCCGCCTGCGCTCGATGGCCGTGATGTACTCGGTTCTGCGCCGACAGGCACCGGTAAAACGGCGGCGTATCTGCTGCCAGCGTTGCAGCACCTGCTCGATTTCCCACGTAAGAAATCCGGTCCGCCGCGTATTTTGATCCTCACCCCAACTCGCGAGCTGGCGATGCAGGTGGCCGATCATGCCCGCGAACTGGCGAAACATACGCATCTGGATATCGCCACTATCACCGGCGGCGTGGCCTATATGAACCACGCAGAAGTTTTCAGCGAAAACCAGGACATCGTGGTCGCCACGACCGGACGTCTGCTGCAATACATAAAAGAAGAGAACTTCGATTGCCGCGCAGTTGAAACGCTGATCCTCGACGAAGCTGACCGGATGCTGGATATGGGCTTCGCTCAGGATATCGAGCATATTGCTGGCGAAACGCGCTGGCGTAAACAGACCCTGCTCTTTTCCGCAACGCTGGAAGGCGATGCGATTCAGGATTTTGCCGAGCGTCTGCTGGAAGATCCGGTGGAAGTTTCTGCGAATCCGTCTACCCGTGAGCGCAAAAAAATTCATCAGTGGTATTACCGCGCCGATGATCTTGAGCATAAAACCGCATTGCTGGTGCATCTGTTAAAACAGCCTGAAGCGACTCGCTCAATCGTATTTGTGCGTAAGCGTGAGCGTGTGCATGAGCTGGCAAACTGGTTGCGCGAAGCAGGCATCAACAACTGCTATCTCGAAGGTGAGATGGTACAAGGCAAGCGTAATGAAGCGATTAAACGCCTGACCGAAGGTCGCGTTAACGTGCTGGTTGCAACCGACGTTGCCGCACGCGGTATTGACATTCCTGATGTCAGCCACGTCTTTAACTTCGATATGCCGCGCAGTGGCGATACTTATTTGCACCGTATCGGGCGTACCGCGCGCGCCGGTCGTAAAGGCACCGCAATTTCGCTGGTGGAAGCTCATGACCATCTGCTGCTGGGCAAAGTTGGCCGTTACATTGAAGAGCCGATTAAAGCTCGCGTAATTGATGAGTTACGCCCGAAAACGCGTGCGCCAAGCGAGAAGCAGACCGGCAAGCCATCGAAGAAAGTACTGGCAAAACGCGCCGAGAAGAAAAAAGCTAAAGAGAAAGAGAAGCCGCGGGTGAAAAAACGCCATCGCGATACCAAAAATATAGGTAAGCGCCGTAAACCAAGCGGAACGGGCGTGCCACCGCAAACAACAGAAGAGTAATCATAATGCCGGGTTTAAGTCCGGCATTTTTTTATCCAGCCACAAAACACTCTTCAACACACTGAATAAAAGTGTGCATCGCCGGGCTAACCGCTTTTCCAGCATGGTGTGCGCACATTGCCGTAATGGTCTGCGACTGTTCGCCAAAAGGCAATTCAATTAATTCTCCGCTCTCAAGCTCTTTTGCCACCGCAAAGCGGGGCAAGTAACTGACACCGATATTCGCCGCGACACAACGTTTGATGCTTTCGATACTTATAAGCTCAATGGTGTTTTCCACCGTGATCCGCCGCTGGCGCAGCGTGCTCTCAAATATCTGCCGGAAGACACATTGCGGTTCGTTGATAATAAAGCTACAGGCGTTATGTCTTCCCGACTCAGTAAAATCGACATCTGCAATTTGCGGTGAAGCCACCAGCACCAGCGATTGTTCACCCAACTCACGTCGGTTCAGTGCATCATCATTCCCTACGCGATAAAAGATGCCGACGTCTGCCTCATCATTCAGTAGTGCATCACGAATAACGTAACAGTTCAGTGACTGCAATGATAAACGCACTTTTGGTGCGCGTTGCCGAAAACGCTGCAACACCTGCGGCATTCGGTAAGAGAGCAACGTTTCGCCCGAAACAACGCGTAGTTCTCCGTCCGGATCCGACTCTTTTTTGGCAGCTTCGCGAAGTGTATCCATCACTCTGGTGAGTTCATAGATGTGCGGAAGCAGCTTTTTGCCTTCGCGAGTGAGGCACATCCGTCGACCAATTTTCTCAAACAACTGGACCGAGAACTCCTGTTCAAGCTGCTGAATATGAAAAGTCACCGTCGACTGTGTGCAACACAATTTTTGCGAAGCTCGCAAAAAAGAACCCTCTTCCACCACGGTTTTTAGGGTAATAAAACGGCGCAGATCCATAATCCCAAACCTATCGAAAATATCGAATTTAGAATGTGAAAACATTCATTTTTTTAAATGTTTTGTGTCGGGTACTGTCTACCAAAACAGAGGAGATAACAAGTGACACCGACCCTTTTAAGTGCTTTTTGGACCTACACCCTGATTACTGCCCTCACGCCAGGACCAAACAATATTCTCGCCCTTAGTTCTGCCACGTCGCATGGGTTTCGTCAGAGTACCCGCGTACTGGCGGGGATGAGTCTGGGATTTTTAATCGTCATGCTACTGTGCGCGGGAATTTCGTTTTCACTGGCTGTTATTGACCCGGCAGCAGTGCATCTGTTGAGTTGGGCGGGGGCGGCATATATTGTCTGGCTGGCGTGGAAAATCGCTACCAGCCCAACAAAGGAAGACGGGCTTCAGGCAAAACCGATCAGCTTTTGGGCAAGCTTTGCGCTACAGTTTGTGAACGTCAAAATCATTTTGTACGGCATTACGGCACTATCGACGTTTGTCCTGCCGCAAACGCAGGCGTTAAGTTGGGTGGTTGGCGTCAGCGTTTTGCTGGCAATGATTGGGACGTTTGGCAATGTGTGCTGGGCGCTGGCGGGGCATCTGTTTCAGCGATTGTTTCGCCAGTATGGTCGCCAGTTAAATATCGTGCTTGCACTGTTGCTGGTCTATTGCGCGGTACGCATTTTCTATTAATGAAAAAAAGCGGAAGAGGTCGCCCTCTTCCGCTTAGTAACTTGCTACTTAAGCCTTACAGGCTTTCAGTAAAGGTACGAGCGATAACGTCGCGCTGCTGTTCCGGAGTCAGAGAGTTAAAGCGAACTGCATAACCGGATACACGGATGGTCAGCTGCGGATATTTTTCCGGATGCTTAACTGCATCTTCCAGAGTTTCACGACGCAGAACGTTTACGTTCAGGTGCTGACCACCTTCTACGCGAACTTCTGGTTTAACTTCTACTGGAACTTCACGGTACTCAATGTCACCCAGTTTGCTTACTGCAACCACTTCGTCTTCTGCAAAACCTGCTTTCGCAACGATGCAACGCGCTTCGCCTTTTTCGCTGTCCAGCAGCCAGAAAGAGTTCAGCAGATCGTCGTTAGCGGCTTTAGTAATCTGGATACCTGTAATCATGTGATGCCTCCCCGGCAAAATTATTTGATTTGTTCAGCCTGTCGCGGCCAATTGGTAAAACCATTGTTGCTTGAGTGTATATATACTCCTCAAAGACCCCTGATTCTTTGATTTAAATCAATAAAAAACACACACAAAGTGTAGCGACAAGTGGATTTTATTGTTTTACATCAACTTATGCGGGTGTGAAATTTTACCAATTTACATTTTTTTACAGTCGATTATGTCTATAAAATGAGCTTGATTTTGTTCTGTAGAAAGAAGCAGTTAAGCTAGGCGGATTGAAGATTCGCAGGAGAGCGAGATGGCTAACGAATTAACCTGGCATGACGTGCTGGCTGAAGAGAAGCGACAACCCTATTTTCTTAATACCCTTCAGACCGTCGCCAGCGAGCGGCAATCCGGCATCACTATCTATCCGCCGCAAAAAGATGTCTTTAACGCCTTTCGTTTTACCGAGTTAGGCGATGTCAAAGTTGTGATTCTCGGCCAGGATCCTTATCACGGCCCCGGACAGGCTCACGGCCTGGCGTTTTCTGTTCGCCCCGGTATCCCCACTCCGCCATCATTACTGAATATGTATAAAGAGCTGGAAAACACCGTTCCAGGCTTTACCCGCCCGGCGCATGGCTATCTCGAAAGCTGGGCGCGTCAGGGCGTTCTGCTGCTCAATACCGTATTGACGGTACGCGCAGGTCAGGCGCATTCCCACGCCAGCCTCGGTTGGGAGACGTTTACTGATAAAGTCATCAGCCTCATAAATCAGCATCGCGAAGGCGTTGTGTTTTTGTTGTGGGGATCTCATGCGCAAAAGAAAGGGGCGATTATAGATAAGCAACGCCATCACGTACTTAAAGCACCGCATCCGTCACCGCTTTCTGCGCATCGTGGATTCTTTGGCTGTAACCATTTTGTGCTGGCAAATCAGTGGCTGGAACAACGTGGCGAGACGCCGATTGACTGGATGCCAGTATTACCGGCAGAGAGTGAGTAAATTTGCGGGAAAATGCCGGATGGCAGAGTTGCCACCCGGCTGATTTATCAGGCTTTATTCTGACGCCACCATTCGCCAAGCAGAACGCCAGTTGCGACAGAAATATTCAGTCCAGCAACGTTGCCAGTACCGTCAATCTTCACGCGCAAATCGTTCGGATCGCGTGCGGCATCCGGTAACCCTTCATATTCCTGCCCCAGCACCAGCACCATTTTTTCTGGCAGACTGGTTTTGAACAGCGGTTTACCTTGCTCGCTGGAAGTGGTCACCACGGTGTAGCCCGCCTGACGGAAATCATCCAACACGTCAACAATGTTGTCGCCAGTAATCGGCTGAACGTGCTCTGCGCCGCCTTCTGCGGTACGGATAGCCGCACCAGACTCCAGCAGTGCCGCATCCTGCACCACAACGCCTTTCACGCCGAAGTGCGCGCAGCTACGCATCATGCCACCCAGGTTATGCGGGTTAGATTCGTTTTCCAGCGCCAGTACACAATCCTGCGCACCTGCCTGGCTTACCCACTGCTGCACGGTTGTACCGTTACGCTTTTTGATCAGGAAGCACACGCCGCCGTGATGTTCCGTGCCTGACGCTTTTGTCAGTTCCGCTTCATCCACCACATGGTACGCTTTGCGGTTTGCCGCCATCCAGCGCAAGGCTTCTTTAAAACGTGGCGTTACGCTCTGGATAAACCAAGCGCGAACAATAGCTTCCGGACGGCTCTGGAACAGTGCCTGACATGCGTTTTCGCCGTAGACGCGGGTTTCTTCCGCACGCTGACGACGCAACACTTCCGGATCAATAAAACTTTTACCACTGATGCCACCGTGATCGGCCTTTTCCGGCGCATCATCACCAGGCGCGCGGGAAACTGTGCGCCACGGCGACTCTTCCCACTTGCGGTCACGGGGCTGACTCTGTTTGTCATCGCGGGCGGGGCGACGGCCACCGTCGGCACGAGATTTTCCTGGACGCCCGCCCCCTTTCCCGGTACGCGGGTTATGGGTACGTTTATCAGAATCATCATCACTGCGGACATACATCACTTTGACCTTGCCGCTTTTACCTTTCATTTCATCGTTCATGCTTTTCTCCACCAGCGCTGCGCGAAGCGCGCAGATTACCCGAAGTGCGCGCGGTTCGCCATGATTTCGTTCCAAAGCCTGCGTCTATCATACCCATTGAATAAAACAGATTGTTGTCTGGAACAATGTCCCCGATAATATGTAACATATTAGAAACATACCGGCGTCGTTGCCGATAAGTCTCCTTACTCATCCCGAGGTTAGTTATGAATACCGTTTGTACCCATTGTCAGGCCATCAATCGCATTCCCGACGATCGGATCGAAGATGCGGCAAAATGCGGACGCTGCGGTCACGACTTGTTTGACGGAGAGGTGATTAATGCGACCGGTGAAACGCTCGACAAATTGCTGAAAGATGATCTACCTGTGGTGATCGACTTCTGGGCGCCGTGGTGCGGCCCCTGCCGTAACTTCGCGCCAATTTTTGAAGATGTTGCGCAAGAGCGTAGCGGTAAAGTGCGCTTTGTGAAAGTGAATACCGAAGCTGAACGTGAATTAAGCAGCCGCTTTGGTATTCGCAGTATTCCGACGATCATGATTTTCAAAAACGGTCAGGTCGTCGACATGCTTAATGGCGCAGTGCCGAAAGCGCCGTTCGATAGCTGGTTGAACGAATCTCTTTAATCTTACCGGGGCGCATCTTGTGCCCCGTTTTCTCCTCTGCGACAATGGCGTTTTTTCGACGCTCTCTTATGACCGAAAACGCTGTTCTCCAGTTACGCGCCGAACGTATTGCGCGCGCAACACGTCCTTTTCTTGCCCGCGGTAATCGCGTTCGTCGCTGCCAACGCTGTCTTTTGCCAGAGAAATTATGTCTCTGTTCGACAATCACGCCAGCGGAAGCAAAAAGTCGCTTCTGTTTGCTGATGTTCGACACCGAGCCAATGAAGCCAAGTAACACCGGGCGTCTGATTGCTGATATTTTGCCTGATACCGTTGCGTTTCAATGGTCGCGTACCGAACCCTCGCAAGATTTGCTGGATCTGGTACAAAACCCGAACTATCAGCCAATGGTGGTCTTTCCCGCCTCATATGCTGATGAGCAACGGGAAGTGATCTTCACCCCGCCTTCCGGTAAGCCACCGCTGTTTATCATGCTCGATGGCACCTGGCCGGAAGCGCGCAAGATGTTTCGTAAAAGTCCGTATCTGGATAATCTCCCCGTCATTTCCGTCGATCTTTCCCGGCTTTCTGCCTATCGCCTGCGTGAAGCCCAGGCTGAAGGCCAATATTGTACCGCTGAAGTGGCTATCGCACTTTTAGATATGGCGGGCGATACCGGGGCTGCGGCCAGCTTAGGCGAGCATTTCACTCGCTTTAAAACACGCTATCTGGTAGGAAAAACGCAACATCTGGGTAGCATCACAGCAGAACAGTTAGAAAGCGTTTAAAATCATTCGGTCACTTCTGCGGGAGACCGGTATGAGTCAGCGAGGACTGGAAGCACTACTGCGACCAAAATCGATTGCGGTAATTGGCGCATCGATGAAACCCAATCGCGCAGGTTACCTGATGATGCGTAACCTGCTGGCGGGAGGCTTTAACGGACCGGTGTTACCGGTGACGCCGGCCTGGAAAGCGGTACAAGGCGTACTGGCCTGGCCGGATATCGCCAGTCTGCCCTTTACGCCCGACCTTGCTGTGCTGTGTACCAATGCCAGCCGCAATCTGGCGCTTCTGGAAGAACTCGGCGAAAAAGGCTGTAAAACCTGCATTATTCTTTCTGCCCCGGCATCGCAACACGAAGATCTCCGAGCCTGCGCCCAGCGTCATAACATGCGCCTGCTTGGACCAAACAGTCTGGGATTACTGGCGCCGTGGCAAGGTCTGAATGCCAGCTTTTCGCCCGTACCAATTAAGCGCGGCAAGCTGGCGTTTATTTCGCAATCGGCTGCCGTCTCCAACACCATCCTCGACTGGGCGCAACAGCGTGAGATGGGGTTTTCCTACTTTATTGCGCTCGGCGACAGCCTGGATATCGACGTTGATGAATTGCTCGACTATCTGGCGCGCGACAGTAAAACCAGCGCCATCCTGCTCTATCTCGAACAGTTAAGCGACGCGCGACGCTTTGTTTCGGCGGCCCGTAGTGCGTCGCGTAATAAACCGATTCTGGTAATTAAAAGCGGACGTAGCCCGGCAGCACAGCGACTGCTCAACACGACGGCAGGAATGGACCCGGCATGGGATGCAGCTATTCAGCGTGCCGGTTTATTACGAGTGCAGGACACTCACGAACTGTTTTCGGCAGTGGAAACCCTTAGCCATATGCGCCCATTGCGTGGTGACCGACTGATGATTATCAGCAACGGTGCAGCGCCCGCTGCGCTGGCGCTGGATGCCTTATGGTCACGCAATGGCAAGCTGGCAACGCTAAGCGAAGAAACCTCTCAGAAACTACGCAATGCGCTGCCAGAACATGTAGTAATCTCTAACCCGCTCGATCTGCGCGATGACGCCAGCAGTGAGCAATATATTAAAACGCTGGATATTCTGCTCCACAGCCAGGATTTTGATGCGCTGATGGTTATTCATTCGCCCAGTGCTGCTGCTCCCGCCACAGAAAGCGCACTGGCATTAATTGAAGCGGTAAAGCATCACCCTCGCAGCAAGTATGTCTCTCTGCTGACGAACTGGTGCGGCGAACACTCCTCGCAAGAGGCACGACGATTATTCAGCGAAGCCGGGCTGCCGACCTACCGCACCCCGGAAGGAACCATCACCGCTTTTATGCACATGGTGGAGTACCGACGTAACCAGAAGCAACTACGCGAAACGCCGGCACTGCCCAGCAATCTGACCTCTAATACCGCAGAAGCGCATCTTCTGTTGCAACAGGCGATTGCCGAAGGGGCAACGTCACTCGATACCCATGAAGTACAGCCAATCCTGCAAGCGTATGGCATGAACACGCTTCCCACCTGGATTGCCAGCGATAGTACCGAAGCGGTGCATATTGCTGAACAGATTGGTTATCCGGTGGCGCTAAAATTACGCTCGCCGGATATTCCACATAAATCGGAAGTTCAGGGCGTCATGCTCTACCTGCGTACAGCCAATGAAGTCCAGCAAGCCGCGAACGCTATTTTCGATCGCGTAAAAATGGCCTGGCCGCAGGCGCAGATCCACGGTCTGCTGGTGCAAAGTATGGCTAACCGTGCTGGCGCCCAGGAGTTGCGGGTAGTGGTCGAGCAGGATCCCGTTTTCGGACCGTTGATCATGCTTGGTGAAGGCGGTGTGGAGTGGCGTCCAGAAGATCAAGCCGTCGTCGCATTACCGCCGCTGAACATGAACCTGGCCCGTTATCTGGTCATTCAGGGAATAAAAAGTAAAAAGATTCGTGCGCGCAGTGCACTGCGTCCATTGGATGTTACAGGCTTGAGCCAGCTTCTGGTGCAGGTTTCCAACTTGATTGTCGATTGCCCGGAAATTCAGCGTCTGGATATTCATCCTTTGCTGGCTTCTGGCAGTGAATTTACCGCGCTGGATGTCACGCTGGATATCGCGCCGTTTGAAGGCGATAGCGAGAGTCGGCTGGCAGTGCGCCCGTACCCACATCAGCTGGAAGAGTGGGTGGAATTGAAAAACGGCGAACGCTGCTTGTTCCGCCCGATTTTGCCAGAAGATGAGCCACAGCTTCAGCAATTCATTTCACGAGTCACTAAAGAAGATCTTTATTATCGCTACTTTAGCGAGATCAACGAATTCACCCATGAAGATTTAGCTAACATGACGCAGATCGACTACGATCGGGAAATGGCATTTGTAGCGGTACGACGAATTGATCAAACGGAAGAGATCCTCGGCGTCACGCGTGCGATTTCCGATCCTGATAACATCGATGCCGAATTTGCTGTCCTGGTTCGCTCGGATCTCAAAGGGTTAGGCTTAGGTCGACGCTTAATGGAAAAGTTGATTACCTATACGCGAGATCACGGACTGCAACGTCTGAATGGTATTACGATGCCAAACAATCGTGGCATGGTGGCGCTGGCCCGCAAGCTCGGGTTTAACGTCGATATCCAGCTCGAAGAGGGGATCGTTGGGCTTACGCTAAATCTTGCCCAGCGCGAGGAATCATGAGTAAGGTACTGGAAATGTTGACCACTTAATCGGGACTGGTGTTATTATTGCCCGCTTATGTCGTCTGCATTGCACAGAGGACCCTTCAATGAACAGAGAAGAAATGCACTGTGATGTTGTCAAAATTTAAGCGTAATAAACATCAACAACACCTTGCCCAACTACCCAAGATTTCTCAATCAGTTGATGATGTCGATTTCTTTTACGCTCCCGCCGACTTCCGGGAGACGCTGCTGGAAAAAATAGCCAGCGCGAAGCAGCGCATTTGCATTGTCGCCCTGTATCTCGAACAGGATGATGGTGGCAAAGGCATTCTGAGCGCACTATATGAGGCTAAACGGCAGCGTCCGGAACTGGATGTGCGGGTGCTGGTCGACTGGCATCGTGCGCAACGTGGACGCATTGGCGCTGTGGCATCTAACACTAATGCTGACTGGTACTGCCGCATGGCGCAGGAAAATCCGGGCGTAGATGTTCCGGTTTATGGCGTACCCATCAATACCCGTGAAGCCCTGGGCGTTCTGCATTTTAAAGGCTTTATCATCGACGATAGCGTACTTTATAGCGGTGCCAGCCTGAACGATGTTTATTTGCATCAGCACGATAAATACCGTTACGACCGTTACCATCTGATTCGTAACCGCAAGATGTCAGACATTATGTTTGAATGGGTTACGCAGAATATTATGAATGGTCGCGGTGTTAACCGTCTGGATGATGAACATCGCCCAAAAAGCCCGGAAATCAAGAACGACATTCGCCTGTTCCGCCAGGAGTTGCGTGATGCCGCTTATCATTTCCAGGGAGATGCCGACAACGATCAACTTTCCGTTACGCCGTTGGTGGGTCTGGGGAAATCGAGTCTGTTGAACAAGACCATTTTCCATCTGATGCCCTGTGCAGAACAGAAACTGACTATCTGTACGCCATACTTCAACCTACCGGCAATCCTGGTGCGCAATATCATCCAGTTGCTGCGTGAAGGGAAAAAGGTCGAAATTATCGTTGGTGATAAAACCGCGAACGACTTCTACATTCCGGAAGATGAACCATTCAAGATAATTGGCGCGTTGCCTTATCTTTATGAGATTAATTTGCGTCGCTTCCTGAGTCGTTTGCAGTATTACGTCAATACTGACCAGTTAGTGGTCCGTTTGTGGAAAGATGACGATAATACTTATCACCTGAAAGGAATGTGGGTTGATGATAAGTGGATGCTGATAACCGGTAATAACCTGAATCCACGTGCCTGGCGTCTGGATCTGGAAAACGCCATTTTGATCCACGATCCACAACTGGAGCTTGCTCCACAGCGAGAGAAAGAACTGGAGCTGATCCGCGAGCATACCACCATTGTTAAGCACTACCGCGATCTGCAAAGTATTGCCGATTATCCGGTAAAGGTTCGCAAACTTATCCGCCGTTTGCGCCGCATCCGCATCGACCGATTAATTAGCCGTATCCTGTAATCTGAACCCCGTCCTGTACGGGGTTTGTTTTTTGGAGGCCGCGTTGCGTATTCTTTTTATCTGTTTGCTATTGTTACTTTCTGGTTGCAGCCACATGGCTAACGATAGCTGGCAGGGGCAGGATAAAGCCCAACACTTTATCGCCTCGGCGATGCTTTCCGCCGCAGGAAATGAATACGCGCAACATCAGGGGATGAGTCGCGACCGCAGCGCGATGTTCGGGCTGATGTTCTCTGTAGGGCTGGGAGCGTCAAAAGAGCTTTGGGATAGCCGCCCTGAGGGGAGCGGCTGGAGCTGGAAGGATTTTGCCTGGGATATCGCCGGTGCAACTACCGGCTATACCGTCTGGCAAATAGCGCATCACTAAAGACGCATCCCCTTTCCTTTGCGGTGCAGCATCAAAGAAACCAGAAACGCTACCACGGCCATCAATGTCACATACCAGAAGAATGCCGTTTCCATTCCTATCGATTTCAGCGACAACGCTACGTACTCCGCCGAACCACCAAATATAGCATTGGCGACCGCATATGACAGACCAACACCTAATGCGCGAACCTGTGCCGGGAACATCTCAGCCTTCAGTATTCCACTGATTGATGTATAAAAACTCACTATCAGCAGGGCGCACATCACCAGACCAAAAGCGGCATAAGGAGAGGAGACGTTCTGTAATGCTGATAGTATGGGGACGGTAAAAATAGCGGCCAAAGAGCCAAAGCATAACATTGAGGTTCGGCGTCCAATCTTATCTGACAGCGCGCCAATGAGTGGTTGAATAAGCATGAATACAAACAATGCGGCAGTCATAATGCCGCTTGCCACGTTGGCGTGCATTCCCGCAGTATTTACCAGATACTTCTGCATATAAGTGGTGAAGGTATAGAAACAAAGGGAGCCCGCAGCGGTGAAGCCGAGAACCATGATGAATGCACGGCGATTGCGCCATAATCCCTTCATTGAACCCGCTTCTTTTAAAGCGCGCGTTTCTTGTTGCGAAGTTTCATCTAATTGACGGCGTAACCACAATGCTACAACGGCTAACACCGCTCCTAACGCAAAAGGAATGCGCCATCCCCACTCTCTAAGAGCAGAATCTTCCATAGTATGTTGTAGAACAACCACCACCAGTAAGGCCAGCAACTGACCGCCAATTAGCGTGACGTACTGGAACGAAGCATAGAACCCTTTGCGCCCCTCAACAGCAACTTCACTCATATAGGTGGCGCTGGTGCCATATTCTCCACCAACGGATAATCCCTGGAATAAACGCGCGAGAAGCAATAATGCCGGAGCCCAGGTACCGATAGTTTCATAACCTGGGAGGCAGGCGATAACCAGAGATCCGAAACACATCATACACACCGATAACAACATTGATTTTTTACGACCATGTTTATCGGCTATGCGTCCAAATAGCCAGCCACCTATTGGACGCATCAGAAAGCCCGCGGCAAAAACACCGGCTGTTTGCAGTAACTGAGTGGTAGTGTTACCAGAAGGGAAGAAGATGTGGGCGAAGTAGAGAGAACAGAATGAGTAGACATAAAAATCGAACCACTCGACCAGATTACCTGAAGAGGCCCCTACTATTGCCCAGATGCGGCGACGAGTATCACTACTTGTCAGTTTGCCGTCTGCCGTTACAGTGCTTTCTGCCATGCCAATATTTCTCCTGCCATAATCCGATGCTTTTGTCGGCCAATGTTGTTTATTATTTAGTAAGACGAATGTTATACATTTGTTACCGATGTTTATGCAACCATAACTGCGAATTTAGTTAGCATGGGAATGATTATTCTGGATGACCAGGAAGGATTTCAGGTGAGGTTGTCGTATGGAAATGGGCGAGCATCTGGCGTATACAAGGGAATGATAGGTTTTTTATTTCTTAGTCAGAACCACATCAGGTGGTTTTTACTGCCTACGCTATTCCGGACGGACGACAGATAAAACAAAAGGCCCAGTCTTCCGACTGAGCCTTTTGTTTTATTTGATGCCTGGCAGTT
>NZ_RHJO01000017.1:0-67926 GCF_004211985.1 Escherichia sp. E10V10 | reverse complement strand
GATTATGCGGGATACTTACACCTGGACTGCATCAGCTAATTTACGCGGACGGCTTTATCTGCATCGCGGCATCGAGCGCACTTATACCCGTGATTTGCTCGTAGAAGTTTTTCTCGACGGACGCGGTAACGGCCTGAATCACTAACCCCCCTTTCCTGTTTTCCTAATCAGCCTGGCATTTCGCGGGCGATATTTTCACAGCCATTTTCAGGAGTTCAGCCATGAACGCTTATTACATTCAGGATCGTCTTGAGGCTCAGAGCTGGGCACGTCACTACCAGCAGATCGCCCGTGAAGAGAAAGAGGCAAAACTGGCAGACGACATGGAAAAAGGTCTTCCACAGCACCTGTTTGAATCACTCTGTATCGATCATTTGCAACGCTGCGGGGCCAGCAAAAAAGCCATTACTCGTGCATTTGATGACGATGTTGAGTTTCAGGAGCGCATGGCTGAACACATCCGGTACATGGTTGAAACCATTGCTCACCACCAGGTTGATATTGATTCAGAGGTATAAAACGGATGAGTACAGCACTCGCAACGCTGGCTGGGAAGCTGGCTGAACGTGTCGGCATGGATTCTGTCGACCCGCAGGAACTGATCACCACTCTTCGCCAGACGGCATTTAAAGGTGATGCCAGCGATGCGCAGTTCATCGCATTGCTGATCGTCGCCAACCAGTACGGCCTTAATCCGTGGACGAAAGAAATTTACGCCTTCCCTGATAAGCAGAACGGCATCGTTCCGGTGGTGGGCGTTGATGGCTGGTCCCGCATCATCAATGAAAACCAGCAGTTTGATGGCATGGACTTTGAGCAGGACAATGAATCCTGTACATGCCGGATTTACCGCAAGGACCGTAATCATCCGATCTGCGTTACCGAATGGATGGATGAATGCCGCCGCGAACCATTCAAAACCCGCGAAGGCAGAGAAATCACCGGACCGTGGCAGTCGCATCCCAAACGAATGTTACGGCATAAAGCCATGATTCAGTGTGCCCGTCTGGCCTTCGGATTTGCTGGTATCTATGACAAGGATGAAGCCGAGCACATTGTCGAAAATACTGCATACACTGCGGAACGTCAGCCGGAACGCGACATCACTCCGGTTAACGATGAAACCATGCAGGAGATTAACACTCTGCTGATCGCCCTGGATAAAACATGGGATGACGACTTATTGCCGCTCTGTTCCCAGATATTTCGCCGCGACATTCGCGCATCGTCAGAACTGACACAGGCCGAAGCAGTGAAAGCTCTTGGATTCCTGAAACAGAAAGCCACTGAGCAGAAGGTGGCAGCATGACACCGGACATTATCCTGCAGCGTACCGGGATCGACGTGAGAGCTGTCGAACAGGGGGATGATGCATGGCACAAATTACGGCTCGGCGTCATCACCGCTTCAGAAGTTCACAACGTGATAGCAAAGCCCCGCTCAGGAAAGAAGTGGCCTGACATGAAAATGTCCTACTTCCACACCCTGCTGGCTGAGGTTTGCACCGGTGTGGCTCCGGAAGTTAATGCTAAGGCGCTGGCCTGGGGAAAACAGTACGAGAACGACGCCAGAACCCTGTTTGAATTCACTTCCGGCGTGAATGTTACTGAATCCCCGATCATCTATCGCGACGAAAGTATGCGCACCGCCTGCTCTCCCGATGGTTTATGCAGTGACGGCAACGGCCTTGAACTGAAATGCCCGTTTACCTCCCGGGATTTCATGAAATTCCGGCTCGGTGGTTTCGAGGCAATAAAATCGGCTTACATGGCCCAGGTGCAGTACAGCATGTGGGTGACGCGAAAAGATGCCTGGTACTTTGCCAACTATGACCCGCGCATGAAGCGTGAAGGCCTGCATTATGTCGTGATTGAGCGGAATGAAAAGTACATGGCGAGTTTTGACGAGATGGTGCCGGAGTTCATCGAAAAAATGGACGAGGCACTGGCTGAAATTGGTTTTGTATTTGGGGAGCAATGGCGATGACGCATCCTCACGATAATATCCGGGTAGGCGCGATCACTTTCGTCTACTCCGTTACAAAGCGAGGCTGGGTATTTCCCGGCCTTTCTGTTATCAGAAATCCACTGAAAGCACAGCGGCTGGCTGAGGAGATAAATAATAAACGGGGGGCTGTATGACTGATTTCACCGGAAGCAATACTCCTGCCGAACATCGCGACAGCTGGCGCACACCACCAGAGATTTTTGCTGCGCTTAATGCAGAGTTCGTTTTTCAACTTGATGCTGCAGCCAGCGAAAAAAACCGACTATGTCGGCTTTTTATCTCACAGGAGCAGAACACATTAACCACTTCATGGCCTGAAGCAATGGGATATGCCTCTGGTTATGTCTGGTTGAATCCACCATACAGCAATATTTCCCCTTTTGTGAAAAAGGCAGCCACTGAAAACAAATTCAGTAGTGTGGGATGTGTAATGTTATTGCCTGCTGACACATCTGTCGGATGGTTTCATGAAGCGATACAAACCGCCAGTGAGGTCAGATTCATCACGGCAGGACGACTGGCATTTATTAACCCACTCACCGGGAAACCCGTCAGTGGAAATAATAAAGGCTCGATGCTCATTATCTGGCACTCATACCCCCGTACACACTGCCACTTTACGACCGTTGATCGTGGAGAGTTGATGGCGTTCGGCTCAAGGATTCTTGCCCGTCGGGAGGCTGCATGACAACCACGGAATGCATTTTTCTGGCAGCGGGCTTCATATTCTGTGTGCTTATGCTTGCCGACATGGGACTTGTTCAATGACACCTCAGCAGGAAAACGCCCTTCGCAGCATTGCCCGTCAGGCTAATTCTGAAATCAAAAAAGCCAGACAGCAGTTTCCGGATAAAAACGTCGATGACATTTGCCGTAGCGTACTGAAGAAGCACCGCGAAACGGTAACGCTGATGGGATTCACACCGACTCATTTAAGCCTGGCGATCGGCATGTTAAACGGCGTCTTTAAGGAGCGATGAACATGAAAAGCAAAATCATCAGGGAGCTACAGGCTCCTTTTTTATTATTCGCATTCACCCTCAAGTGTATTAACCAACAATTCAGGGATTAATGGAAGATGGCAGACATCATTGATTCAGCATCAGAAATCGAAGAATTACAGCGCAATACAGCAATAAAAATGCGTCGTCTGAACCACCAGGCTATATCTGCCACTCATTGTTGTGAGTGTGGCGATCCCATAGATGAACGAAGACGCCTGGCCGTTCAGGGGTGTCGGACTTGTGCAAGTTGCCAGGAGGAGATCGAACTTAAGAACAAACAATGGGGATTGTGATGGCCTCAAAGCAGCAAATTTCAACATCGTCCAACTGAGGTGTAAAAATGTTCAGAATCATTTTTCCTAACACCTGGTACGTCGACCACCACGGCACTCCCTGCAAAATCCTGCGTTCTACCCACAACAAAGTTCACTACATCCGAAAAGGCAGAACATGTATCGCCAGCATGTTCCGCTTTAATCATGACTTTGAACCTGTGAATAAAGCTGATGCAGATCGGATAGCAGAAGAGATCGAAACGGCAGAACACATTAAGAAGTTACGTGACATGCGTTCAAAAAGCAGAGGTAACCATGGAATCATACAGCCTCACACTCGATGAGGCCTGTCAGTTTCTCAAGATATCCAGACCTACCGCTACCAACTGGATACGAACAGGCCGCCTACAGGCAACACGCAAAGACCCCACTAAACCAAAATCTCCTTACCTCACAACGCGACAAGCCTGCATTGCGGCGCTTCAGTCTCCGCTGCATACTATCAAGGTGAGCGCGGGTGATGGCATAACAGAGGAAAGAAAATGTCACTCTTCCGCAGAAGTGAAATATGGTACGCCAGTTTCACATTGCCGAACGGTAAAAGATTTAAACAGTCTCTTGGAACAAAGGACAAAAGGCAGGCGACAGAACTCCATGACAAGCTAAAGGCTGAAGCATGGCGGGTCAGCAAACTTGGTGAAATACCTGATATAACGTTCGAGGAAGCGTGTGTCAGGTGGCTTGAAGAGAAAGCACATAAAAAATCACTGGACGATGACAAAAGCCGGATCGGATTCTGGCTTCAACATTTCGCAGGAATGCAACTAAGAGACATTACTGAATCAAAAATTTATTCAGCAATGCAGAAAATGACGAACCGGCGTCATGAGGAAAACTGGAAACTCAGGGCAGAAGCATGCAGAAAAAAAGGGAAACCTGTTCCAGAATACACGCCAAAACCAGCGTCCGTTGCAACGAAGGCTACGCATCTTTCATTTATAAAGGCCCTACTAAGAGCCGCAGAGCGTGAATGGAAAATGCTGGATAAGGCACCAATTATTAAAGTGCCTCAACCAAAGAATAAACGGATCCGCTGGCTGGAGCCCCATGAAGCACAAAAGCTGATTGATGAATGTCCGGAGCCATTAAAGTCTGTTGTTGAATTTGCACTGGCAACAGGCTTAAGACGCTCGAACATCATCAACCTTGAATGGCAACAAATAGATATGCAGCGCCGGGTGGCATGGATAAACCCGGAAGAGAGTAAATCAAACCGCGCAATTGGCGTTGCGCTGAATGATACTGCATGTCGCGTATTGAAAAAACAAATCGGGAATCATCACCGTTGGGTATTTGTGTACAAGGAAAGCTGTACCAAACCAGACGGAACGAAAGCGCCAACAGTAAGGAAGATGCGGTATGACGCAAACACAGCCTGGAAAGCGGCGCTGAGACGGGCTGGTATTGATGATTTCAGATTTCACGACTTGAGACACACCTGGGCAAGTTGGCTGGTTCAAGCCGGAGTCCCGTTGTCAGTGTTACAGGAAATGGGAGGCTGGGAGTCTATCGAAATGGTTCGTCGATATGCTCACCTTGCACCTAATCACCTTACCGAACACGCACGGCAAATAGACTCGATCCTGAACCCATCGGTCCCAAATTTGTCCCAGTCAAAAAATAAGGAAGGTACTAATGATGTGTAACTTATTGATTTTAATGGTGCCGATAATAGGAGTCGAACCTACGACCTTCGCATTACGAATGCGCTGCTCTACCAACTGAGCTATATCGGCCCTGAAAGGACATGTTCACGAACGTGAATCACGGTGGACAAGGTTAAAACTAACCGGGCGATGCGTCAATGGCCTTGTGAATCAAATGGCTACTTTTGCATCACCCGGTTTTATTTACGCACGAATGGTGTAATCACCAATGCCGATCCACTTGTAAGTGGTCAGTGCTTCCAGCCCCATTGGGCCACGCGCGTGGAGTTTTTGTGTGCTTACCGCCACTTCCGCACCCAGTCCAAACTGGCCGCCGTCGGTAAAACGCGTAGAGGCGTTAACGTAAACAGCGGACGAATCCACTTCGTTAACAAAACGCTGGGCGTTGCGCATATCGCGGGTCAGGATCGCATCGGAGTGTTGTGTGCCGTGTTCACAAATATGGGCGATGGCATCGTCAAGATCGCTGACGATTTTGACGTTCAAATCTAATGACAGAAACTCATCGTCATACTCTTCGGCTTTAACCGCCACCACCTTCGCGGGGCCTGCCTGCAACTGCGCCAGTGCGCCAGCATCTGCGTGTAATGTCACGCCGCTTTCCGCCATTTGTTTGCTTAATGCGGGCAGGAAGCTATCGGCGATATTTTTATTCACCAGCAACGTTTCTACCGTATTACATGTGCTCGGACGTTGAGTTTTCGCGTTGACGATGACTTTCAGGGCTTCAGCGATCTCTGCACTTTCATCAACGTAAATATGGCATACGCCTATACCACCTGTGATCACCGGGATCGTCGACTGTTCGCGGCACAGTTTATGCAAACCAGCCCCGCCGCGCGGGATCAGCATGTCGATGTATTTATCCATACGCAGCATTTCACTGACCAACGCGCGGTCAGGATTATCAATTGCCTGTACTGCACCTGCCGGTAAACCGCAGGATTTCAGGGCGTCCTGAATCACCGCCACCGTTGCAGCGTTAGTGCGACAGGTTTCTTTGCCGCCACGCAGGATCACCGCGTTACCCGTTTTCAGGCACAGCGAAGCGACATCAACCGTCACGTTCGGCCGCGCTTCATAAATCACGCCAATCACGCCCAACGGTACGCGACGACGCTCCAGACGCAGGCCACTGTCCAGCACGCCACCATCGATTACCTGCCCCACCGGATCGGCGAGGTTACACACCTGGCGCACATCGTCGGCAATGCCTTTCAGCCGTGCGGGCGTCAGTGCCAGACGGTCAAGCATCGCTTCGCTAAGGCCATTGGCACGCGCGTCAGCAACATCCTGGGCGTTAGCGTTGAGGATGCTTTCGCTTTGTGCTTCCAGTTCATCGGCGATTTTTTCCAGCACGCGATTTTTTTCGCGGCTGGAGAGTTGCGCTAATTTATACGAGGCTTGCTTCGCGGCAATGCCCATTTGTTCCAGCATCAGCCTGCTCCTTAACGGGTAATCATGTCATCACGGTGAACGGCAACCGGGCCGTATTCATATCCCAGTATTGCATCAATTTCTTGCGAGTGGTGTCCGGCAATACGGCGTAATGCATCGCTGTTATAACGACTGACGCCGTGGGCGATATCGCGACCTTCGAGGTTGCAAATGCGGATGACTTCACCACGCGAGAAATTGCCAGTCACGCTTTTAATGCCTTTCGGCAACAGGGAGCTGCCGCGTTCCAGAATGGCGGCAGTTGCCCCTTCATCTACCGTGATTTCACCCGCCGGCGGCGCACCGAAAATCCAGCGTTTACGGTTTTCAAGCGGAGTCGCCTGGGCATGGAACAGCGTACCGACGGAAATGCCTTCCATCACATCACCAATGACGCCCGGCTTGCTGCCCGCGGCAATAATGGTGTCGATACCCGCACGGCAAGCCACGTCAGCGGCCTGCAATTTGGTGCTCATGCCGCCGGTTCCAAGACCTGAAACGCTGTCACCGGCAATCGCGCGCAGTGCGTCATCAATGCCATAAACATCTTTAATCAGTTCTGCCTGCGGATTGCTGCGCGGGTCAGCGGTATACAAACCTTTTTGATCGGTCAGCAGCAACAGTTTATCGGCACCCGCCAGAATCGCCGCCAGCGCAGAAAGGTTGTCGTTGTCACCAACTTTAATTTCTGCCGTAGCGACAGCATCGTTCTCATTGATTACTGGAACGATGTTGTTATCGAGCAGTGCACGCAGGGTGTCGCGGGCGTTCAGGAAGCGTTCACGGTCTTCCATATCAGCACGAGTCAGCAGCATCTGCCCGACGTGAATGCCATAAATCGAAAACAGCTGTTCCCACAGTTGAATCAGTCGACTCTGCCCTACCGCCGCCAGCAGTTGTTTTGAGGCAATAGTCGCTGGCAGTTCCGGGTAACCCAGGTGCTCACGTCCGGCGGCAATCGCGCCCGACGTCACAATGACTATCCGATGCCCGGCGGCATGTAACTGCGCGCACTGGCGAACAAGTTCAACGATATGGGCACGGTTCAGGCGGCGCGATCCGCCTGTTAGCACACTGGTGCCGAGTTTTACCACCAGCGTCTGGCTGTCACTCATGATTCTCTGCCATTCAATTTTAGGAAAAATGATATCAAACGAACGTTTTAGCAGGACTGTCGCCGGTTGCCAACCATCTGCGAGCAAAGCATAGCGTTTTGTTGCGCGGGATCAGCAAGCGTAACGGCAGTTGTTTACGCTTTTATTACAGATTTAATAAATTAGCACATTTTAAGAATATTATTAAGCTGTAATATATCTTTAACAATTTCACGTTAAAAACTTTCCTGTTTTCGACGGGACTCTCCCGAAGAATATTCGCGCGTTAATTAAAATCAGGAATGAAAATGAAAAAGAGCACTCTGGCATTAGTGGTGATGGGCATTGTGGCATCTGCATCCGTACAGGCCGCAGAAGTATATAACAAAGACGGTAATAAACTGGATATTTATGGCAAAGTTAAAGCCATGCATTATATGAGTGATAATGACAGTAAAGATGGCGACCAGAGTTATATCCGTTTTGGTTTTAAAGGCGAAACACAAATTAACGATCAACTGACTGGTTATGGGCGTTGGGAAGCAGAGTTTGCCGGAAATAAAGCGGAGAGTGATACCGCACAGCAAAAAACGCGACTCGCTTTTGCCGGGTTGAAATATAAAGATTTGGGTTCTTTCGATTATGGTCGTAACCTGGGCGCGTTGTATGACGTGGAAGCCTGGACCGATATGTTCCCGGAATTTGGTGGCGACTCCTCCGCACAGACCGATAACTTTATGACCAAACGCGCCAGCGGGCTGGCGACTTATCGTAACACCGACTTCTTCGGCGTTATCGATGGCTTGAATTTAACCTTGCAATATCAAGGGAAAAACGAAAACCGCGATGTGAAAAAGCAGAATGGCGATGGCTTCGGCACCTCGTTAACCTATGACTTCGGCGGCAGCGATTTCGCCATCAGTGGGGCCTATACCAACTCTGATCGCACCAACGAGCAAAACCAGCAAAGCCGTGGCACAGGTAAGCGCGCAGAAGCATGGGCAACAGGCCTGAAATACGATGCCAATAATATTTACCTGGCCACCTTCTATTCTGAAACACGCAAAATGACGCCAATCTCTGGCGGCTTTGCCAATAAAACTCAGAACTTTGAAGCGGTCGCACAATATCAATTCGACTTTGGTCTGCGTCCATCACTGGGTTACGTCTTATCGAAAGGGAAAGATATTGAAGGCATCGGCGATGAAGATCTGGTCAATTACATCGATGTCGGTGCTACGTATTATTTCAACAAAAATATGTCAGCGTTTGTTGATTATAAAATCAATCAGCTGGATAGCGATAATAAGCTGAATATCAACAATGATGATATTGTCGCGGTTGGGATGACGTATCAGTTTTAATGAATATTGCCGGATGCGATGCATCCGGCACATTTCATTCACGCCGTTAACTTCACCGGCTCGTCACGAAAATCATCCGCCGGTTCCAGTTTCAGATTCAACGTCACCAACAGTTCACGCAGCTTCTCGTGAAACTCACGCAAGGTATACTCCAGCCGCTCTACCACTTCGGCATCTTTTACCGGAACACTCGTCCAGTCGCCTGCTTTATCGAACAGACCAAACTGATAGCTGTATGTAAAACGGGATTCCTGCGCTTCCAGTTCCATCCACCAGCCCCAGAACTCACGCACTTCCGGCGCGGGTTTCACGTTGACGCATACAGCCAGACAATCGAAAAAGAATCGATTATCTTCGCACTTACCTTCACGAATATACGGGCCTAGTGCGGTAAATTTTTTGATCAATCTGCTTTTCGGGTGTCCACTCGGTAACGTCATTGCGATCTCCTGTTGTGATGCAACTGTTTTACCAAATTGACAAAATTTAGCAAATTTTTAACACAATCGCTTTTCGATCCAGTTGGTGATTTCCTGAAGCGCCTTGTCAAAATTCCGATACACGGGGTTAAGCGGAATCTCTAACAATTTACCATCCGCAGATGACGACGTGATTAAGCGTGAATCCTCTTCCGGGCTGAACGGATCGTTCTTCCAGTACCCTGATAACATTGGCGTTGGGCAACGACGTCCCAGCAATCCTTGCACTTTTAATGAATAGCGATTCAGCTCAACACGCAACGCTTCATCAGAAGCATCATGCATTCCCAGTCGGCTCGCCAGAACGTCAAGATACATTTCCGGCACTTGTTGCTGGCACTTAAAATCACTCAGCAAGGTGTGAACCACCGGGCCAAGACAGGCCACCGCTTTCAAACGTGATGCCTCGAGATAAGCCAGGCGTACAGCAACGTTAGCACCAAAACGGAAACCAAAGGCTGCGACGCGCGTGTGATCTACCCACGGCACGTTTGGCAACGCCTTTAAGACATGTTGGTGCAGTAGGCTGGAATCCTGGGTGAGTTTCCATTTTGAGGAAAAACCGACCGAAGGCATATCAATAGTCAGCATCGCAATGCCGCGCGGTGCAAAATAGCGCTCATAAAGGGAGTAATAGTCTGTTTGCATCGCATCCAGACCACCACACATTAATACTGTCGGGAATGGGCCATCACCTTTTGGCATATGCAAAAAGCCAGTGATGGGCGCGCCCCCCGGAACGGTAAACTCCATTTGCCGCATTGTTCCAGGCAGACGTTGCGCAGCTTCTTCATACGCGCGATTTGACAACGCCTGTACCTGTTCAGCCAGATCATCGCCCTTCAAGTGCGGATAGGCGGCAATATTGTACAACGTAGCTGCGTGCAGCCAGTGACGCCCGCTGAGTTGCGGATCTTCTTCCGCACAGGCTTTCTGTTGCCACACCATCGCCTGGGTGGCCCACTCGTAAATCCAGTTGCCGCCGCGGTAGCCAATCACCGTATCGTATAAATCATTGTCGGTGCGTTCAGCATCGCTCATCACAATGCGCGCCTGGACGTCGAGGATTTCACGCGGATCAACACCGCGCCAGATCCACATCAGGCGGTTAATCATGCGATACCAATGAGGAATATTTTTGCCATCGAGGGCCGACTGCACCGACGGTTGCGCACCGTGGTTAAAACGGCGGACTAGCGTCGAGGTTTCAGGATGTTTAAAGCGGGGTTTGAACAGGGTTTCGCTCAGGTTAGCCTGTGTCATGGATGCAACCTCCAGGAATACTTACTGGAAGCTATTGTAACCTGCCTGACGTTAAAAAGAACAACGCCCGGCAGTGCCAGGCGTTGAAAAGGTTAGCGACCAGAGATAGGAGGGACGAACACAACGCCCATATCCCACGGCTGCTCAATCCAGGTATCTTGTGGGATATCAACCACATAATCATCTACCAGAGGACGACCAGCCGGTTTCGCGAAGATAGTCACAAAGTGTGCTTTAGGATACATTTCACGAATTGCAACCGCAGTACCACCGGTATCTACCAGGTCATCAATGACGATAAAGCCTTCACCGTCACCTTCTGCGCGTTTCAGTACTTTCAGTTCGCGCTGGTTGTCGTGATCGTAGCTGGAAATACATACGGTATCGACATGACGAATACCCAGTTCACGCGCCAGTAACGCACCCGGTACCAGACCGCCACGGCTTACGGCAATAATGCCTTTCCATTGTTCAGAAGGCATCAGTCGGCTTGCGAGTTTACGTGCATGGATCTGCAACATGTCCCAGGTGACGATGTATTTTTCGCTCATGTGAAGTGTCCCAGCCTGTTTATCTACGGCTTAAAAAGTGTTCGAGGGGAAAATAGGTTGCGCGAGATTATAGAGATCTGGCGCACTAAAAACCAGTATTTCACATAAGTCCGCGTCTTTTTACGCACTGCTACTACCTGTCGCTAGATAAAGTGGTATTCTCAAACATATCTCGCAAGCCTGACTTGTGCTGACAACATTTTCTGCTAACCCTGTGACCTGCAATACTGTTTTGCGGGTGATCGACAAGGAGACTTAACGTGTCTGAACTGTCTCAATTATCTCCACAGCCGCTGTGGGATATTTTTGCAAAAATCTGTTCTATTCCTCACCCGTCCTATCATGAAGAGCAACTCGCTGAATACATTGTAGGTTGGGCAAAAGAAAAAGGTTTCCACGTCGAACGCGATCAAGTGGGGAATATCCTGATTCGTAAACCTGCCACCGCAGGTATGGAAAACCGTAAACCGGTTGTCCTGCAGGCTCACCTCGATATGGTGCCGCAAAAAAACAACGACACCGTGCACGACTTCACCAAAGATCCTATCCAGCCTTATATTGATGGCGAATGGGTTAAAGCGCGTGGCACCACGCTGGGTGCAGATAACGGCATTGGTATGGCGTCTGCGCTGGCGGTTCTGGCTGACGAAAACGTGGTTCACGGCCCGCTGGAAGTGCTGCTGACTATGACCGAAGAAGCCGGTATGGACGGCGCATTCGGTTTACAAAGCAACTGGTTGCAGGCTGACATTCTGATTAACACCGACTCCGAAGAAGAAGGTGAAATCTACATGGGTTGCGCGGGGGGTATCGACTTCACCTCCAACCTGCATTTAGATCGTGAAGCGGTTCCAGCTGGCTTTGAAACCTTCAAGTTAACCTTAAAAGGTCTGAAAGGCGGTCACTCTGGTGGCGAAATCCACGTTGGCCTGGGTAACGCGAACAAACTGCTGGTTCGCTTCCTGGCGGGTCATGCAGAAGAGCTGGATCTGCGTCTTATCGACTTCAACGGCGGCACACTGCGTAACGCCATCCCGCGTGAAGCCTTTGCGACCATTGCTGTCGCAGCTGATAAAGTCGACGCACTGAAATCTCTGGTGAATACCTATCAGGACATCCTGAAAAACGAGCTGGCAGAGAAAGAGAAAAATCTGGCCTTGTTGCTGGACTCTGTTGCGAACGATAAAGCTGCCCTGATTGCGCAATCTCGCGATACCTTTATTCGTCTGCTGAACGCCACCCCGAACGGTGTTATCCGCAACTCCGATGTAGCCAAAGGCGTGGTTGAAACCTCCCTGAACGTCGGTGTGGTGACCATGACCGACAACAACGTAGAAATTCACTGCCTGATCCGTTCTCTTATCGACAGCGGTAAAGACTACGTGGTGAGCATGCTGGATTCGCTGGGTAAACTGGCTGGCGCGAAAACCGAAGCGAAAGGCGCATATCCTGGCTGGCAGCCGGACGCTAATTCTCCGGTGATGCATCTGGTACGTGAAACCTATCAGCGTCTGTTCAACAAGACGCCGAACATCCAGATTATCCATGCGGGTCTGGAATGTGGTCTGTTTAAAAAACCGTATCCGGAAATGGACATGGTTTCTATCGGGCCAACAATCACCGGTCCACACTCTCCGGATGAGCAAGTTCACATCGAAAGCGTAGGTCACTACTGGACACTGCTGACTGAACTGCTGAAAGAAATTCCGGCGAAGTAATTATTTGATTTGCTGCCGGATGGCGTTTAATCGCCTTCCGGCAGTTTCATCCTTCATTATCCTTCGATAAATGCCATCCCTGTAAATGTCCGTCGCGGGTTGCCACGTTCAATCTGGTGATGGAACATTCGCCGCTGCGATTTCAGCGCCGCGCTATTTTCCTGTTGCTGCTGCTCCAGCTTCCAGGCAATCAGCAATCGTGCCAGCCGTTTGTTAGCATGCTGGCTGCGCTCTGACTGAACCTTCACGCTAATCCCGGTAGCCAGATGCGTGGCGCGCACCGCCGAGTCGGTTTTATTGACATGTTGATCACCCGGCCCCGACGAACGCAGCGTCTCATACCGGATCGCATCCGATTGTTCCTGCTCATCAGCGGTAAAACGCCCAATGCCCAGAAACCAGTTTTTACGCCCGTGATGTGGGCGATACGGGCTCGGACAAATCCACTGAATAGTGCCGCACCAGCTTTCGCTTAATGCCCATGCGTTGTCGCCATCCAGAGAAATCAGCGCCGCACGCACCGTGTCAGGATAACGCCCGGCTTCGGTTTCCAGCACCGTTACCGCGACGTCTTGTCGGGTAGCTTCTTTAATTAGCCTGTCCAGCGCCTTTTTCACTGCGAGACAACATTCTTCCGGCCCCTGAGCTGAGGAGAGTTGTAGCAAGATCATCCTTTTTTCCCTCCACTGTTTTTGAGCGTTAACACCGGACGCAGCCGCGCGACAGGATTAATCAAACCGGCCTGCACCAGACATTGCACCACGCTTTCAGCCGATTTATAGGCTTGTGGCGCTTCTTCGAAGATGAGTTGCTTATCGCGACAAATTACCCGACTGCCAAGTTCAGTCCGCGAGAGCTGCGTCGCCGTGTATTTCGCTGCCAGACGCCCTTTACACTCGGTGCGCCCCCATTTACGCCCTGCCCCATGCGCCAGCGAGTGGAGCGTTTTTTCGTTCGCAACAGGCTGTACAAGCCAGGAGTAATCACCGCGTGAACCGGGAATAATCACCAGCCCATTGTCATCTGGCGTTGCCCCTTTACGATGCAACCAACCTTGTTGATCGCCGATTTGACACGCGCTAACAAAGTTATGCGCCACATCCAGAACCGAATTTCCGGTGGCCTTAACTTGTTGCATTATGCGCAAAGCGATCAGCTGGCGATTAATACGCGCAAACGCCAGCGCATCGTCATGTTCCGCAATATACCGTAGCGCGTCGTCACAGCCTTCTGGCAAACCATGATGCGAAAACGAGGCAATATGCCGCTGTAAAATAGACTGCCCCAACCCCCGCGAGCCGCTATGAACTAGCAGTTGCAGATGCTGCGCATCCAGACCTGCCAGTGCAAACAGTTCAGCGTCGATGATTTGATCAACTTGTTGCAGTTCTGCGAAGTGGTTACCGCCACCGATAGAGCCAAGCGAGCTGCGCCACACATGCTGTGCAAATGCTAACGGCAGGTTTTCCTCCAGCCAGCTTTCTTCAGCAACGTCATCCAAAGCTGATAATCGCTTTTCAAACTTACCGGCGTTGTATTTGCGAGCGAGAATATCTGTTTGCCATAGCGCCATGCCGCAGCCGATATCATTGCCGACCAGTGCCGGGTAAAAACGGCCTGCGGAGAAGAACGCTGCGCCAATCGGGTAGCCGCGTCCGGGGTGTAAATCTGGCATCCCCACAACGCGCTGCATGTTGGGTAAATTTGCCGTGGTGTGTAATTGTTGGATCGCTAAACTCTCGATCCACAGGTCATCAGATGCGATGGTAAATACCGCATCGGATAAGGGACGAATATATTTGCCCATGTACCATTCCATTTATGAATAAAAATCAGGAAATGGCAGACGAATCCAGGGCAAGAAAAAAGAATTAATCCTGGAAAGGTCTGCAAAGAGTCATTGATAAAGGATTTGTCATGATTTACCTCCTTGCAGTTTGTGGAATAAGAAAACGCGCACATACTAGGCGGGCGTTATTTTCATTGCAAGCTGGATTTAATATTGCTGTTGATATCGCATATAAAAATTAGTAAACCACTCTCCCCGGCATTCAATGCGCTGCTGCTTAACTGTCTGAAAACCATAACGTTCAAAAAAGGGTTTTGCGGTTATGCTGGCGTCCACTGTAAGTTCGAATTCAGACTTAATCAAAGGTTTTAACAAAGCGCTGGCAACCCCACGGCGGGTGTATTCAGGGTCAACAAATAACATATCGATATAATGTTCAATGCGGGAAATAAAACCAACCGGTTGTGCATTAATGACAGCAACCCGCACTTGTGATTTCGCGAGTTTCTCCTTCCAGCGAGATTCGTCAATCTGCGCCCAGGCGGCAATTTGTTGTGGAGAATAGTGCTGACTGGCGGTCATCGTAACCGCTCTAATGAAAATAGCGCATAGTTGCTGAAAATCGCCAGGCTGATAGTTTCTTATTTGTATGTTATTCATAATCCCAACACCAGTTGTCTTTCCATTTGCGGGTCAAGCAACGTCACATGCAGCCCCACCAGTCGCACACCGCGCCCGCCGCGACGTTCATCCCAGGTTTTACGCGCGGTGGCGATTAAGTCAGCTTTATTCAGCCGCGGCCAGACGTGCTCCTGAGTGGTTTGCTGAAAATCATCAAACTTTAATTTCACCCCCTGGCGAGCAATCAGTAAATCAGGTTTCACCTTTGCCAGACGGCGTTCAAGTTCCGGATACAGCCGCTCGATAATCGCTTCACATTCAGACCAGTGATGAATATCTTCCGCCATCGTGCGTTCCACGCCGACGGATTTTCGCAACCGTTCGCTGTTAACGTCGCGCTCGTCAATCCCCTGACTACGCTCCCACAAAATGCGGCCAAATTTGCCAAAGCGTTTAAGCAGAATCACCAGATCACACTTTTGCACATCACCGCAGGTTCGTAGCCCCATCGCTTCCAGTTTTGCCGCCGAGACTTTGCCGACGCCGGGAATTTTTGCCAGCGGTAAGGTTTGCAGAAATGCCGGAACTTCTGCCGGCGTAATCACAAACTGGCCGTTGGGTTTATTCATGTCGGAGGCGATTTTGGCGAGAAACTTTACTGGTGCCACGCCCGCAGATGCCGTCAGTTGCAGCTCGTTGAAAATCGTCTGGCGGATTTCCTGGGCGATGAGGGTCGCAGAACCGTGGCAATGGACGCTATCGGTGACATCGAGATAAGCCTCATCCAGTGACAACGGTTCAATGCGCGAGGTGTAGCGCGAGAAAATTTCGCGAATATGATTTGAGGCTTCTTTGTAGGCGTCAAAGCGCCCCGGAAGCAAGGTGAGATGTGGGCATAATTTGAGCGCCATCCCTGTCGGCATAGCGCTACGTACGCCAAATTTACGCGCGGGATAATTGGCGGTGCTGATCACCCCCCGACGTTCGCGGCTGCCGCCAATAGCAATAGGGATATCGCGCAGGGCGGGATTGTCGCGCATCTCCACCGCGGCGAAAAAGCAGTCCATATCCACATGAATGATTTTACGCATTGCTCACCTCTCAACACTGGTAAAGTATACAGTGATTTCAGGGTTTGAGAAATGCGTAAAGATTCAGCATTTAACGCGTTCGCTGCGAAAGCACCTGCTGCTTATCCAGCTTTTGCACCAGTGGCTGCACCACTTTATCTCCATGCTGACCAAAGTATTGATACAGCGTATCGGACGCACTTTTGGTCAGCACCATAATCTCAATGCGCCGGTTGCCCGCGCTTTGCGGATTTTTGGCATCCAGCAGCATCTGGTCCGCCATTGCGCTCACCTGCATCACTTTATCTTCCGGCATTCCGGCCTCTTCCAGCACCCGACGAGCCGAAAGCGCGCGATCACCCGAAAGGTTCCAGTTGTTGTAGATATTGTTTTTGTAGGCCATCGCATCGGTATGCCCGGTAATAATAATTTTGTTATCGAGCGAGTCGAACACTGGCGCGAGCTCCACCAGCAGCGTTTTAAAGAACGGCATAATCTGCGCGCTGCCGCGCTCAAACATATTGCGGTTCTGGTCGTCTTTAATCAGCACGCGTAATCCCTGCGGGACAATCTCCATCTCCAGATTCGCTTCCATATGCGCATCACGGGCAATAGTGTTGATACTGGTTGCCAGCTCGCCAAGCTCGGTGGCGGATTTCTTCTTCAGCAGCGCCGTTTTCTCATTCACATCACGCGCTTTTTTCTCCGTCTCTTCCGGCACCGCCACGGTGGCAGGTTTTGGCGGATGAGACGGGCTGATTTTATTTAACGGCGACAGCCCGCCACCGTTAAAAATCGACTGCCCGTGCAGCGCGGCGATAATGCTTTCACGCTCGGATTTACTGACGCTGTTGACAATCAACTTTATCGTCGTCACCAAAGGGGCCGAGCGTATTTCCGAGGTTTCTGCCCGCTTTACCCTGGACGCGATGCCCGGCAAACAGATGGCGATTGACGCCGATCTTAACGCCGGATTGATCAACCAGGCGCAGGCGCAAACCCGGCGTAAAGATGTTGCCAGCGAGGCTGATTTCTACGGCGCAATGGACGGGGCATCGAAGTTTGTGCGCGGGGACGCCATCGCCGGGATGATGATTCTGGCGATCAACCTGATCGGCGGTGTCTGCATCGGGATCTTTAAATACAACCTGAGCGCCGATGCCGCCTTCCAGCAGTATGTGCTGATGACCATTGGTGACGGTCTGGTGGCGCAGATCCCTTCCCTGCTGCTCTCCACCGCGGCGGCGATAATCGTCACCCGCGTCAGCGACAACGGCGATATTGCCCATGACGTGCGCCACCAGCTGCTGGCAAGCCCGTCTGTGCTCTTCACCGCTACCGGAATTATGTTTGTGCTGGCGGTGGTGCCGGGGATGCCGCACCTGCCGTTTTTGCTGTTCAGCGCCCTGCTGGGTTTTACCGGCTGGCGAATGAGCAAGCGCCCGCAGGCGGCGGAAGCGGAGGAGAAAAGCCTCGAAACGCTGACCCGCACCATCACCGAAACCAGCGAGCAACAGGTCAGTTGGGAAACCATTCCGCTGATCGAGCCCATCAGTTTAAGCCTCGGTTACAAACTGGTGGCGCTGGTGGACAAAACACAGGGTAACCCGCTCACCCAGCGGATTCGCGGCGTGCGGCAGGTGATTTCTGACGGCAACGGCGTGCTGCTGCCGGAGATCCGCATTCGGGAAAACTTCCGCCTCAAGCCCAGCCAGTACGCCATTTTCATCAACGGTATTAAGGCCGATGAAGCGGATATTCCGGCGGATAAACTGATGGCGCTGCCCTCCAGCGAAACCTACGGCGAGATTGACGGCGTGCTGGGGAACGACCCGGCGTACGGGATGCCGGTGACCTGGATCCAGCCCGCGCAGAAGGCGAAGGCGCTGAATATGGGGTATCAGGTGATCGACAGCGCCAGCGTGATTGCTACCCATGTGAATAAGATTGTGCGCAGCTATATTCCTGATTTGTTTAACTATGACGACATCACGCAGTTGCATAACCGTTTGTCGTCGATGGCACCGCGCCTGGCGGAAGATTTGAGCGCGGCGCTGAATTACAGCCAGTTGCTGAAAGTGTACCGGGCGCTGCTGACCGAAGGCGTTTCCCTGCGCGATATTGTCACCATCGCCACCGTGCTGGTCGCCAGTAGCACCGTCACCAAAGATCATATTCTGCTGGCGGCCGATGTGCGCCTGGCACTGCGGCGCAGTATCACCCATCCGTTCGTTCGCAAGCAGGAGCTGGCGGTGTATACGCTGAATAATGAGCTGGAAAATCTGCTGACCAACGTGGTGAATCAGGCGCAGCAGGCCGGGAAAGTGATGCTCGACAGCGTGCCGGTGGACCCGAATATGCTCAACCAGTTCCAGAGCACGATGCCGCAGGTAAAAGAGCAGATGAAAGCGGCGGGGAAAGATCCGGTGCTGCTGGTGCCGCCGCAGCTGCGCCCTTTGCTGGCGCGCTATGCAAGGTTGTTTGCGCCGGGGCTGCATGTGCTGTCGTATAACGAAGTGCCGGATGAGCTGGAGTTGAAGATTATGGGGGCGTTGATGTAGGCATCCGGCATCGGTGCACAACCGCCGGATGCGGCGTAAACGCCTTATCCGTCCTACTGTTAAGGCACGATTCGTAGGCCGGATAAGCGTAAGCGCATCCGGCACCAGCGCACAATTATAAAATGATACGCTCCCCGGCACTAAAATCCGTTATGTCTCCCGCCCAATCAATGGGATATAACCCTCGCGCCACATCGCGATGGAACGTTGAGAATGGCCAATCACTCACTTGCTTTACCCAGCCATGTTTTACTGGATTTATATAAATATAATCAACATGATGGCGATAGTCTTTGGTATTGCGGATGGCGTGCTCCCAAAAACGTGGTTGCCAGATATTTTTCAATCCACAAGCATGGGTGAATTGCTTTTTAATCTCCCGCCAGCGAGAGGAAAAATCATCATCGCTTTCAGGTAATGTCCAGATACAGTGCATATGCTCCGGCAAAACGACCCAGGCATTAATTTCAAAAGGTCTGGCTCGCTTAACTTTAATAATGGCGTTACGGAGCGTCTGGTACTGGGTAGTCAAAAGTTGGCTTCGACGATTCCGTAAATTCACCGTGAAAAACCAGCTTCCCCCCTTGAGGTAATAACGACGATATTCAGACATAGCGACTCCTTTTTCTCAACGGTAAGAAGAAAAGGAAAGGTCGGCAATGAGGTTGTTTTATATCGGGAAAGCGGCTCGCAAATATTCGCGGACTCGTAGGCATGATAAGACTCGCCAGCGTCGCATCAGGCATCCGCGTACAACCGCCGGAGGCGGCGTGAACGCCTTATCCGTCCTACAAAATCGTCTCTTCCGTCAAAATCCGTCGCGCGCCTAAAAAATGGTCCTGCCAGAAAGGTTCGGCTAACCGGCTTATCCGAATGGTTTCGCCGGTACGTGGCGACTCGATAAATTGCCCATCGCCCAAATACACGCCCATATGATCGGCTATCTCGCGGCTGTGGATATGGAAAAACAGCAAATCTCCCCGGCGCAGGTCGTTGTTCGCCACAATCGTTGCCCGATGGTAGTGATACATCTCATTGGCCGTGCGCGGGAGCTTCGCCTCAAGGATCTTGTTGTAGGCATAAAAAACCAACCCGCTACAGTCGAAGCCTTGATCGGGCCGCGTGCCGCCCCAGACGTAAGGCTTGCCAAGCTGCTGCTCCAGGCGGTGAATCGCCACTTCGGTGATGTTATGCAGGTGATTGCTGCTTAAAAAGTGGTTGTTTTCCGCCAGCGCCTGCCAGCGTCGGTCACTCGCCTTGAGCGGCGCAGGAAACCATTCTGGATGCTGTTTTATCTGCTCCCGGTTGTGCTGGCGTAGCGCCCTTCTGCTTTCGGTATTGCCTTCCACAATATAGCTGGCCTGCTTTTTCAGATGGGTTTGGTAGTGTTTTAATAAACGCGCACGGTTTTGCATCCGCAGGCGGGCGGCGTAGCTGAAAGAGATATGTGATGTGGTGGCGCTGGCAAGTAAAGGAAGCAAAAGGGACAAAGAAAACACGCCCAGGCGCAGCAATCTGTCGTGAGAGAACAAATACATGGAGGATATAAACCGGCTGAATGAAGATGAGAATATTAGAGGAAAGGAAGGAGAGGCGGGATTATTAATTGCTTATTTGCATATTACTATCGAGGTTTCATAACCTTAGGAAATAAGAAATAAACCGCTTTACATGCGCTTTTCGGACTTTTGAAAATCGCCACTTATGCTAAATTTGTAAACCCAGCGCCGACAGGCTTGCGTAAAACTCTTTTGGTGATAATGTGAGCCTTCCAAATCCAGACTATTCCGATTTGGGATCTATTTTGCCGTCCTGGCGTGTATAACCGTTTTATCAAGGAATAAGCAGTATGCGTAAAATCGCATTAATTCTTGCGATGTTGTTGATCCCGTGCGTTTCATTTGCCGGTTTGCTGGGCAGCAGTAGCTCTACCACGCCAGTGAGCAAAGAGTATAAGCAGCAGTTGATGGGATCCCCTGTCTACATCCAGATCTTCAAGGAAGAACGTACGCTCGATCTCTACGTCAAAATGGGCGAGCAATATCAACTGCTCGACAGTTATAAAATCTGTAAATATTCCGGCGGGTTAGGACCAAAACAGCGTCAGGGCGATTTTAAAAGTCCGGAAGGGTTTTATAGCGTTCAGCGTAATCAGTTAAAACCAGACAGCCGTTACTACAAAGCGATTAATATTGGTTTCCCCAATGCCTATGACCGTGCGCATGGTTATGAAGGGAAATACCTGATGATCCACGGCGATTGTGTTTCCATCGGCTGCTACGCAATGACCAATCAGGGTATTGATGAGATCTTCCAGTTCGTTACTGGTGCACTGGTGTTTGGTCAGTCAAGTGTGCAGGTGAGCATTTACCCATTTCGCATGACCGACGCCAACATGCAGCGTCATAAGTATTCCAATTTTAAGGACTTCTGGGAGCAACTGAAGCCGGGCTATGACTACTTTGAACAGACCCGTAAGCCGCCGACCGTTTCAGTGGTCAATGGTCGTTACGTGGTCAGCAAGCCGTTAAGCCACGAAGTTGTGCAGCCACAACTGGCATCAAACTACACGCTCCCCGAGGCAAAATAAGCGCCATTCGCCTGGCATAATCTTTTGCCAGGTTTCATTGCCCGTCAGCGGCTGTGTCGCAATCACCGTGACCACATCATTCGGTGTGGTCTGCGAGCTGAAGTCGATTTCCACATCCTGATCCAGCAGCGTTGCCACGCCAAACGGCGCGCGGCGGGTGATCCAGTGCAGATTGGTCGAGCAATACGCCATTACATAGCGCCCATCCGAAAGCAGCATGTTGAAAACGCCCTTCTGCCGCAGTTCGTCCGCCAGTGAGGCGATATATTTAAACACTGCTGCCATGTTGCCCGGCGTGCGCGGGTAACGCTGCGTTAATTTATGCAGCAGCCAGCAAAAGGCTTTTTCGCTATCGGTTTCACCGACCGGACGGAAGTTGCCGGTTTCCAGTGATTTGTAGCCCGTCAATTGCCCGTTATGGGCGTACGTCCAGTTGCGTCCCCATAACTCGCGGGTAAATGGGTGAGTATTTTCCAGCGCCACCTCGCCCCGATTAGCCTGGCGAATATGAGCCACAACCGAACAGGATTTTATCGGGTAGTCCTGAACAAGTTTGGCGATGGGGGAATTAAAGCTGGGTTGTGGATCTTTAAATGTGCGACAGCCTTTACCTTCGTAAAAGGTGATGCCCCAGCCATCTTTATGTGGCCCGGTTCCACCACCACGCTGCACAAGCCCGGTGAAACTAAAGCAGATATCGGTAGGGACGTTGGCGCTCATCCCGAGCAATTCGCACATCGGTAACCTCCACAACAGCGGGAGCGCATGGCCCCCGGCGAAGATTGATTTAAGAATTTTCAGGTCGGATGCGGCGTAAACGCATTATTCGGCCTACGGTTCGTGTACAGATTTGTAGGCATGATAAGACGCGCCAGCGTCGCATCAGGCATCAGAGCACAAATGCCGGATGCGGCGTAATGAACGCCTTATCCGGCCTGCGCCAGACTTACTTAACCATCTCTTTTTCAATCAACTGGATCAGGATATGGATCACTTTAATGTGGATCTCCTGAATGCGGTCGGCATAACCAAAGTGCGGAACGCGAATTTCGATATCCGCCGTGCCAGCCATTTTACCGCCGTCTTTACCGGTCAGGGTGATCACTTTCATCCCCTTCTCACGCGCCGCCGCAATCGCTTTGATCACGTTTGCAGAGTTACCAGAGGTGGAGATCCCCAGCAGCACATCGCCTTCGCGTCCTACTGCTTCAACGTAGCGGGAGAAAATATCGTTAAAGCCAAAATCGTTGCCAACACAGGTGATGTGGCTGACATCTGAAATGGCAATCGCCGGATAGCCCGGACGGTTTTCACGGTAGCGACCGGTCAACTCTTCGGCAAAGTGCATGGCGTCGCAATGGGAGCCGCCGTTGCCACAGGAAAGCACCTTGCCACCGGCTTTAAAGCTGTCTGCTAACAGGACCGCCGCGCGCTGAATGGCGTGAATATTGGCGTCATCTTTTAAAAAGTTAGCCAGCGTTTCCGCCGCTTCGTTCAGTTCGTTACGAATAAGATCCTGGTACATGAGGATATCCTTCAGCATAAATGAATTAGACAAAATGCAGTGTACCGGATACCACCAAAAGCGAGAAGACCAGCGCGGTGGAATGACCAGGACTTTTTGACCCGAAGTGCGGATAAAAACAGCAACAATGTGAGCTTCGTTGTAATTATATTGTAAACACATTGCTAAATGTTTTTACATCCACTACAACCATATCATCACAAGTGGTCGGACCTCCTACAAGTAAGGGGCTTTTCGTTATGATGATTTTGAGTATTCTCGCTACGGTTGTCCTGCTCGGCGCGTTGTTCTATCACCGCGTGAGCTTATTTATCAGCAGTCTGATTTTGCTCGCCTGGACAGCCGCCCTCGGCGTTGCTGGTCTGTGGTCGGCGTGGGTACTGGTGCCTCTGGCCATTATCCTTGTGCCGTTTAACTTTGCGCCTATGCGTAAGTCGATGATTTCCGCGCCGGTATTTCGCGCTTTCCGTAAAGTGATGCCGCCGATGTCGCGCACTGAGAAAGAAGCGATCGACGCAGGCACCACATGGTGGGAAGGCGATTTGTTCCAGGGCAAGCCGGACTGGAAAAAGCTGCACAACTATCCGCAGCCGCGCCTGACTGCCGAAGAGCAAGCGTTTCTCGACGGCCCGGTAGAAGAAGCCTGCCGGATGGCGAATGATTTCCAGATTACTCATGAGCTGGCGGATCTACCACCGGAGTTGTGGGCGTACCTTAAAGAGCATCGCTTCTTCGCGATGATCATCAAAAAAGAGTACGGCGGACTGGAGTTCTCAGCTTATGCCCAGTCTCGCGTGCTGCAAAAACTCTCCGGCGTGAGCGGGATCCTGGCGATTACCGTCGGCGTGCCGAACTCATTAGGCCCGGGCGAGCTGCTGCAACATTACGGCACTGACGAGCAGAAAAATCACTATCTGCCGCGTCTGGCGCGTGGTCAGGAGATCCCTTGCTTTGCACTGACCAGCCCGGAAGCGGGTTCCGATGCGGGCGCGATTCCGGACACCGGGATTGTCTGCATGGGTGAGTGGCAGGGCCAGCAGGTGCTGGGTATGCGTCTGACCTGGAACAAACGCTACATTACGCTGGCACCGATTGCGACCGTGCTTGGTCTGGCGTTTAAACTCTCCGACCCGGAAAAACTGCTGGGTGGCGCAGAAGATTTAGGTATTACCTGTGCGCTGATCCCGACCACCACGCCGGGCGTGGAAATTGGTCGTCGCCACTTCCCGCTAAACGTACCGTTCCAGAACGGACCGACGCGCGGTAAAGATGTCTTCGTGCCGATCGATTACATCATCGGCGGACCCAAAATGGCCGGGCAAGGCTGGCGGATGCTGGTGGAGTGTCTCTCGGTAGGCCGCGGCATCACCCTGCCTTCCAACTCAACCGGCGGCGTGAAGTCGGTAGCGCTGGCAACGGGCGCGTATGCGCACATTCGCCGTCAGTTCAAAATCTCTATCGGTAAGATGGAAGGGATTGAAGAGCCGCTGGCGCGTATTGCCGGTAATGCGTACGTAATGGATGCTGCGGCATCGCTGATTACCTACGGCATTATGCTCGGTGAGAAACCTGCCGTGCTGTCGGCTATCGTTAAGTATCACTGTACCCACCGCGGGCAGCAGTCGATTATTGATGCGATGGATATTACTGGTGGCAAAGGCATTATGCTCGGACAGAGCAACTTCCTGGCGCGTGCTTACCAGGGCGCACCGATTGCCATCACCGTTGAAGGGGCTAACATTCTGACCCGCAGCATGATGATCTTCGGCCAGGGGGCGATTCGTTGCCATCCGTACGTGCTGGAAGAGATGGAAGCGGCGAAGAATAATGACGTCAACGCGTTCGATAAACTGCTGTTCAAACATATCGGTCACGTCGGTAGCAACAAAGTTCGCAGCTTCTGGCTGGGCCTGACGCGCGGTTTAACCAGCAGCACGCCAACCGGCGATGCCACTAAACGCTACTATCAGCACCTGAACCGCCTGAGCGCCAACCTCGCCCTGCTTTCTGATGTCTCGATGGCGGTGCTGGGCGGCAGCCTGAAACGTCGCGAGCGCATCTCGGCCCGTCTGGGTGATATTTTAAGCCAGCTTTACCTCGCCTCTGCCGTTCTGAAGCGTTATGACGACGAAGGCCGTAATGAAGCCGACCTGCCGCTGGTGCACTGGGGCGTACAGGATGCGCTGTATCAGGCAGAACAGGCGATGGATGATTTACTACAAAACTTCCCGAACCGCGTGGTTGCCGGGCTGCTGAATGTGGTGATCTTCCCGACCGGACGTCATTATCTGGCACCTTCTGACAAGCTGGATCATAAGGTGGCGAAGATTTTACAAGTGCCGAACGCCACCCGTTCCCGCATTGGTCGCGGTCAGTACCTGACGCCGAGCGAGCATAATCCGGTTGGCTTGCTGGAAGAGGCGCTGGTGGATGTGATTGCCGCCGACCCGATTCATCAGCGGATCTGTAAAGAGCTGGGTAAAAACCTGCCATTTACCCGTCTGGATGAACTGGCGCACAACGCGCTGGCGAAGGGGCTGATTGATAAAGATGAAGCCGCTATTCTGGTGAAAGCTGAAGAAAGCCGTCTGCGTAGTATTAACGTTGATGACTTTGATCCGGAAGAGCTGGCGACGAAGCCGGTAAAGTTGCCGGAGAAAGTGCGAAAAGTTGAAGCCGCGTAATTGAATAACGGAGCCGAAAGGCTCCGTTGAGACTGCTGGCAAACGCAATACTGCCTGATGCGCTACGCTTATCAGGCCTACGAAGACCATGTAATCTATTGAAGCCGGATGCGGCGTTAACTATCTCTGCAACGGAGCCTTTCGGCTCCGTTTCTTTATCCGCTAATTATTTAAAATTAAAGCCATCCGGATGGTTTTCCAGGCTGCCAGTCAACGCTGCGAACAGCACCGTTTTACCATCAATCGAAAGCGCATCGTTCACATTCAGCCAGGTGAGTTTCTCTTGCGACGTTTTCTCATCAATAGTCGAGAACAGCCCCGTCATCTGATTAGATTTCTCGGACCACATCACAGCGATACGTTGCGAGCCACAGTCATGCGGTTTGCACGCGCTCATCACCTGATACGTCTCATCTCCCAATGTCACGGTTTGTGCGGGAGTATACGTACCGCCTTTCATCACCCAAGCAGGCAGCTTATGCCCTTGCACCATTTGATTAAACGCAGCTTTGGTGGTTTCGCCCTTTGCAAGGCTGCTAATGGTTAAATCATCCTGCGCCATTGCACTGGTGGCGATGACCAGTGCGGCGACTGTCGTTATTGCCTTAAACATCATTCCTCCCGAGCTTATCCTGCCCATGTTATTAACCTCCTAAAGCCTGGCGATAACACGATAATTTGCAAATCAGATATTTCCAATATCAGCATTTGTTATCAATTTATTCCGCAGTAAGGTAATAGCCTGATAAGGTGTTAAAGTTATAAAACCCTTCGCATAAAGGAGTTGTACACCGTGCCTGGTTTGAAGATTACGCTTTTGCAGCAACCGTTGGTGTGGATGGATGGTCCTGCCAACCTGCGTCATTTTGATCGTCAACTGGAAGGTATTACCGGGCGCGATGTGATCGTTCTACCGGAGATGTTTACCAGCGGCTTTGCCATGGAAGCGGCAGCTTCGTCGCTAGCACAAGATGACGTAGTGAACTGGATGACAGCCAAAGCGCAGCAGTGCAATGCGCTGATTGCAGGCAGTGTTGCATTACAAACGGAGTCTGGTTCGGTTAATCGATTTTTGCTGGTTGAGCCTGACGGCAAGGTGCATTTTTATGACAAGCGTCATCTGTTCCGAATGGCAGATGAGCATCTGCATTATAAAGCGGGCAATGCGCGAGTGATTGTGGAATGGCGCGGCTGGCGTATTTTACCGCTGGTGTGCTACGACTTACGTTTTCCGGTGTGGTCGCGCAATCTCAACGATTACGACCTCGCCCTGTACGTCGCCAACTGGCCTGCTCCGCGCTCTCTGCACTGGCAGGCATTGCTGACGGCCCGCGCGATTGAGAATCAGGCGTATGTGGCGGGATGTAATCGCGTCGGCAGCGATGGCAACGGCTGCCATTATCGCGGTGACAGCCGGGTGATTAATCCACAGGGCGAGATTATCGCTACTGCCGACGCGCATCAGGCAACGCGCATTGATGCGGAGCTGTCGATGGTGGCATTGCAGGAATATAGAGAAAAGTTTCCGGCATGGCAGGATGCGGATGAGTTTAGGTTGTGGTGAAATCAGCGCCAGATAGGTGAGAGAAGCGGGAGTTGAGATCGGCACGGGCCTTACCGTGAAGATCTCGGAGGGATGCCTAAGCCTGATCGCTGAAAGCGACGAAGTGCAGAAACTGAGGAAGGAACTTTATCAGATTAAACAGGTGGTTAAGGGGATGCGGGACGGGATGTTTAGTGTGCTGAACGAGAATTAAATAATAAAAAAGCCGGCAAGATAATGATTAACGACAGCTAATCTGGTTTCGGGAGAATATTTTGGCTTTGCCATAAAAAACTGCACCTTAATCAGTTGGGTGTCCAACTTTTGGGGTGCAGTCCAAATACACGGAGATGTTTCCCGGCTTTTTATTTAACTTTCATGCTATAGATTAATAATTATCCTTCATCAATTTAACCTCCCATGAGGTACTATCTGATATAGTTATTAAAGCCAAGCAATGTGATAAATCACCATTGTCTAGCACGCTATATTTAACTGGCTTCACTAACGCAACTAAAAAGCAATTCTTTATGTCACTTAATGAGTTGGAAAAATTTTTAACCTCATCCCATGATAATTTAAATCCGGTATCCATGGATGAAACTCGTTGCTCAAAATCAGGCATTGACATGTCTCGCGGCGCAATGCCAATCGCTTCTATTTCATATAGATACCAGTCCCATTCATTAGTTGGTACTTTATCTAATAAATGAGATAAGCGGACCTTTTCTCCATTGTTCCACATCGCCCCTTTACTCACATTCATTATGGGATCTCCAGATCTTTTGCAGGACCATGTTGCGGCGTTCCTCCTGTAGGGTTAGGAATATAATCATGCTGATGAGGATTGGGATGTTCCTTAGGCCTTCCATGATCTGTAAAATCAATATCTCTTTTGGGAACTAAATTACCATTTTCATCATATCCCCATTCCCTGGCCTGAGTATAATCTCCTTTTCTTCCTGATTTAGTACCTAATTGAGTATGTGGCGCATTAACATCAGGGATTGGATTCCCATTTTTATCACGAGGTAATTGTCGAGCAGGTCGGTAAGTGCCATAAGAATTTTTATTTTCACCATCCGTTTTGCACAACCCTAGTGGATCTATGTATTTAAGCGGATTAGGCGCGTAAGCATACAGGTTTAACCCGCCTCTTAACCCTATCGGATCCTGGCTGATAAACCGCCCGCACTCCGGCGCATAATATCTGAACAGATTGTAATGCAGTCCTGTTTCTTCGTCAAAGTACTGCCCCGGCAGTCGCAGCGGCTGTTCAAAGTACGCCCCGCTGTTGCTGATGTCGCCCCGGTTTTCACCAAAACCCGCCTGGTAGCCTGCCCACACCAGCGTCCCGTCCGACGCGGTCACCTCCTGTACCGTGCCCGTCAGGTCCGTGTGGTAATACCAGATTTTTTGACTCTCTCCGCGCCCGGTGATGGCCGCCACTGGCGTGTACGGCTGTTCCGCGTCGTACAGGTATGTCCGCTTTCCCTGCCACGTTGTCTCCTGCAACAGCCGGAACCCTTCCCACACAAACGTCGTCCGGCTTCGTTCTCCCCGGTCGGCATGGAGATTGCTGGTCGCCTTGCTGATGCGCCTGCCCAGCGCATCATACTGATACCGCGTCTCGCTGTTGCTGCTGATGACCCGCGTTAACTGGCCCTGCGCGTTCCACTCCAGCTGCTGGTCCCTGCGCTCTGTCAGTTCGCCCCATTCGTTATAGCGGTAACGGTCACGCCCGTAGCCCGGCAGGCGGTTATCCATCACCGCTCCCTGATATTCATCCGTCAGCAGGTTGCCGGCTTTATCGTAATAATAATGGTCATGGTCGTACATCTGCCCCGTGCGGCTGGTCAGCCAGCCGCTGCGGTCATAGCTGAACACCAGGCAACCGCGCAGTTTGTCATTGATGCCGCCGACTTCACCGTCCGCATTCCAGATATAGTCCCGCGCCGTCACGCTGTCTCTGTGTGACGGGTGTGTGGCTGTCTGCTGTGGGTTCTGGCTGCCGCCTGGCAGGCTGCGCTGCCAGCTTAACCGGTTGTCGGCGTTGTAGCCGCTGAACGTCGCCAGTTTCCCCTGTGTGCGCATCACCTGACGGTGCAGGCTGTCACGTTCATATTCACTGACCGTGATACCGTCCAGCGCTGTCTGGAGCAGGTGCCCGCTGCCGTAATAGAGATGGCTGAGGTGCTGCCCGTCCGGCAGGGTAATATCGGTGGGATTGCCCAGCGCGTCACGCCGGTACTTTATGCTGCCGTGCACGCTGTGCTCTGCCGTCAGCCATCCGCTGCGGTCATACGCAAAGCGCACTCTGTCCGCCTGCATGTGGTGCAGCCGTTCCCCTTCTTCCGTGGGGGTGAGCGTCACTTCCGTTATCTGGTCAAGACGGTTGTAGCTGAAGGTCCGTGTACTGTGCTGCGTGTCACTGCGCAACAGGCGGCCCAGCGCGTCACGCTCCTGCCGCTCATTACGCATCCCGCCTTCTGTGCCCTGCGTCTGGATGATGACCGGATACCCGCCCGCATTCAGCACAAACATCCGTATCAGGCCGTCCGGGCGCTGTTCTCCCGTCAGCCGTCCGTCGCCGTCGTAGCTGAACCGGTAAAGCGCCCCGTTGCCGTTGCTCAGGCTGGCAATCCATCCCTCCGCGGTATAATGCCAGCGCGTCTCCCGTTTCTCTTCATCCGTATGGAGCGCCAGCAGCCCGCGCGGCGTATACTGCCAGGACTGTACGCTGCCCGTGATGCGACGGTGGCTGCTCAGTAACCCCAGCGCGTTCCAGGTGTAACGGTCCTGCTGTTTACCGGGGTGGCTGACCGTCTCCGGCAGCCCCAGACGGTTATAGCTGATGCGTACCGTTTTCCCTTCCGCGTCCGTCACCGCCGTCAGATTGCCGTCTTCATCGTATTCATAACCCGTGGCGCGCCCCGAACAGTCGGTGTAACGCCTCAGTTGGCCGCGCGCATCATGCACCAGTGCAACCAGGCCGCCCCGCGCATCCGTGCGGCTGACCGCCAGCCCCTGTTCATCATACCCGTACCGCGTGACGCGCCCTTCCGGGTCCGTCTCCCGTATCACCTGCCCGTGTTCGTTGTAATCCGCCTTCCATATGTGGTCGTCATCCAGCGCCCGGCGCGTGATTTCATCAAAACTGCCGTTCCACTGCGTCTGCGTCACCCGGCCTGCCGCGTCCGTCTCTTTCACCACCCGGCTCAGGGTGTCGTATTCCAGCGTTACCCTGCGTTCGCCGGGGAGTTCCACCGCTACGGGAAAATGGTTTTCGTTGTACGTGAAGCGGTACATTCCGCCGCCCGGCGTCCGGTGAGCAGTCACATACGTATCTTCATCAAACCACCACTGCCACTTCTGCTCCGGCCTGCCGGTTACCACCGTCTGCCCACCAGCAAAATCATAGTGGAACCGGTAATCCTCGCCGTCGCTGGTCGAGTGCTCCACCACTCTGGGAAACCCCTCAATCTCTTCCCAGCGGTAGATACAGGTAAAGCCCGTCGCGTTGCGGTGCTCTGTCATCAGGCCATTTTCATAGGCAAACTGGCGTACCGTCACACCGGCCCCGTTCACCACGCCAGTCAGTTGCCCGTTATCGTCGTAGCGATATTCCACCAGGTTACCGGGACGCCCGCCTTTCACCAGTTCAATATGCGAAAGTCTTTCCCCTGCCGGCGTCACTGTGCGGTGCAGTAACAGATGGTGCCCGCTGCTGGAAGCCACCCGCACCAGCCTGCCGTTCTCACGCCCGAAAGCAATTCGCTGCCGGTACGGTGTCTCCATAAAAAGTAATGGCGCGACGCCGTGGTCATCAAACTCATCAAACACGTAGTAGCTGCGGTCGGTGTAATGCAGCACATAGCGTCCGTCATGCAGGCGGCTAAGGTAAAACTGCTCTTCGGGGTCAAATATCTGGTGACCCGGTGTCAGCATCGCTTTCGGATAACTTAACTCCCGACCTTGTCCGCCAATCAGAGTGATATGTTCCTCATCAGCTCGCAGGGTTATTTCCCAGTTCAGCCGCCATCCTCTGCCCAGCAATCCTTCAGTTTCCAGGTGGCTGGCATAAAAGCGCGAACAGGTAACAGGCAGACGACCCGGCAGGGTGAAATCCGTTTCCGGCAGCAGAATTTTTTGCCCTGTAGTGACATCCACCGGGTTACTGAACAACCCCATAGCGACCTCGGAAACGGCCATCCCGGTAATTTCGCCGCCAATAAATTTGGCCGCGCATTTTGTGCCAAATTTCGACCCCATCTTTGCCGCCTGGCGTGCGGCTCCGGCAAGTCCGCCAAGCATTCCGGCGACCACATACAGCACATCCACCACCTGACGCAGCCAGTCAGGGATTTCCGGGCTGATTTCCAGTACCGTTTGTGTACCACCGCCGAGAAAGACATTGGGGGAGCCGTCCTCAATCACTGCATCACACTCAGTGTGGTCATCCTTGCGGGCAGCTGGCTGGCTGTTGATGTAGATGTTGCCGGAACCCTGGGCAATACGGATTTCCGGGGAATGGTCTTCGCATATCACCGTACTCAGTACGGCGCGGGCGGCCGGGCGACTGTTGGTGCTGACATTATCAGAACCGGTCAGAATTTTTCCCACTGTGGAATGTATCGAGCGCCCGATGGCTTCTCCCAGTTGCAGGACTCCGGAAGCTATCTGATCAGCCAGAAAACTCAAAATCAGCCCAGCCAAAAAGCCGCAGGTAACAAAAGCAAAGCTGGCGACGGCAATAATGGCGATACCTATGATGGCCCCTATCAAAAACCCGGCAAGGGCGCTGGTGTGGTAGATGGGATCATCCACCCGTGCGGCTTCATACATGACAAAACCTCCCTGTTTTTTTAGCTTTTAGCAGGCTGAAAACTGGTCAACCATGCAGTCCATAGCTGGTCGGTGTGCTCATCAAAAGGACGCTGACTGGTCAGCGTCAACACCAGTACCTTTGCTGGCCCGGTGATAAACCCGGCCTGACGCTGGTACACTTCTGTTTTTCCAGAACGATGAGTTGCGAGAATCTGTTCACCTGTCATGGCAGCTTCGCCAGTTCCCGCCAGTGCCGTTCCCCGCGAAAGTACCCGGTGCTGGCCCAGTTTTTTTTTCATCAAAGCTATCTGGCGGTCAATATAGGTGGTCAGGTTTTCATCGGACCTGAGCGTATCGCGGGAAATATTCAGACTGGGAGTTGCCCTCTCATTGCCCGATGGGACGAAGATATTGACGGTGCGATCAAGAAAAGTTTCAGGCAGGGCAAAGCTGCCCTCCTGAATACGGTAAAGGCTGGTCATAGATAAAATCCTTTTATTATTTTTTATTCAGAAGCATCCGGAGTGGATAACGGGGCAATATCATCCGCAGTAATGGCTTTTCCGCCATCCGGGTTCATATCAATGCCACTGCCAATGAGTTGCATAACATCGCTGGTGTGCAGTAAAAGTTGTTTTCCGCAAAACTCAATCGAGCCATCCTTGTGTAATGCAAGCGCTGCATTGCCGCAACGAAGGGTAAATTGATCGCCAACATCCAGACGATATGTCGTTCCGACATTGATGGTTTGAGCCAGTTTGACGGAAAGACCATCATTTTTTGTGATGGTGGCATTACGGTCTTCTCCCACGCTGATGGTTTCATTTTTGACAATGGTTTTTGTGCGATCGACCATGATCGTGTGGGTTTCATTGTTTTTTACCGTAGTATTCAGGTCTTTTTCCGCGTGGAACTTCACTTCTTCCGCACCAGTTTTATCGTCAAAACGCAGCATATTTCCGTTAGTCGGCCCTCCCTGCAATGAGTGGCTGAATATCCCACTCTGCGACGCCATGCCCGGCAGCCCCCACGGCGGCATCGTGTCCTGGTTATAGGTGCGCCCCACGATGATGGGCAAATCCGGATCGCCGTTTTTGAAATCCACCAGTACTTCCTGGCCAATACGCGGGATCTGGATCATGCCAAATCCTTTCCCTGCCCACGGATAGCTGACACGGACCCAGCAGGAGCTGTTTTCGTCATTGTTACCGTAACGATCCCAGCCAAACTGCACCTTCACCCGGCCATATTTATCCGTCCAGATTTCCTGCCCCGCCGGGCCGGTGACGATGGCGCTCTGCGGGCCTTTGGTGTGGGGTTTGCTCAGGGTTCGCTGTGGGCGGTAAACTTCGCTGGTGGGGTGCAGTTCAAACGTGGTGACATAGGTAAAATGCTGATCCTGGCCGCTGTGCTGCGCATTGTCCCGTAAAAACAGCGTGGTCTGTACCAGCAGGTATTCCTGATTAATTTCTGCCGTCGGGTGATTCATCAACGTAAAGGTGTACCCGGTCATGAGGGTGCGGATATGACCTGCCCCATGTGCCCGGCTGCCGGGGCTGCGCTGCGCTTCCATACGAATGCGCGTCAGCATCTCGCCTTCGCCCGTAGTGAAGTAATCACCAGGCCATTCATAATGCTCGTATTCAGCATGACCGGTATCACGCGGACTGGCCACGGTACTTTTAAGTAGCGAACGCGGCTTCATAAAATCAAAATCGTCCATCACCCACTTTCCAGTACGCAGCCTCTCACTGGCCGTAATGGTGTGGATAAATTCCTTATCCAGTTTCAGCCCTTCCTGGTGCCACTCCACCAGCGGCGAGTCAGGGCACGCTTTATGACCATTGATGGCATCCGCCAGCACCAGCGTGTGGCTGTTCTCGCTGTGCTCAAACCACCAGTAAATCCCCCATTCCTGCATCAGGCGCTGGATGAAATCGAAGTCGGTTTCACCATACTGCACCTGCCAGGCGCGGGGTGGATAATTTTCCACCAGCCGCTTTTCCACCGGAAAGGAATATTCATCCAGTACTTCATCGAGAATATCCACCACGGTTTTGTTCTGGAACGCTTTGTAGTCGCTGGTGTGGGTCAGCAGCTTCAGCCACGGCTCAATGCGTAATTCATACGTTACCGAACGGCCCTCATGACCGACCACCCTCGCCGCCGTCACCAGCCCGCTGATATACCGTTTTCCGCCACCGTCCAGTTCGATACTGACGCACAGGTCTTTGCCCACCATGGGCTGAAGCGGCAGGTTAGCAGCGGGGGAAACGTACCCCAGGTTCAGGGCGTCCGGCGTTTTAAGCTGTACTGTGTAGGAAAACAGATTCCCAAGCCCTTCCGAACCATTCATGCCTGCAAACAAAAGCATCTGCGGCGGCACCGCACTACCACTTACTGTGACGTTATGCGCGCCCGGTCCACCGGCAGAAATCGACGCCGCCGCATCCTGAACTGCACCAGCCATATCCGATATCCCTGCTGCTGCAGCGGCAGCCTGCGCAGCAGCTACTGCGGCTTTAACCAGACCTGACGGTTCCGGCAACGCACCAAACAGGTCCGCCACTGCCTGTTCTGCCATCTCCTCGGCGGCACCAGATACATCGGTTGCGGCTGAACCTGTGCTCATACCGCCACTTTCGCCAGCTATTGGTGGTGTGGTGATGACGGGTCCACCGTTTCCAACTGGTTTATTACCCGTAGATACAAAACTCATGATATTTGCTCCTTTAATACCGGATTAAAATTTGGATCCTGGCGGCCAATAAACTCGGGATATAACTATCCATTTACCATTTTTATAATGAAGCCAACATGTTAAATTTAGATCTTTATTAACATTCCAAAACATCTCCTTAATAGGAACATCTTTAAATTCAGGATTATTTGAAGGGTAAGTCCGTTCTATGCCACCATAATAAATACCTACAAAATCATGCCTTGGGTTTATAAAATAATGTTCAGGAGAACCATATTTTCTCACTAGTGATTCTTCATCATCCCCCCACTGAACATCTTTGTTATGCATCTCACTGGCAAAAATATCTAGAGTTACAAGCAATATCAATAACGTAAAAAATAGAGCGATTTTCTTCTGGATCATTTTATTACACTCGCAACAGAAAACGTAGTTAAGGGATATACTAAATTCAAGTCAATACAGACACCTTCCAGGTAGCGTTCCCGAAGTTCCATCCCAACATTCATTAACGCGGAAGTATCTATTTTATATTTAGACACAGGTTTACCAAACTTATCAAGTTCATATTCATCCTCCAGATAACTAATCATATGTCCAATTTCATGAACTATATTTACCTGATAAAAACCACATATTGACTGATTCTCTGGAGCACATTTTTCTGATAACGAAGTATCTTTAAAATAAAAATGAGCAAACCGATTTTTCCAGTTAACATAAGGCCTGCCATCATCATTACCAGGAACGGTTCTTAATACGTCTACATTCCAGTGTTCTTTTTGATGGACTGGAATCATATTTATGCTGAAAGGCAATCTTTTACTCTTGAATTTCTCAGCAAAATCAGAGCCCCCTGAGACAGATAAAAATATCTTATCATTCCATCCATAACAGATTGCAGAAAATGATTCATATATAAAACTAACTTCATCCAGGTATGTCCAGTTATCTCCTACATTGTTCTGATTCACCCAGTTAAATTTCCATCTCATTAATAATGTAATGTCGCCTGTATCACTATTCAGGATATATTCGCCATGTTCTGTATTCATCCTGAGATACTTCCCATCTTCTACGGTGTCAGGGCAAAACTTATGCATGAGTTTAATAAAGAATTCATGCGATAGATTTATTTTACTCTCTCCAACAACACCATCCACATGTGTTGTGAGCGAACCAGACTTATTCCCTGAAGAAGAACTCATGCTATTGACTCCTTTAATACTGGGGTAGAGATTTAGCCCACGACAGTCGTATTCCTGTTTTTTACATCCAACAAAATAGAATATTAATAAATTAGGATAATATTTGTACTTTACTCACTCTACTTTCCATCTGAGTTCTCCGTACAATCGGGTTCTGACATTGAACCATCCTACTGAAATACACCACACCCCCTCTATCCAGTCGCAACGCATCCACATACCGCCCCTCACTGTTCTGCTGCCAGAACCATCCATACCCTTGTTGTGCCAGCGTTAACATTTTTGCTGGCCAGCACGGTCACGGCAGGCAATTCCACAACTGGACCTACTCATCCGTACACCCCAGTCCCCGGCGCTGAACCACTTCACTGGCAAATGTTGCCCCGTTTTTTTTCATTATTCCTTTTTGTATTTTTTGCAGCGCGGGAAATGAGATTCTCCTGCATGAATCCTCTTCCCATATATCACCAGTTACAGGGCAAACTGAAAATAGTCCCCACACATCTGTCGCACCGGCGGAAGGAGAATCATAACCTACCCCAAAACTAAAATACCCAGGATGAAACGGGTTACCTTTTTTATCTTTCAGAGAACCGTCAAGAAAAACTCCAGGCAATTCCACATTATATTTTTCATTTTTTAGTGAAAAAACCAATAATGCCTGCGTCTGTGTTTCAGTAAGACCTGACTGGTTAACATTCGTTAGATCAAACCGCGGCACATTCCTGATAAGAATTTCAGCACAACAATTCACGGACACGACCATGAAAAGCAATACTAATATTAATTTACAGGACATGTTATTCTCCGCTTAACCATATTAATCACCCCCACTAACTCACTAGCATAACCGGTATGGCCGCCATTACTGTTTTTACCTGAATTAAAACCAGAATCAATCAATGCCTGCGCAAATTGCTCCGGAGATTTTTTATTTCTGACCGCATTACCAAATCGGATTGCAAAGGACTTTCCGCTAGTTGAAAAAGAGGTATAAGTGGCAACCCAAACCTTATTACTCCCCAGCGGGTGAACCTGCCCTGACTGTAAAGGTGTCGGACCATGCATGGAAAAATAGTTATTGTATTCTGTCGCGATTCGACCCTGCCCGTAAAAGGACTCCTTTGCGGCAAGCCCCAGGATATTTTCTACGGGCACATCAAGTTGTTTAGCGATTAATTCACATTCTTTCAGATATTGCTGTACAAACCTTACTACACCAGCGTTATTACAGGCTTTATCATAAGAACCAATGATTCACTCCTCATCTGATTATTTTTAATGCTGCCGGATATCCAACCGCAGCGCATCCACATACCGCCCTTCGCTGTTCTGCTGCCAGAACCAGCCCTGTCCTTGCTGTGCCTGCGCAAGCATTTTGTCCGGCCAACCCGGCCACGGCAGATGACGCACACCGGGCAGCTCCACTACCGGCGCGTCCGGCAGGTCGGTCAGTTCCCGGCTGCGCTGCGGTACACGTCGCAAGCCGCGCAACCACTGTGCCCAGCGCGGCCCCGGTCGCCATAGCGCCCACAACTGGTCGGTCTGCTCCATCAGTAGCCCGCAACGTTCTGTCTGTGGTGAGACATGAGCTGCCGTCAACTGCGCCAGCCAGTACAACCAGCCCTGCGTGTCATCCAGGCGCTCTTCCAGCCATTCTCGCCCGGCACGCTGGTAAATCACCAGCGGCCACGGTCTGCCCGTACTGTCTCGCGATGCGGTCAATACTCCGGTCAGCCACTCATCACGCCCGCCAATGGGTAAAAATCCCGGCGACAGAACAAAACTCCACGGCAATGGGTGGTGTTCCGGCAGTGCCGTTTTCTCACGCGGTGACAGGTGCATCCAACCGTCATTTATTCCGGCCTTCGCAGCATCCGTTCCTTCCGGCAGAACAATATGCCGCCCCTGCCCCAGCCACGTCTGCTGGTTCAGCCACGCCTGCCACACCTGCCCTTCGTTCGCACTCACCCGCCAGCGTACGTAGTCCCGCTGGTCCGGCAGCCTGCCGAACATCGCCGGGGCCGATACTGCCGTAGCGCGGCGCATCAGAGAATCCTCGTAGGGCAACTGAAGTTTTGCAGCAGCTCGCGATCCACCGGGTCAAAGTCTCGTCCGGCGGTGATTTCCAGCACCACCCGCCGCCCGTCAAAGCTGTACTCCACCTGCTGTGTTCCTCGTACCGCCGTCTCCTGCGCCTTACCCGCATCCAGCAGGTGAAACAGCGCCCACGGTCCATTAGTCAGTAGCGTCGAGGTGTCCTGGCGAATGCGCGGGCTGGCGGTGATTTCTGCCATTGAACCGTTACGCGGCCCCGGCCAGTTCACTTTTAGCGGCCTGACCGGGCCATGAGCGTAACGCAGCACCTGGCCGTCGATATCAATCACCAGTTCAGTGATTGCAGGGTCCATATCCACGACGCGGACCTGCATCGCCCAGGAAAACTTTTTCCCGCCTTCCCCATTAAAAAAAACGCTGCGGATCTGTTTCGCCTCCTGAAATGGCATCAGGTCCGGTCCCTGTAAGGTCATATTGCCTTCGGTCGGTTTGTAGCGCCACGGGTTGCTGGCGGTATCCGCCAGCGGGGCCAGTTGCTTCGTCCAGAAGGCATCAAGCACACCGCCGCTAGCAAAGATACGGTTAAAATCGTCCGCGCTGACTTCCTGCGGGCTGTCGGTGAAGGGGTAGCGCCCGTCAATGGCATCACGGCACTCATCGCCGATCACCGCTTCCATCTGCGCGTTCAGCACTTCACCGGTGCCGGCGTTGATCTTTCGCGTTCCCTGCTGCGTGAGATCCAGCAGAATATTTTTCAGCGGTGCGGGCAGTTTTGCCGCTTCCAGTTGTAGTTTATCCGCCGCCGAAATGCGGCCCGGTAATGTGCTCGCTGCCAATGCACTGTCGGCGATGGTGAGCTGGGTGTAATACTCATTGAGCATCGTCAGCAGCGAATTTAACTGCGGCGCCCCGCCCCCCTGTCCAGTGTCCGTCCGCCCGGAAACCACTTCCCGCAGAGCGGCGAAACGGTCATCCACCAGCGATTTTTCCAGCCGCTCTTCCGGGTGGATATCCTGCAACAGCTTTGCCGTCTGCACTGCTTTACCCGCATTACCGGAGAGCCGGTCCTGCGCGCGCTGGGCCATTTGTTTTTGTCTGGCCTGCGCATCCAGCGGCGGTACCAGCGTGGTCTGCTCCACCACCGCTTTACTCAGGCGCATCAGAGGTGAGTCAGGCGAGGCCAGTGTGCGAAGCACCTGAAGGTCATACGCCAGTCCGGGACTACCGTCTTCCCCGGCACTGTTGATGCTGTGAATACTAGCCAGAAAATCCTGCCAGCGGCGGGCATATTCAGCCAGGTACAGGCGGCGTACCTCACGGGTAACCGGGAGTTCCTGCCCCGGCAACTGGCTCATCACAATATCAGTCGTTTTTTTTGCGCGTTTTCCCGGCCCATTACCCAGGCGTCGTCCGCTGATGCGGAGGCGACAAACTCCGACAGCCGTTTGTCGAACAGTTCCCGGTAGCCTTCGCGAGTAAAGATGCCGGGCACGCCCCTATCCAGTGGCGGGCCATCCGTGCGGACAAAAACCGTCCCCGCATCCGCGCCCACCGCGCGAACCAGCGAAAACTCCTGCGGTGCTTCGCTCTCCATGGAAGCCAGGGCTCGAGTATAGATACGCTCGGTGCTGGTATGACCGTCAAGGAAAGCCCGCGCCATGTGGATCAGTCCCTCATCTTTGTCATAAGGCGAATGCACCACGCGGCTGCCGTCAAACAGGGCGTCGATATGTTCCAGCACCGCTGCACGGCCGCCGAACTCCGCCACGCTATCGCGGTTTTCCAGATCGTTCAGTACCCAGGTGTGGATCTCCGCTGCGTTGTATTTGTCCTCGTGGTCTTTATCAAGATTCAGCAGCAGATAAACATGCAGAGCGTCATACGCGGCTTTGCTATCCTGACGAGCAATGGCATCTGAAAGCACATATTCCATGCGCTTCACCAGTGGCGGCAATAGGAGCTGGTCCAGCAGGCGGTCATACAGGGATGCGACGCTCTCCATTACTGGCGGAACGCTGTAAAGGCCATAACGCCAGGCCAGCGGCGGTGAGTCCGGGTCCAGCCCCGGCCAGGCAGAGAGCGCCCGCGCCTGGTTCAACAGGACTGGGACAGGCTGCATAGCAGGTTTTCCGGTATAGGCTTTGACGTCACCATCCAGTTGGACCGTCCGGCTGGCGATTTCATTCAGATAGCCGCTGTTACCCTGCTGGCTGCCCTGCATTCCCTGCCACAACCAGAAAGCCAACGCTAGTACCAGCAGATGCCCGCCAGTACGCAGCAGGCGATAACGCCAGGCCCATTGAAGATTCGGCTCCACCAGGTGTGCTTCACGGAAGATAAACTGGGTCAGTAGGTCATGAAGAAAATAGCTGCGGTTGCCGTCCGGTAAGGTATGAGAAGGTGACTCCACTTTCCCTTTGATCGCCCGGACAAAGCGCTGCCAGATGCCCGTCTGATCGGCCACCGCGTCTGCCTGCGCCTGTGCGGCGCTGGTAAAAAATACGCCGCGTAGGGTGTTGTTAAGCTGAGTGGCGTCAAATTTTGAATCGAGGAAAATCTGTTCAATGGCTTCCAGCAGCGGCGCGCCCAGCGCGGAAAATTCGCGCGGAAAGCGGTAGAGCCGTTGACGGCTTTTAAGGTCGTACTCTTCCTGCAACCGGGTATCCAGCCCCTGATCCAGCCGCAGCGTCAGATTTGCCAGTTCCTGGCCACAGAGCGCATGCAACGACTGCGGATCGCTGGCGTGACGCCTGCGGCTGTATGGCAGGGTGAAGCCCCAGACCTGGGCACGCAGGTGACTGGTCAGCCCACGGAAATACTCCGTAAAGCCCGGCAGCAGATCCATCTTAGTGACAACCAGATAAACCGGGAAACGAATACCCAGCGTCTCACGCAGTTCAGCCAGCCGCGCACGCAGAGCCGCACAGGCAGCCAGTCGTTCCGCCGGGGACTGCGCGGTCAGATCCGCCACATTTAGCGTCAGGATAACGCCGTTCAGCGGTGCGCCGGGACGGTGTTTACGCAGCAGCCCCAGAAACCCCTGCCATTCCCCGGCGTTGCGCTGGGTCGCACTGATTTCACCGCCGTCATCGTGGCGGGCATAGCGCCCGGCAGTGTCAATGAGCACCGCTTCGTTGGTGAACCACCAGTCGCAGTGCAGCGTGCCGCCGCCCGGCACGGTAAGGATATGCGCGGTCTGCTCCATCTGCTCCGCCAGCGGAAACTGTAGCCCGGTGTTAAGCAGCGCGGTAGTTTTACCGTCACCGGGGCTGCCGATAACCATGAACCACGGCAGTTCGTACAGAAAACGCTTTCCTTCCAGCACCTTACGCCAGCCCGGCAGGTCTACGCGCAGTTGCTTCAGTTGCCGAATAGCGCGAGTGACAATATGGCTGACGGTGCGTAAGTCGGCTTTAATTTCCCCTGCCACCGGAACATCTTCCCCGCGCGGATGCAGGAAACGGCGCAGCAGTTGTTCATCCAGACGCAGCGCCCGCCACAATCGGTACAGGCCATACAGCGTATAAGACAGAAGGATCAGGCCGATAAGCGTCAGACGCAGCCACAGCGGCGCAAATGGATGAACATCACCGAAGGCCAGCAACGGTGAGACAAAGCCGATAACCAGGCACAGAACCGTAACGCCAATGATGCTCATAGACCAATTAACCAGCCACAGTGCAAGGAACATCAGTAACAGAACGATAGTGACTACCCGGCTACCCACGGACGCAAGCGGATGCAAGGTGTCAAACGCCACCAGCGGCCCGATAAACCAGACCAGCAACGCCAGCACCACCACGCCGACAACGGCCAGTGTGCGGCGGGAAAACAGCAGACTGAGAAATTTTTGCATTATTGTTCAGAGCTCCATGCGGTAATCAGTAATAGCAAAATACCCAGGGCTGAAAATCCCTTTCCTGTACGCGATACTGAAAGAAAATAAAGAACAATCTGAATAGCCACTGAAATAGAATAAATTAATTTTCTGATTACATCTCTATTTCCGTTTCCCTGAGGTAATGCTGTTATTGAAGGGTCCATATCCTGCATCCACTGGTACTCACTCCCGGAAAAAAGCATGATAGTGACCAATCCCATAATAAATAATAACCACCCTGATATCTGAATTATTTTTCTCATGAAGACTTCCAGGTAGTTATTAATAAACTAGAGAAATGTAACCAGTTATTTATAATAAAATTGCCATAGCTGGTATCTTCCTTTATTTTTTCCAGACTAAGGGTAACACCTCGATTATAACGAGCTCCAATAATTCTTATTTGTTCTTTTGTCAGGTGAGGTAAGGATACCTGAAAACCATCTTTTTCAGCCAATTGATAAAGATGTCTTGCAGCTAATTGTATATTAAACACATCATGCTGGAGACAATTTGCCAGCTCACGCAACTGAGAGTTGTCCATTTTAGTCTCATCAAGCCCGAGTGTTCTGGCTGCAGTTCGCAATTGCATACTCACCGCACCAAAAGAAGTTTTTTCTGGTTTCGAAGCGATTGTGATATGTTCATCAACCCATTCAGGCCCACTCCAACTCATAGCACGAAATTCAAATGCCAGCGTGTCTATAATCTGAGGATCTCCCCCTACTTCAATCCAACAAACTCCAGCAAGTAAGGGGGCAGGTAAATGCCAGGCATTTGCAGCTGCATTGATCAAAAGACAGTTATGCTTCACCCAACCATCTTTAAAATAACGCCCAAATGCTACGCCTCCCCCCCATTTTTTAGGCGCCAGTTTCCAGAATATAAATTCTGTTACTCCCCACACTGGCGAATGGTTAGACGCATTACACTCTAGCTTTTCCATTATTAATTCACTCCACCACCAGAATTTCCACCCGGCGATTCTGCGCTCGTCCAGTTTTAGTACTATTATCAGCCACCGGCATAGTATCCCCTTTACCGACGACCCGAATCCGGCTGGCCGGAACGCCACCGGATGTCAGCAACGAAGCTACTTCTGCCGCACGTTTTTCCGACAACACCTGGTTGGACGGGAACTCAGCGGAGTGGATCGGTTGGCTGTCGGTATGGCCGGTCACCGTCACGGCACCGCCCACACGTGCAATCTCCCGCGCGGCCTTATCAATCACCGGGCGCAACGTGTCATTCACGGTTTTCTGCCCCGGTACAAACATCGTGTCGCCACGGAATACAACCCGGCTGTGATGATCATCTTCCTCAACCGTTAGCAGGCCACGCGCGATTTCGTTCGCCAGCAGGATTTTTAGCCGCAGTTTGTGCACCGGAACAGGCGGCGGCGGCAGGTGTTTACCGATGGCGTCGATACGTTGCTGTACGGTTTCTGTGGCGAGATCCATCCGGTGGCTATAAAGGCCAAATACCGTCAGCATCACCAACAGAGCTATTCCTGCACTCAGCCAGACCGGCATCCGGCGCATCCGCCGCATCCGTCCGCTGACGGCACCGGTAAACCCCGGAGAGAGCGTCGGCGTTATCGGATCGCGGCGCTGGACCAATTGGGTCAACAATTGCTGACGGATATCGTCCAGTTGCTTACGCCCGTCGGGCCGAACGCTGTAGCGGCCTTCAAAACCCAGCCCCAGAATGTGGTATATGATTTCCAGCACATCGCTGTGCTCCTGGAAACTTGCGGCCAGACGCCCAATTATCTGAAATAGCTTGATGCCGCCTTCACTTTCGCCATGAAAAGTAACCAGCAGGCTTTTTCCAGCCCAAACACCACGACGCCCCCAGGTGGTGTTGTTGGCAGCTTCGTCAAGCGACGTACACAGGCAATAGCGCACCGCCAGCACATGTTCGCGGCGCAGGTTTGCCTGATCACACAGCGTCTGGTATCTACGAACTTCACGCTCCAGTAAGACACGGTAATGTTCGACAAAACCTGGGGAAAGTTCGCGGGGCATTTGCGCCAGTGCGCATAGCAACGGGCTGGCCGCTGCCAGTAGAGGATTCACGGCAGCAGTAATTTCGGCCAGACGAAGCTTCATATCCGGGCCATCTTCAACCACCACCTTGATATCTTCCCCACGAAGGCTGTCCTGGATGTCATTATCAGGCGGCTTTGTGCCACCCACTGATGGCTGGAATGACAGGGTATTCACCGCAGGTGGCGTCAGAATCTCGTCGGTCATTTATCGCGAACTCCCCACAACTCCAACTCCAGCCCCGGAAATTCTCCGGCGGTGTGCATCGCCATACCGCCATAGCGGGCGATATGTTCCCACAGCACACCGTCGCGGCGGATGTCGTAATAGATGTAGCCAGCCTGGAACGGGATCTGACGCGGCGGCACCGGCAATACCTGTAAAGCAAGACCCGGCAGGTGCGAGCGAATCAATTCCGGCAGGCGTTCGGACGGCCCTATTTTGGTCTGGGCCGAAAAATGTTGCAGTAAGGTATCTGCGGACATATGCGCCTTCACCGCCAACACTAATGAGCTGAAATCTGACAGTTCGGAAGGCTCAACCACCGCATTGAGAATACCGTAAGTTCCCTCCTCCAGAGTGATTCGCTGCGCTCCGCGGATCAGCACAGCATTCAGCAGGTACTGCACCTCATCCACTACCGATTTCAGCCCGGCATAGGGCGTCAGGTGCTTATATTCTTTATATTCTTCCGGACGGCGCGTCTGTGGCCGTACGTAGGTAGAGAGTTCCCCAGCCAGTTCACACAGGTTCCGATAGAGCACTTCTGGCGACAGCGGCGTTTTCGCCATATGAATCAGTAAGGGGCCGAAACGATTGAGAATTTGCAGAAGCAGGTAATCCGATACCTCTGCCGCCTCATGGCCGTGTTTATCGCTGCCCGTCAACCGTTGCGCCAGTGAATCTGCGCGCATTTTTATTAAATCGTTGATCCACGACAGCCACGTACATATCAGTGCGCTTGCCTGGTAATTTGCCACCGGCGGGATCAGATCGTTGTCAAGCTCGATGCGTCCATCAGGATGTATCGTCGTAATGCGCGTCAGGGGCAAACCGATCCACGCATCTGTCACCGCCTTTTCCGGCAACAGTCGCAGACGCAGGTGGCTAAGTTGCAACAGTTGTGCGCCGCGCCCCAGAGAGTTGGCATCGCGGATTTCATTTTCATGCACCGAAAAGCGTGCCAGTGATTCCGGGTTATTGCCGAAGCTGGTTTCTTCACTGTTCGGCGTACGTATTGGCACTGCCAGATAAATCAACTGGTTAAGGTGCTCTGGTAGGATGGTCAGAGGCGGCGGTAGTGGTGTGTGACCCGGCGCATTAAACGGCGTACCGTCGGCAAACACTCCGGAAGCCTTCGTGAGTACCAGTTTTCCGATGTTCAGCGCCTCACTATCAATGCCGTATTCACTGAAGCCCCAGAAAAAAGGCGAAAGCGGCAAACTGCGGTAATGAATGATATGTTCCAGATAGCGTTCCTGCTGCTGAAACATCTGTGGCAGCAAAAATTGTCCTTCACTCCAGACCACACGGTTATTCCAACTCATAATTTACTCATCCCGTTCTTTAATCACTATAGCGCTTTGCTCTATACCGGCATCCAGTTCGACTTTTTTCTTCGGCATAAAGCGGCTGTACCAGCTTTTTTCCGGGGGATCAGGAATTTTATACGTGGCCCGCCAGACTGATTTTCCCAGATTGCGATAGCCGGCGAGGATCCCCAGTGCCGTGGTTTCTTTATTGAGAGCACGACGCAGCTTTTTCTCCTCGCCCGGGCGCAAGATAAAGCTGTCGCGGTGGAGTAAATCATCGGCAAGAACAGCTTTGTCATTGTCCTGAAGGGACCACCAGTCCGCCGCTATGAAAGCTGCATCATTTTTCAGTTCATAAACGCGTATCTCTATGGGCGCGGCTTTTTTCTGATTGTCAGGATTCACCTTATCGGAAGCCTTAACCACCAGATCGAGTCTTTGTGACATCAGCTCCGGCACATCGTCGCTGTCAATGCTGCACCCGGAAAGCAGGCAGACAAAAGACAAAGCTACCGCACATAACCACCCACCGGGGTTACGCCATTTATTCACTGTAATTTCCTTTAAAATCAAATAATAAAAACCGGCCAGGCTATATACCTGGCCGGGAAAATATTGCTTAAATTTCTTTGTTAGCTTTGAAATCGTAACCTGCCGTGATAGTGCCGCCACTGCCACCCTGCTGGTTCTGCACCACGTATTCCTGCTTCACGGTGCTGAAAGATAGTTCGACTCTCTCGCGGGAGGCGATCTCCCCCTCCTTACTACCACTGGGGGAAACAACAGCCACAATCAGGTCAGTGAAGGTATATTTGAGGTATTCCAGCGGATTGCCGCCTGCTTTGCGCATGACAAGGATGGACTTCGGAATATGCTTACCAGAGGCGCAGTATTTGAACAGGTTCGGGCTAGCGCGATCGATGTAATGTTCAAACTCCAGGTTAGTCACGGAGACTTTGCCGGATCCCAGACCGCTACCTGCGTGCATGGTGGACTCCTGGTGGATATTCCAGCGCCAGCTCAGCACCTCAATTTCATTTTTATGTTTGTCATCCATTGACTCGCCGTCAATGCCGTCAATTTTCAGAAAAATGTCATAAGCCATTTTCATTTCCTTATTAAGAATTACTTAAAATAATCCCTGGTTTATCTTCGCATATGAATTCAGGTAAACCATGGCCGTACAGAACCCCCTCTCCTTAATTTCAGAAGAATAGAAGGCTGTATAATTTCCGGTAATGAGATACCGGCACGTCATTAATTCACAAAATGAATGTATTACTTCTATTTACATGTCACAGATACCGATGACTCTCCTGGTACCCGCTGCCCCGGCAAAGAAGATGCCTGGCACTGTGTCGCCAATGCAGGGACCGGTTGTGATAACCAAACCTGTCCATGGTTATAAATACAGGAAACCCAGTAACGTTCACTATTCTGATTACTGGCCATTGTGGTATCCCATATTTGCCTGGTTTCACCCTTTATTGTCTCTGTCTCTGGTTTTAGATCCACCCGATTTTCAGGTTTTCCCTGCGACATCCCTACCCCGTCCAACCACAGACGGGGTTCATAGCGGGAAGATCTCTGCCACGATGCAGATATATCTGGCTCCAGTACTGTTGTTGAGGATTTTATATTGATAAACACGGGGCAACTGACTTCCCACGCAGTAACAAATTGTGAATAAAACAACATAAAACCCAACAACAGAGAAAAAATAAAACGTGTCCCCATTGAATCTATCCTCTACTCAATAATATAAAAAGCTTCCGCATTATTACTGGCATCAGGATATGTTCCATCGCTGCGCATTCCACCTTTTCGGGAAATAGGGCGTGCAGAGACTTTCGTGGTTTTACCTGTCCACTGGTCCATAACATAAATATACTGACTATCCTGTTCCAGATAGAAAGCGGCATGCTTATGCTCATTCTGCCTCGAGGGATACTTTCCGTTAACAAAAGTGGCAATTGCTGTTCCTCTGAGGATCGATTTATCCCCAAAAACCTTTCGCCCCTGCTTCCAGGCTCCAGTATTCCCCACATGTGCATATACCTGAACTAAGAACACACATTCCTTTCTGTCTCCTGCCCCCGCCATTCCCACCATGTCAGTGCCCTGCAATGAATCTACCAGTCCATAAACATATGCCATATATCCCCCAGAGTATTACCCGGCATCATTCATTAAAATATTCATAAAAATCAGGCATTACCCTGTTTTACTGACGGCAGTTTTGTCACCAGACGCAGTGATCCTGTTAACCCTTCAAGCTGAAAATGCGGGCGCAGGAAGAATTTGGCGTCGTAATAGCCCGGATTCCCCTCCACCTCTTCCACCACCACTTCGGCAGCAGCCAGCGGGCGGCGAGCTTTGGTTTCCTGCGAGGAGTTCACCGGATCGGCATCAACGTAGTTCATGATCCATTCATTGAGCCAGCGCTGCATATCTTCACGCTCTTTGAACGAGCCGATCTTGTCGCGCACGATACATTTGAGGAAGTGCGCAAACCGTGAACAGGCGAACAGATATGGCAAACGAGCTGAGAGATTGGCGTTGGCCGTAGCGTCCGGATCGTAATACTCCTGCGGTTTTTGTAGAGACTGCGCGCCAATAAAGGCGGCGTAATCAGAGTTTTTGCGGTGGATAAGTGGGATAAAACCATTTTTCGCCAGTTCAGCTTCACGACGGTCAGAGATGGCAATTTCTGTCGGGCATTTCATATCCACGCCGCCATCATCGGTCGGGAAGGTATGACAGGGCAGATTTTCCACCGCTCCACCAGATTCCACGCCACGGATCAACGTACACCAACCGTAATGTTTGAAAGAACGGTTGATATTTACACCCATTGCATAGGCTGCATTGCTCCAGACATATTTGCTGTGGTCTGCGCCATCTGCATCTTCTTCAAAATCAAACTCATCGACAGGGTTTGTTTTCGCACCATAAGGCAAACGGGAGAGAAAACGTGGCATCGTCAGGCCAATGTAGCGAGAATCCTCACTTTTTCGCAGCGAGTTCCACGGTGCGTATTCGAGGTTTTGGGTCACAATTTTGGTCAGGTCACGCGGGTTAGCCAGTTCCTGCCAGGAGTCCATCTGTAACACTGACGGAGAGGCCCCGGCAATAAACGGCGCATGGGCTGAGGCTGCCACTTTGGCAATGGAGCCGAGCAGATCCACATCCGGTGGCGTGTGATCAAAATAATAATCCGCAATAATACAACCGTAAGGTTCTCCGCCTAACTGCCCATATTCGGCCTCATACAACTTTTTGAACATGGGGCTTTGATCCCACGCGATCCCTTTGTAACGCTTCATATTTTTCCGCAATTCATCCTTCGAAAGGTTCATAAAGCGGATTTTTAATTTTTCATCGGTTTCGGTGTTGTAAACCAAATGTTCCATCCCACGCCAGGAGGACTCCAGTTTCTGAAATTCCGGATGACTCAGGATTAGTTTGATCTGCTCAGTTAATTTGAAATCGATCTGCTCAATAATTGCAGCAATACTTTTATAAGCATCATCACTAACAGTGATCGTATTTGTCAGAGCCTGTTGGGCCAGCGTCTGAACTGCCGCCTCAACAGCCTTTGCAGCCTGAGGAGTCTTGGGACGGAAGGCTTTATCCAGCAGCGAATCAAATTCCGTTTCCTGATAGGCAGTGGTTTGCGCAGCAGAGAGGTCGCCAGTCACCAGAAGAGTATCGTTTACCATGAAAGTTCCTTAATAAAATCGCAGTTAGTCTGCTGTTCCCGTTTCACCTGATAAGACACTTTCCTGTTGAACGACAGGTTTTGGCGCGCTGGCCAGAGCTTTCAGTAACGTCGGGTCTTGTAATAGTTTATTGATCAGATTTTCAGCTCCCGCTTTACCATCCATATATGTTTGCAGGTTGGCAAGCTGTGTACGCGCTTCCAGCAGTTGGTTCAGGGCATCCACCTTACGGGCAATCTGCGCAGGCGAAAAATCGTCCATATTCTCCAGCGTGATATCGACCATTAACTGCCCTTCGCCCGTCAGCGTATTGGGGACAGCAAACGCCACGCGCGGCGCGATGGCTTTCATACGTTCATTAAAGTTATCGATATCAATATCAAGGAATTTACGGTCGGTGACCGATGGCAGCTCTTCACGTGGTTTACCGGCCAGATCGGCCAGCACTGCCATGACAAACGGCAGCTCGATTTTTTTCTCGGAGCCGTAAATCTCAACGTCATACTCAATCTGCACTCGGGGCGCTCGGTTGCGGGCAATAAACTTCTGCGCGCTATTGTTGATAGCCATAATCCTTCATTTCCTTATCAGTCAGCCGACGACACCAGGGGAGTGGTCCGACGGTACAGTTTAAAAATCATACGCAGAGAGTATTTTTATAATCTCTTTGTTTTCTTTGTACTTTTCCCGCAGCACAGGGAGTGATTTCTTCGCCGGAGGACACCAGGTATCAACCCCCTTTTCGATGTCTCTTTTATCCTTCTCTGCTAAAGAACTGTCCCATTCACCAGCAAAATGCTGGCACATTTCCGCATTACTCAGAAAATGTTGCACATCCTGTGGTAAAGGCGGTTCCCCCTGAACACAGAAAGCGAACATCATTAACAGAAATGTCCACAACGCCGAATAACGAAAAGTCATATTTAATGTCCATCAATTGACCAGTGCATGAGATATGCTCTGGCAGGAGGACGATATGTTGCAGAAATACGGCCCCTCGAATGCGCATTACCAGACGCGTGCAAGAAATTATCAACCGATGCACGAAAAGCTCCCTGCAAATCATTGGTGGAAGAACTTCCAGTAAAGCGACTGACCCACAGTGCGCCACTTAATTCTTTTGCCATAAGGATGCTCCATTAATCCGTTTCAAAAATAACCTGTTCATCGTCATCAACACGAATGCGGATTTGCGTGATGGCCGTTTTCTCTGTCATCGCCTGCAACCAGTATCGGGACAGTTGTGGGAGGATATGTTGTTCGATATAGCCGATTAGCAAACGAGCGCCGGTTTCGTGCATCGGGCAGCGCGACACAATATGCGTAATCAGTTCATCGCCATACACCAGTGAAACGCCATGCTGCTCCGCCATCCGATCCATCAATCTGCCAAGATGCAGGCGGGCAATAACACCACGCGCCGTCTCATCCAGCGGTAAATAAGGAATAACCGTCACACGCCCCAAGAAAGCCGCCGGGAAGTGTTTGCGTAACTCTGGCATTAACGCCTCTTTTAACCCTGCCGAATCGGGCATCAGCGCCGGATCCTCACAGAGTTGGCTGATAAGTTCCGCCCCAGCATTAGTAGTCAACAATAACGTGGTATTTTTGAAATCGATGTGAACACCTTCGCCGTCCTCCATCGCTCCTTTATCGAATACCTGGTAGAACAACTCGTGGACGTCGTGATGGGCTTTTTCAATTTCATCCAACAGCACCACACTCCAGGGGTGACGGCGTACGGCTTCCGTTAGCACGCCACCTTCGCCATAGCCCACGTAGCCGGGCGGAGCCCCCTTCAGCGTGGAGACGGTGTGCGACTCCTGAAACTCGCTCATATTGATGGTGATCAGGTTCTGCTCACCACCGTAGATAGATTCCGCCAACGCCAGCGCGGTTTCGGTCTTACCGACACCAGACGGCCCGGCAAGTAAAAATACCCCTACTGGTTTACGCGGATCAGCTAAACCCGCCCGCGCGGTCTGGATACGCTCGCCAATCTGTGCCAGCGCGTCCATCTGTCCGGTAACACGCTGCGCCAGACGTGCGGGTAGTTCCAGAATCTGGCTGGCTTCATCTTTCACCATGCGGCCGGCGGGAATACCGGTCCAGTCGGAGACAATGGCGGCGACTACTGCCGCATTGACTTCCGGGAAAACGACGGGGTTTTCGCCCTGCCAACCTCTTAATGCCACTTCCGACTGTTGCAACGCGGTTTCGTCATGCTCGTCAGGTTCTGCTGAACGTTGTTTTTGTAAGGTATGAACCAACTCCAGTTCCTGCTGCCAGCGCTCTTCGGTGTCAGAAAGGTCTGTATTCAATGATGCGATCCGTGTCGCCAGTGTGTCGCCCCGCTCTGCGCGGATACCCATTTTTTCCTGCTTTAATAACAACTCCCGCTCCAGTTCGGCAGCGTTGAGCTGCTGACGCAAATACTGGACTTTCGCAGGCGGGGTATGGAGCGACAACGCCACACGGGCCGCCGCCGTATCCAGCAGACTAATGGCCTTATCCGGTAGCTGCCGGGCCGGAATGTAACGGTGAGAAAGCTGTACAGCGGCGCGCACGGCCTCATCAAGGATCAGGACGTCATGGTGTTTTTCCAGCGTGTTGACTAACCCGCGGACCATCTCAACAGCTGCAACCTCTTCCGGCTCTGCGACCTGTAACACCTGAAAACGCCGGGTCAATGCTGGATCTTTCTCAATATGCCGTTTGTACTCACTCCAGGTGGTTGCGCCGATGGTGCGCAGGCTGCCGCGCGCCAGCGCCGGTTTCAGCAGGTTGGCGGCGTCACCTGTACCGGATGAACCACCAGCGCCCACCAGGGTGTGAACTTCATCGACAAACAAAATCACCGGCTGCGGTGAGCGCGCAGCTTCTTCCAGCAGCGCCTTCAGACGGGATTCAAATTCGCCCTTCATGGACGCCCCGGCTAGCAACGCCCCGACATCCAGCGACAGCAGCCGTACATTACGCAATGAAGGCGGCACTTCACTCTTAACAATCGCCAGCGCGAATCCCTCCACCACTGCCGTTTTCCCAACGCCGGCCTCACCGGTTAGCAGGGGATTGTTCTGGCGACGACGCAGTAGAATATCCGTCATGGTACGGATCTCGTGCCCGCGACCGGTGACCGGATCGATACCACCTTCACGCGCCAGTGCTGTCATGTCCTGGCAGTATTTCGCCAATGCGGATTTGCTCCCGGCTGATTCGCTCGGAAATACCTGACTTGCTTCCCCCGGAACAGCAGAATTCAAATCCGAACCGTCATATGGCATTTCTGTTATTTCAGGAGATGATGTGATTAAAGATGGAAGAATATCTAACAATTCATCTACCGGCAGCGCAGCTAGTGGCGCACAGATCTTTTTTAACACTCGATATAATTCTGGTGTGGTTAACCAGGCAAGTAGTAACCAACCACTACGAATTTTTTGATCACCAAAGCGGATACTTGCCAACATCCAGGCTTTCTCAACAGAAAGATCGATGTGGTGGGAAAAATCGCTAATTACACTCGCGCCGGAAGGTAATATATTCAATTGCTGAATTAACGCCGTCTCAACATCAGCAGATGTTATTTGGTAATGTCGAAGTACATTGTGAATATCATTCTCTGGTTGTTGTATTAGCTGATGCAACCAATGTATCAGTTCGACATAAGGATTAGCACGCAATTTACAGAACGTTGTCGCAGATTCTAAAGACCGAAATAAAGGTCTTGTTAGCTTTCCATATAGTGCACTGCGTGAAACAGGAGTGTCCATCTGTTACACCTAATGATGTAAAAACATATAAATGATACATAAATATAAATGTACCGATTAAGATTTCTAATTAATAGAATTATCAAAATCTCAGATTGAAACAATGATGCATATCACAGAATGCAATGTAATATAACGGTTAGTATCTTTTTTATGATGATTTTCAATACAAGAAGTTAATTGAATTCATATCATGAATATATATCAACAATAATCACCATTATATATTTACGAGAAAATTAATATTGATAAAGCAAATTAATCAGCGTTACTTATCTAAAAAATAAAAATAAATACTCTATTAAAAAAACACTCTATACAGTGATACGTAATGAAACAAATTATTACCTGGGGACTGCAAAAAATACAGGGGCACGGCGTTACCGATGGCACCATTTACGCCACTGCAGGAACACAGATTATCTTCACAGTCAAAGCGCCATGGAGCCCTGTTTTTGATGTGGGTGAGGATACAAAGATTGCTCTCAGCCTGACTCGCCACGAAGAGGCATGGTGGATAATCAATCTGTCCGATGAATATTGTTGCACGGTAAATGACCTGATTGTGGAGCCACATCACCGTATGCGCCTGAATGAAGGGGACCTGATTGAATGGGGGTTATCTTCCTGGTGTCTAGTCCGGGACAATCCGATGTCTCCTGAGCCATGCGAGAAAAAAACGGCACTGCAACCTGTCATTTCGCCTGAAACAATAACCGAATATCTCGATCTCGACTGGTTTCGACAACAACAACAGCAGCAGCAAAATCCGTTCGATATTATTCCGGTTCATGGCGCAGTTGCTACTGAAGGCACCCCAGATTCAGATACCCCACTAACCTTGCTTTATCAGGAATACCGCCAGGCGTTGTTGTCTCCTGAACAAGATATTCATCGTCATGCCGATCCTTTCCCCCTTAATGGAGAGGGTGGCACGCAGGAGTTGTCTTCATTGCGTGATCTGGTCACTGAAGCCGATACATTACAGGATATGTTCACTGGCGGGTTAAGTATTGACGCTATTCTCGATGTACTGGATGCCACCGGTGAAGGAGAAACTACCTGGCCTACCAAAAAGACTCCTCCTGATATCCTGCATCTGCTTTCTCCTGAATACAAACCGGAGGCAGTGCATAACGCCATTCTGCCCGATCTGACGCAGCGAGAGCACCGTGTCATCGGCATTGACAGCCATTACCGGATAAACCCGGCACAACACGGAGATATCACTCATGACAAACAATAACGTGCTACCGGCTACCTTGTCGGCGCTGCTGCGAGACTATTCCGTGGCGGAGGGCATTCAACTGGCGGAACACCAGGTAAAGATGCACCCGGCACAGGCTTCACGTCGGCACAGCCTGTTTCAGTTATTGTGCGCGATCGGTGACTGGTCGCGGGCGCTGCAACAAATTCAACTGTGCGCCCGAGTGGACGCAAATTATGCTCGCGAGGCACAGGTATTTGGCGAGCTGATCCGCTGTGAAATATACCGTCACTCCTGCTTTCAGGGCGAACAGCGTCCCGGTTTTATTCTCCCACCACTCGCCTGGATGGAGGATTTACTGGCTGCTCTCGCCTGTAACGCCCGCGGCGAAGTGCAGGAAGCCGATGCCAACCGCAGCCACGCGCTTGAAGCTATAACAGACACCACCGGGCAGTGGAATGGCGGCGTATTCGACTGGATAAGCGACAGTGACTCGCGTACCGGCCCGGTGCTGGAACTGGTCGCTGGTGGCGTGTATATCTGGCTGCCATTTTCGCAAATTCGTTCACTGAAATCCCCCCTGCCGGCTAATCTGACAGATCTAATCTGGAAACCCGTCAATATCACACTTCACAACGGCGACACACACAGCGCCTGGCTGTTTCCTCGCTACAGTGGTTCTGAAAGCGCTGCTGACGCCTTGCGTCTGTGCCGGGAAACCACCTGGCAGGATGGGCCAGGAGAAACTCTGGTTACGGCGTTAGGACAAAAAATGTGGCTCACCAGCCACGGCGATATCAGCCTGCTGGATATGACCTCTTGTACCTTTAATACACCCAAAAGCAGTGACGCATGAGCGCCTCTCGCTTGCGCCAAAGCAACCACCTGATGCCTACATTGTTTGATCGACTTTGTGACGATGCCCCGCAGCAGAAGCGAGATCACGATATCAGCGTCAGTTCAGTCCAGTTCAAGGAGATCATCCGCCGGGATTTATCATTTTTACTCAACACCGTCAGTCATGAAGATGATATTGATGCCACTCGCTACCCAGAGGCGGCAGCTTCTGTTCTGAACTACGGCCTGCCTCCACTGGCAGGCAGCTTTCTGTATGAACACAAGTGGGACGATATCCGCAGGGCTATTTTACGCACGATTACTCGATTTGAACCCCGGCTGAAAGCATCCACCCTGCAAATAATTCCACTACAGGATGAACAACGCCAGAGTGGCCATAACACATTACAGTTTGAAATTCGTGGCGAAATCCTTACGCAGCCGTATCCGACGGCATTCCGGGTACGCAGCGCGCTGGATATGGAACAGAGCCGCATTACGTTTTTTTAATATAGAGGGTGACCGATGGATCCACGGCTACTGGAATACTATAACCGCGAACTGAGCTACCTGCGTGAAACGGGAGCCGAATTTGCCGCACGTCATCCCAAAGTCGCCGCCCGGCTGGGAATGCAGGGAACGGATATTGCCGATCCGTATGTGGAGCGGATGGTTGAGGCCTTCAGCTTCCTGACTGCCCGTACGCAGCTTAAAATTGACGCTGAATTTCCGCGTTTCACCCAGCGCCTGCTGGAGGTCGTCAGCCCCAATTATGTTACTCCCACGCCCTCAATGAGCGTGGCACAGTTGCATCCCGATCCGGAAGAAGGCGATTTGGCAAAGGGATTCACCGTCCCACGCGACACCGCTTTTTTTTCCGCCATTCCGGAAGGGGAAAGTACCGCCTGCCAGTTTCGCAGCAGCCAGGATGTGACGCTGTGGCCGCTCACCATCGAAGAGGTGCGCCTGACAGCCGCTCCACCGGATATGCCAGCTCTGCATCGCTACCTACCTACCAACATTCATGTCGCCGGTGCGCTGCGTATTACTCTGCGCACCTTCGGTGAACTGACGTTTAGCCAACTTGCCGGGCTGGACAGGCTGCCGCTATATCTCTGCGGCGAGGAACGCACAGCCTCTCACTTGTTCGAACTTCTGCATACCAGTTCCATTGCCACACTGGCAGGCGTTCCGGGTCATTTTGACGGCGTACTGGATGTAAATCTGAAACAGCCAGTTACCTACGAGGGGCTGGAACCAGGTCAGGGACTGCTGCCACTGGCCTGGAACGTATTTCACGGTCATAACCTGCTGCATGAATATTTTGCATGTCCGGAACGCTTTTATTTTTTCACCCCGGCAGGTCTGTCTGCCGGGTTACAGAAAATTAACGGCGGCGTGGCGGAGATTGTGATCTTACTAAACCACCTGCCGCCGGACTGGCTGATCCACCAGACAAATGCGTCACAGTTCAGCCTGTTCTGCACCCCGGTTGTTAACCTTTTTCCCCGCGTCACCGCCCGAATCGACGTCACCCACAGCTCGACAGAGCAGCACCTTGTGGTGGACAGGACCCATCCACTGGATTATGAGGTGTTCTCGGTCCAGGAAGTGGAAGGGCTGGAAACCGACACTACACGGAAAATGACCTTTCGCCCGCTCTACCACACCCGCAATAACGATGAAGGCAACCACGGGCGCTATTTTTCCCTGCGTCGGGAGCCGCGTCGGTTGTCGGAAAACGCCCGCCGCTACGGCACCCGCACCCCCTATACGGGATCGGAAGTGTTCCTGTCACTGGTTGACCAATATGAAGCGCCGTACCCGGAAAATCTGCGCCATATCACCATCACGGCCATGGTCACCAACCGCGATCTCCCCTGCCTTATTGCACGCAATGGCTGGGACGATCTGACCGTGGATGCGGCCATCCCGGTGGCGGGCGTGGGACTTATTCGTCCGCCTCGTCCGCCGCAGCATCCACTGGCGGAACGTGAAATGGCCTGGCGGTTGATCCGCCAGTTATCCTTTAATTATCTGCCGTTGGCCGATCTGGATCACCGTACCGGCGGTCAAGCACTACGCGATCTGCTTAACCTGTTTATTCCGGCGCATGACAGTCCACAATCACGACAGGTACGCAGCCTGATTGGCTGCAAAACAACGCCGGTCACCCGCCGTCTGCCGGGTTCCGGGCTGCTGGTCTATGGTCGCGGCGTCTGTTGTGAGCTGACGGTGGATGAGGAAGGTTTTTCTGGCATCAGTCCGTATCTGTTCGGCCTGGTGCTGGAACACTATATCGCCCGTCATGTTTCCATTAATACCTTCTCGCAGATGACACTGCACAGTATGCAGCGCGGCAAAATTATGACCTGGCCGGTCAGAGCCGGACAGCGGGGAAGTGTATGAACGACGATTTCACTCAGGCGCAGGGAATGCCCTGGCGTTACGGTTTTCTGAACCTGATGCGCCGCGTGAATGTAAAGTTGTGTACCGTCCCTGCAGGTAGTGCCTGGCAGCCACGAATGGAAAAATTCCGCCTCGGGCAAACACCTGCGCTGACTTTTGCACCACGGGAAATCGCCAGCGTAAGCTGGCAGGAAGGCCGCCTGCACGTCAGTCTGTACAGCCTCGGGCTGTGGGGGCCGAATGGCCCGCTGCCGCTGCACTACACCGAACTGGCGCGTAACCGGACCGAAAGCTACCGCGATCCGACGCTGACCTGTTTTACTGACCTTTTTCATCACCGCTGGCTGACCCAGTTTTATCAGGCCTGGCGCAGCGCCCAGTCAGCTGGAGGTGGTGTGGATAAACCGAAATATGACCGATTTGCCTTTTATATCGCCAGCCTCAGCGGGCAAGATTTGCGAGAAAGTGTAGACAGCCCGCTACCGGATCACGTTCGCCTGGCGGCATCGGCTCATCTGGCGCGCGAATCACGCAATCCAGACGGGCTGGCTGCCACGCTGGCGCACTATTTCGGCGTGCCTTTCCGGATACAGGAATATGTCCTGCACTGGATACCCGTGGCAGATGATGAAATTACCCGGCTGGGGACACCAGCCCTTTCTTCCATCATTGGCAACGGCGCACTCATCGGTCAGGCCGTGCCGGACATGCAGTATAAGTTCCGACTGGTGATTGGCCCACTGACGCTGGCCGATTATCAACGCTTCCTGCCTGGCGGCAATAACCTGCCCGTATTGACGGAACTGGTTCGCGCCTTTACCGGGTTTGAATACTGCTGGGAAATTGAGCTACAGCTAAAACCACACGCCGCTCCTCCTGCCGTTACCGGCGGCCCATATCAGTTGGGCTGGACCGCCTGGGCTGGAAAAGCCATGCACGACGATCCTGTGACAGGCATGATTTTCGAACCTGAGCACTATCTGGCGCACTAAGGATAATTTAATGGATACATCTCTGTCAGACCCTATTTCGGCTGAACGCCCCTGTGGCCCGGATCTGGAATATGATCCGGAATACCTGCTGCTGTTCACCCGCGCTACACCGCGTGAAGAAGCGCAATATGGCGATTTTGTCAGTACGCCGGAAACCATTAACTGGGCAGAACTCGAGCGAGACGCTCGCCGCCTGCTGACACGAAGCAAAGATATCCGAATCCTGGTGATTCTACTGCGCTGCCGTATCCAGCAGGCCGGAGCCAGAGGACTGGCAGAGGCACTCACGCAACTCGAAACGCTGTGCAGCTTGTACCCGGATACCATCCATCCACAACTGCTTGCAACTGAAGATATCACCGCCGAAGATGCGGCAGTGGCGCGCAGCAACGCACTATCGGCGTTGCTGGACCACGAAGGCGTAATGGCGGATATCCGAGGCATTACGCTGTCAAATAATGCCGCTTTGCGCCTCCAGGTACGAGATGTGGAACGCTCGTTGTCTGCATCACGCCCGGCGGATGCCCTGGCGCCGGAATCGGTACGTCAGCAATTGGCCGATCTGGAAGCTCGCGGTGTACTGCCGCTAGACGCTTTTCGCCAGGCCGCTGAAAACACTGAGCGACTGCAACGCCATGCGCGTAAAATGCTGAATGACCATGCTCCGGACTTTTCGCGGCTTACGCAACTGCTGACCCTGTTACCGGGAGCAGTGCAATCAACCACGCCAGAGATCCCATCACAGGAAACATTGGTTGTTCATCAGGAGCATGTCTCCATCAATAATACTGAAACGATACAAGCAGAGTATGTTGCACCACTCGAAGATATACCTGCTGAAAAGACCGGAAAGGTCTGCGCAGAACAAAGGCAAATTAGCGACCGGAACGATGCACTGGAACGTTTGAGAGTTATACGTCGCTGGTTTGAGTATAGTGAGCCGAGCAGTCCGACTATTCCCTTGTTGCGTCAGGCAGAGCGTCTGGTCGGAAAACGCTTCTCGGAAGTAATAAATGAAATTCCAGCAGAATTACTGGAGAAATGGGATGCGTTGGAATAACAGAAATGGCCAGAATTTATAATAGCTGGTCATTATATGATGTGACAGTTTTTTAGATTATATCTATTTGCCTTCAGGGGTGACAAACTCTCCTGAAGGCAAAAACGACGAAAGCCTGAATCATTACTGACTCAGGCTTTCTGAATATTGGCGGAACGGACGGGACTCGAACCCGCGACCCCCTGCGTGACAGGCAGGTATTCTAACCGACTGAACTACCGCTCCGCGTTGTGTTCCGTTGGGAACGAGGCGAATATTACGGATTGCCTCAGCCTTCGTCAACGATTTTTCTCATCTTTTGAATCGTTTGCTGCAAAAATCGCCCAAGTCGCTATTTTTAGCGCCTTTCACAGGTATTTATGCCCGCCAGAGGCAGCTTCCGCCCTTCTTCTGCACCAGATCGAGACGGGCTTCATGTGCTGCAAGCTCTTCATCTGTCGCAAAAACAACGCGTAACTTACTTGCCTGACGTACAATGCGCTGAATTGTTGCTTCACCTTGCTGCTGTTGTGTCTCTCCTTCCATCGCAAAAGCCATCGACGTTTGACCACCGGTCATCGCCAGATAAACTTCCGCAAGGATCTGGGCATCGAGTAATGCCCCGTGCAGCGTTCGTTTACTGTTATCTATTTCGTAGCGAGCACATAATGCATCGAGGCTGTTGCGCTTACCGGGAAACATTTTCCTCGCCACCGCAAGGCTATCGGTGACCTTACAGAAGGTATTGGTCTTCGGAATATCGCGCTTAAGCAACGAAAACTCGTAGTCCATAAAGCCGATATCGAACGCTGCGTTATGGATAACCAGCTCCGCGCCGCGAATATAGTCCATGAACTCATCGGCTACTTCGGCAAACGTGGGCTTATCGAGCAAAAATTCATCGGCAATACCATGTACGCCAAAGGCTTCCGGATCCACCAGCCGATCGGGTTTGAGATAAACATGGAAGTTATTGCCCGTCAGTCGACGGTTCACCACTTCAACGGCACCAATCTCAATGATCTTGTGGCCTTCATAGTGCGCGCCAATCTGGTTCATACCGGTGGTTTCGGTATCGAGAACGATCTGGCGTGTAATTGCAGTGCTCATAGCGGTCATTTATGTCAGACTTGTCGTTTTACAGTTCGATTCAATTACAGGAAGTCTACCAGAGATGCTTAAACAGGTAGAAATTTTCACCGATGGTTCGTGTCTGGGTAATCCTGGACCTGGGGGTTACGGTGCTATTTTACGCTATCGTGGACGCGAAAAAACTTTTAGCGCTGGCTACACCCGCACCACCAACAACCGTATGGAGTTGATGGCCGCTATTGTCGCGCTGGAAGCGTTAAAAGAACACTGTGAAGTCATTCTGAGTACCGACAGCCAGTATGTCCGCCAGGGGATCACCCAGTGGATCCATAACTGGAAAAAACGTGGCTGGAAAACAGCAGACAAAAAACCAGTAAAAAATGTCGATCTCTGGCAACGTCTTGATGCTGCGTTGGGGCAGCATCAAATCAAATGGGAATGGGTAAAAGGCCATGCCGGTCATCCAGAAAACGAACGTTGCGATGAACTGGCTCGTGCCGCGGCAATGAATCCCACACTGGAAGATACGGGCTACCAAGTCGAAGTTTAAGCCTGTGGTTTACGAAATTGCCGGGTGGCGCCGACCGCCTGGCGAATTCGCGGTTTGTTTTTGCTCTGTTTCATCGGGTTGAGCGTTAAAGGAATAGTCCGTTTCCGGGCAACGATAAGTTGTAAGCAACCAAGCGCAGGAATATGCGTGCTCAATAGTTTTCCACCATGTTTATTCCACGGGAGAACGTGGAAACGGCTGGCGTGTAGCACTTCAAAATTCAACAACGAGAGCCAGTCCAGTTGCCGCATCAGGGTAAACATCCGGCTGTTATAAGGCGATGTTTTTCGCAAGACTGGCACAAGTTTACGTAATCCCATTAAACTGATGGGATTGAAGCCACTAATGACCAGCCAGCCATCATCAATCAATACCCGATCGGCTTCACGCAACAAACGATGCGGATCGGTGCACCATGGCAACGTATGCGCCAATAGACAAACATCGACGGATTTATCGGCAAAAGGAAGATGAAGTGGATCCGCCTGCACCTGTACGGGCATTCCTTGTGCAGAAACATTCACTTGATGAGAAACCGCGCACGCTTCGCAATTGATTTCTGCGCTTAAATTGCCAATCTTAAGCAGATGAAAACCATACATTTTCGTGAACCATGGGTTGAGCTGGCGCTCCAGCGCCTTGCGATAAAGCTCTCCCCAGGGCAAATCGCCCCAGCAATCAGGAGCCACGACTGTTTGAGGGTTCCTTGCCGGTTTCATCACAACCTTCCGTTTCACACTGAGAGGTAATATATGAATCTTAACAGTATTCCTGCCTTTGATGACAATTACATCTGGGTTTTGAATGATGAAGCAGGCCGTTGCCTGATTGTCGATCCTGGAGAAGCGGAGCCGGTAGTAAAGGCCATTGCCGCCAATAACTGGCAACCGGAGGCCATATTTCTCACCCACCATCATCACGATCACGTTGGCGGCGTAAAAGAACTGGTGGAAAAGTTTCCGCAAATTGTGGTCTACGGTCCACAAGAGACACAAGATAAGGGAACAACGCAGGTAGTCAAAGATGGTGATACTGCCTTCGTTTTGGGGCATGAATTTAGTGTAATTGCTACACCAGGTCACACTTTAGGACATATCTGTTACTTCAGTAATCCTTATCTATTTTGCGGTGATACTCTTTTCTCTGGTGGCTGCGGGCGATTATTTGAAGGTACATCTTCTCAAATGTATCAATCACTTAAAAAATTAAGTGCTCTACCTGACGATACACTGGTATGTTGTGCTCATGAATACACTTTATCAAATATGAAGTTTGCCTTGAGTATTCTTCCGCACGATTTGTCCATAAATGATTATTATCGTAAAGTTATTGAGTTACGGGCAAAAAATCAAATTACACTCCCCGTTATTCTCAAAAATGAGCGGAAAATTAATGTTTTTTTAAGAACAGAAGATATTGATTTAATTAATGTAATTAATAAAGAAACATTATTGCAACAACCTGATGAGCGTTTTGCCTGGTTAAGGTCAAAGAAAGATAGATTCTGATAAAACTTTCTTGTCATCGGCTTCGTTCGCCGTTATGATCGGTCGTCTTTTAAGCAACTATTGACACACACATGAAGGCAAAAGCGATATTACTCGCCTCTGTCCTGCTCGTGGGTTGCCAGAGTACCGGTAACGTCCAACAGCACGCACAGAGCCTTTCTGCAGCTGGTCAAGGGGAAGCAGCAAAGTTTACAAGTCAGGCACGATGGATGGACGATGGGACGTCTATCGCGCCAGATGGTGACTTGTGGGCTTTCATTGGCGACGAGCTAAAGATGGGAATTCCGGAAAATGACCGGATTCGCGAACAGAAACAGAAATATTTACGCAATAAGAGCTATCTCCACGATGTAACTTTACGGGCAGAGCCGTATATGTACTGGATAGCCGGGCAAGTTAAAAAACGTAACATGCCTATGGAACTGGTACTACTACCCATAGTGGAGAGCGCTTTTGATCCTCACGCGACGTCTGGCGCCAATGCCGCAGGCATCTGGCAGATCATTCCGAGCACGGGGCGCAATTATGGTTTGAAACAGACTCGCAATTATGACGCGCGTCGCGATGTTGTTGCTTCAACGACAGCCGCGCTGAACATGATGCAACGTCTGAACAAGATGTTTGACGGCGACTGGCTTTTGACCGTAGCGGCTTATAATAGCGGCGAAGGTCGGGTCATGAAGGCAATTAAAACGAACAAAGCACGTGGGAAATCCACGGACTTTTGGTCGTTACCGTTGCCGCAGGAAACGAAGCAGTACGTGCCTAAAATGCTGGCATTGAGCGATATTCTCAAAAACAGCAAACGTTATGGTGTACGTCTGCCGACGACCGATGAAAGCCGTGCTCTGGCGCGTGTACACCTGAGTAGCCCGGTTGATATGGCGAAGGTTGCAGATATGGCGGGAATTTCCGTCAGCAAGCTGAAGACATTCAACGCTGGTGTAAAAGGCTCCACGCTGGGCGCAAGTGGCCCGCAGTACGTGATGGTGCCAAAGAAGCATGCAGATCAACTGCGTGAATCTCTGGCTTCTGGCGAAATTGCTGCTGTACAGTCGACGCTGGTTGCCGACAATACGCCGCTTAACAGTCGTGTTTACACCGTTCGTTCTGGCGACACGCTTTCAAGTATCGCTTCACGTCTCGGCGTAAGCACCAAAGATTTGCAGCAGTGGAACAAACTGCGCGGATCTAAGCTGAAACCAGGCCAAAGTCTGACGATTGGCGCAGGTAGTAGCGCACAGCGGTTGGCAAACAACAGCGATAGCATTACGTATCGTGTGCGCAAAGGCGATTCGCTTTCAAGCATTGCTAAACGCCACGGCGTGAACATCAAAGATGTGATGCGCTGGAACAGCGACACTGCGAATCTGCAACCGGGCGATAAGCTGACGTTGTTTGTGAAAAACAACAACATGCCAGATTCCTGACAAACCAGATAATAAAAAGGCACCGATTCCCCCGGTGCCTTTTTTATTTATGCCGCTTTATGTGCTTCTACCATGATGATATCACTGGTGAAAGAGCCATCATTCTGCAAGGCAAAATACGTTTTCACCTCTGTCGATGCGCTCTGTTGGTAAATGCGAATAGCGTCTACTAATGCTTCTGGCGTACGCATTCTGGCGCCCCATGAAGAAAATTCCAGCGGTAACTTATCTGTAATTAAATTATCAACTATCAGATTGGCTTCATTGATTAACGTCAACCACTCACCGCTGGCGTAGTTTCGTACGTGAGAGGTATCGCGTAATGCTTCTACCGTCTGTAACCAGATGTCGCGCACTGGGTGACCCGGAGACATTACGTCCATCACAATCAGCCTACCGCTGGGTTTCAATATCCGATTCACTTCACGCAGTGCTGCACCAACATCATGCCAGTGATGGGCAGAATAACGGCTGATAACAATATCAAATGCGTTATCGGCAAATGGCAGACTTTCGGCATATCCCTGGCGGGTGGCGATATTTTTCAGGTGCCGGGCTTCAGCAGCTTGTGCCACGACATCCAGCATTTGGGCAGATAAGTCATACGCCACCACCGCGCTCACGTTTTGCGCAGCGACAAAGCTGGCATGCCCTGCTCCGCAGCCCATATCAAGTACACTTGCATCAGGATAATCAGCCAGACGCACCGCCAGGCGCTGTAAGTCTCGCCCGGATGCATGTACGGTACTGGTTAAATACTCACTGGCCTGCGAGCTAAACTGCTTTTCTACGTGGTCATGGTGGGATTGTGTTGTCATTGCGCTGTCCTTTTGTTGTTTGAGTATAAAGGGCAGCGCCAAACGTTGGTCTGCCCTGTGGCAGACCTGACATACCTTATTTATCAGGCTTGCCGGGACTGAATTCAACGAGTAGCGGATTGTGATCGGAAGCGCGCGTAACCAGTACAGAAGCTTCGCTGACGTTAAGACCACGGTAGAAAACAAAATCGAGCGGGCGACCAAACGCCCGACGGCGCTGATCATCGGTAAAACGCACCTGGCGCAGCGACATTTCCCGCGCAAAGCGATATAACGCGTTCATCCTTCTACGGCTCCAGGCATTGAAATCTCCCGCCATAATGACCGGGCCGCTGTGATGGGCAATCTGATCGCCAATAGGAAGCAACTGCTTACTGTAAACATCTACGCCCAGACTAAAGTTGACGGCGTGAATATTGACGACCATCAACAGGCGGGTATCAGGTAATGGGTAGACCGTCACCAGCGCTGATTTCGCCAGACGTAAAATAGGTTCACGTTCGCGTAACGGGCAGCAATAAATAGGATGCGCCGCCGAAAGGGTCATGACACCGGAAGGATGCTGCGGCAGCACGAAAGCGGGTACCTGATCGGCAGCAAGATAGTTAGCAGTCGCAAACTGTACTAACTCTGGCGTTGTCTGCGCTTCCTGCAATAACACCAGATGTGCATCTTTGCCGTAGTTCTTTAATACCGACAACCATTCAGCGCGTTGCTGTTTGTATATGTTCCACACCAGGATCCGAATACGCTCTTCGGTACTTAACGGTTCTCCAGGTGGTAATGCCTGGCCGATGCTCGCAAAAGACCCCGGCGGTAAGATCCTTTCCGCAGGTTGTCCGGCAACATAGCGCATGGCATAGGTGTTTTTTCGCACTTTTGACTTTGAAACCTCGATTACGTCACCCCTTCCGCATTCAGGAGGGTTCTACTGTTATAGGGATTTTAGCTCACTCTTTCAACGAGCAATTGTAGATTGTTATGTAAGCAAGTACTTACACCAGGCTGAATTTTACTCTTTATAGATATCATTAAATCGGATGACATATCACGTATCCTGATGGTTTAATGACAAATAAATTCAAAATATCTCTTCTATTTTGCAACAGGAGCAAAAATGAAAGCCACGTCGGAAGAACTCGCCATTTTTGTTTCGGTCGTCGAAAGCGGCAGCTTTAGCCGGGCAGCGGAACAATTAGGGCAAGCAAACTCAGCGGTAAGCCGGGCGGTGAAAAAGCTGGAGATGAAACTTGGCGTTAGCCTGCTTAATCGGACCACGCGACAACTTAGCCTGACGGAAGAAGGCGAGCGTTATTTTCGTCGCGTACAGTCAATTTTGCAGGAGATGGCAGCGGCAGAATCAGAAATTATGGAGACGCGTAATACACCGCGTGGACTGTTACGGATCGATGCCGCGACGCCAGTGGTGCTGCACTTTCTGATGCCGTTGATTAAGCCTTTCCGTGAACGCTATCCGGAAGTCACTTTATCGCTAGTCTCCTCCGAAACGATTATTAATTTGATCGAAAGAAAAGTGGATGTCGCGATACGCGCCGGTACGTTAACGGATTCCAGCTTACGCGCCCGTCCGTTATTTAACAGTTATCGAAAAATTATCGCCTCCCCCGACTATATTGCCCGCTACGGGAAGCCAGAAACGATCGACGATTTAAAGCAACATGTTTGCCTGGGATTCACTGAACCCGCTTCCCTCAATACCTGGCCGATAGCCTGTAGTGATGGACAATTACATGAGGTGAAGTACGGTTTGTCATCCAATAGTGGGGAAACGCTGAAACAGCTTTGCCTGAGTGGCAACGGGATTGCGTGTTTGTCCGACTATATGATCGACAGAGAAATCGCTCGCGGAGAATTGGTGGAGTTAATGGCAGATAAAGTGTTGCCAGTGGAAATGCCATTCAGTGCTGTCTATTACAGCGACCGTGCGGTAAGTACGCGCATCCGGGCTTTTATCGATTTCCTTAGCGAGCATGTAAAAACAGCTCCCGGAGGAGCTGTCAGAGAGGCTTAATCCCATTCAGGAGCCAGACCTTCCGGGCTAACCAGGCGGTCGTTGCAATCCAGTGCGGCGATCGCTTTTTTATCTTCGGCATCAAGCTGTAAATTTTGTGCCTTAAGATTACTCTCCAGGTTTTCACGTTTAGTAGAAGAAGGTATTACTGAGAAACCTTCCCCCATCGCCCACGTCAGAATCACTTGTGCCGGGGTCGCATTGTGTTTAGCTGCAATACGAGCAATAACCTCATCTTTCAGTGCCTTACCATAAGCCAGCGTCATATAGGAAGTGATATGAATGCCGTGCTGTTTGGCCCAATCAACCACTTTACGGTTTTGCAGATAAGGAGAGAGTTCAATCTGGTTGGTGGCGATGTTTTCAGCGCCAACAGCAGCAATCGCTTTTTCCATCAATGGGATCGTGAAGTTGGAAATACCGATCTCACGCGTCAGCCCTTGTTTTTTGGCTTCCAGCAGCGCCTGCATAAACTCTTCAACAGAGACTTCATCGTTTGGTGACGGCCAGTGGATTAGCGTCAGATCAACATAATCAGTACGCAATTTTTGCAGGCTCTCTTTCAGACTCGGGATCAATTTGTCTTTGCTGAGATTTTCAATCCAGATTTTAGTGGTGATGTAGAGTTCATGACGTGGCACGCCACTTTCTGCAATCGCCTGACCTACTGCGGCTTCGTTATCATAGATTTGTGCGGTATCAATTGCGCGATAACCAAGTTCAAGCGCCGTTTTCACAGATGAAATAACAACGTCGTCTTTGAGACGGAAAGTACCTAAACCAAATGCAGGGATAGCCATAATATGCCTCTTTTAATGCTATTTTCGTTAACTAAGGTGATTATGAGCTTTAGACTGTTGCGGAAAAAGGGCGTAAAACGCAGAGGATTTTTGCGATTTTGGCAATAATAGAAATACAGACGAAAAAAAACCTCGAGCGTTAACTCGAGGCTTCTTAATAA